>JBEIRY010000084.1:0-4802 GCA_040375675.1 Thermoleophilales bacterium | reverse complement strand
TCCTGTAACTGCCAGCGAGAGGAGTCGTGAGCATGGGCGTTGCCGGTCGCGACACACCTCACACCGATCTGCGATGCGATCGCGGAAAGCCAGCGGTTTCGCGCGCGATCGTCGCGATGAAACGGCCTCTGGATCTCCACCCACAGGCGATCGCGACCGAAGACTTCACACAGCTGCCGAGCTCGCCTTAGGCCTGCGCCGGCGCTTCCGCCATCCGTATGCCAGCTCTCGCAGAGCAACCCCTGGCCGGCGCAACCGGAGAGACAGATCAGCCCTTCAGCCAGATCCCCCAGACGATCGAGGGCGATCACCGGCCCGTCGGTGCGCCCGGCAACCCGGGGCGAGGATCCAGATGCATGTGCCTCGGTGACCGCCCGGCAGAGGTTCGACCAGCCTTTGGCCGTGGCGGCGAGCAGTGTGAGGTGTCCGATCGCACCGTCGGCGGAGGCCACCGTCAACTCGCACCCCGAGATCGGCTTCACCCCTGCGGCTTTGCAGGCGTGGGCGAACTCCATCGCTCCGCACAAGTTTTCGTGATCGGTCAGAGCGAGGAAGCGGTATCCGCGTTTGGCGGCAGCGAGAGCCAACTCGTCCGGTGTGGACGCGCCGTCGCCGAAGGAGTAGGCCGAGTGGCAGTGGAGCTCGCCGCCGATTCCCGACACCGCTCAGGCTCTCTGGCTGAACCAGCGGTTCGATGCGGTGTCACAGAAGACGACCTCTATCCGGCCATCTGTCAGCAGCAGCTCGAAGTACCTGCGGGCCGTCGGCTCTCCACCCCACCAGCCTTCCTCGACCAGCCACTCCTCCCTGATCTGGTCGACCGCCACACCCTCGACCCTTGCGGGCGCGCCGGCGCGGTCGGCCGCCACCTTCACCGCCTTCGGGGTGTTGAGCGGGATCGGGCGCATCAGGCCGTCTCCGACGCGGCGGCATTCGGCTGATAGGGCACGAGCACCGCGCGGCGCTCGGGGATTCTCGATTCGGGATCCACCTCCAGTACCCGCAGCACCGACTCCACCCCCGCCGCCGCCCGGGTCTGGCGCACGGCCTCGGCGAGCTTTCGTGCGCGCTCCTCGTCGGGGCTTGCAAACGAGAGCTGGCCCTCCTGTCCGATGTGATCGAAGGCCAACTCCCCTGCCTCGAGGCTCAATCGCCGGATCGGCTCGGTCAGCGAGTCGAGATGAGGCCTCAAGACCAACCCCAGCCGCGCGGGGTTGGAGCTGGGGGTGCGAAGCGCAACCTGCCTTCTCGCTCCGGCGCCAGAGAAGTACTTGGCTGCGAGGATCACCGACCGCAGGCGTCTGCCCTTGAGCAACTGGTGGGACAGCAGCCCCGCGATCAACCGGTCGAGTGCGGCTGAAAGCTGCTCGCCCGATGCCGCCGCCTCGGGCAGATCTATCTCGGCCAGGATCGGCTCGACGGGCTTGCGCGGGGTCAACCGCGAAGAGAAACCCTTGGCGAGATCTCGGGCCTGCATGCCCCAGTGCCCGAACCGCTCCGATACCGAGCGAGCCGGCAGCGCGGCCAACTCTCCCAGCGTCGCCAGACCGAGTCGCTCCAGCTCGTTCGGCATGTCCTGAACCTCCGGTGCAGCAGCAGATCCATCGGTCACCGAGCAGATCTGATTCGACAGGGTCGAGACAGGCAGGGGTTCGAGGAATCTCCTCCCGGCGGTCTTCGAAACCAGAGCCCTCTCGTGTGGGCGCCCGCCTGGGGCGTCTGGCAAAGACGCGGCAGCCCAGGCGCAGAACCTCCCCGGCGCCACCGACAACCTGGCCGATCCCGGCAAGAGCCTCGCGACCGCACCCAACACCTCGCGCGGCCCACCCAGCAGACCTTTGAGCGGACGGGTCTCGAAGTAAGCCTCCCCGGGTCGCGATGTCTCTACCTCCAGGCCGATCCCCTCGAGTCGCTGGACACACTCCTCCCAGAGGCGATGCGCGGTGGCCTCGTCGGGCTGGACCAGTCCGAGTCGGTGGTCGTGGGCGAGCGCCTCGGCGAGTCGCATCCCGGGCCTCACTCCCAGGGCGGTCGCGGCCGGTGAACACTCTCCGATCAGCTGCGCTGTGCCGGGCTCGGGAGCCAGCGCCAGGGGTGGTGTGTCAGGCCTGCTGGCATCCTCTCCCAGCGCACAGCTGAGCGAAAAGGCAGGGATTCGAGCGCAGGCTGTGAGTTTCGGGTGTTCCACAGGCAATCGAACATATGTTCGCATTGCTCGGCAGACCAGTCAAGCGCCCGTTACGGAACTTGCGAGATAGATCTGGAGGTAGTGGGTCGGGTCAGAGGGCGCCGGCGGTGAGAAGCGAGCCCACCACCGATACGACACCAACGGCCGAAAGAGCGAGCCACTGTCCCTGCTCAGGCAGCCGCGAGACGGCGAACCCGCAGATCACACCGGCGGCGAGCCCTCCCAGGTGTCCGCCGATCGAGATCCCGTTGACAGAGAAGGTGATCACGATGTTGAGAACCAGCCAGATGCCGATCTCCTGGGCGATCCGCTGGACCCCGCGCTCGCGAGCGACCACGATCGTGGCGCCCATCAACCCGTAGATCGCACCCGATGCCCCGACCGTCGGCGCATCCGGGGTGAGCAACAGCGCACCGAACGATCCGGCAAGCAGCGCGGCGAAGTAGACAGCGAGGAACTTGCGGGTGCCGATCGCCGGCTCGAGCAGTCGGCCGAGGATCCACAACACCAGCATGTTCAGCCCGAGGTGAAGGACTCCGGCATGGAGGAACCCGCCGGTGACGATCCGCCACCACTCCCCCGCCGCGATGCCCGGTCCGTAGACGGCGAGGTTCGCCACCAGGCCGCCGTTGCCGCCGAATGCGACCGACCCGGCGCCCGAGGCGAACTCGATCAGGAAGGCGACCACGTTGATCGCGATCAGCGCATAGGTGGCGCGCGGCTCGGCACCGGTTGCGATCGACTGCGCGGTGTGGACCTTGGTCTTCTCGCCGGCGCAGTCCGGGCAGCGCATCCCGACCGAGGTCGAAGTCATACAGGCAGGGCAGATCGGTCGCCCGCAGGCCGAACAGCTGACGCCGGTCTCGCGGCCTGGGTGTCGGTAGCACTCCTGGACGGGGGTCACTGCCCGACAGCCTAGAGGGGCGCCTCCTCCGGCCCATTGCGGATTACCGTAGGCTCAGCCCGCATGAGCGCGATATCGCAACTCCTCGAAGCCCGCCCCTCGCCCGGGCCCTCGCCGGCGAGGCTCTGGTGTCTGGTGGTGGGAGCGTTTCTGCTTCTCACCGGCGTGGTCGGGTTTTTCTACACCGCGGATTTCGCTACCGGAAGCGCCGTCACCTCCACCAAGGTCTATGGCGTTCTGGCGAGCAACGGCTGGGACAACATCGCCTTCGTCTTACTCGGTGCCCCGCTGCTCTTTGCCGCTCGTGACTACGCGCCGCAGGCGGCACTCGTGGGGTCGATCACGCTGCTGGTGATCGTGGTGCTCGGCATCGCCGCCCTCGGCGACAGCGGTATCCCCTTCCTCGCGGAAAACGACGCGATCATCAGCGTCCTGCCGGTTGCGACCTTCGACATCTGTCTCTACGCCGTACTCGCTGTACTCGGGATCTGGGCGTGGCAAGTTTCACGCGTTACAAACGGCTGAACATCTGGTTAACCACCAATGCCGACCGTGCCGGTAGGATTCTCGGTCCATGAAGTCCAAGATCGCAATCGCAGCCGCCTCCGCCCTGATGCTGGTCGCGGCACCCACTGCTTACGCTGACTCCACGAGTGACGGAGTCTCGCCTGATACCCCCGACTATTTCGGCTGTGATTACGCTGCTGGTGAATGCGACATCGTGGTCGAGCCTACGACCGACCGGTGCGTAGACACGCAATCTTCCACGGAAACGGGATCCTTCTGGCTGTACAAGGGCAGCCAGTGGCATCTGGTCAGGTGGAACTGGGGCGCAGACCCCGAAGCAGATGCGCAACTACGCCAGAGCGCCAGCGAGCTTTCCGCCCTGATAGCAGCGGGTGACTCCGTTGGAGCGCGCGAGGTCTGCGACTGGGATTCAGTCCCCACGCCTGATTCGGGAGGAGATGGAGGCGGTTTCAACAGCGACCCCCCGATCGAAAACCCCTACCCACCGCTGCCGCCCGAGTGCCAGCCCACAGCCGACCGCACCGCGATCGAGTGCACCTACGACTACGGCGACCGGATCGATGTGCAGCCGGCCTTCGGATGCTGGACGCTCGACGACGGCTCGAAGATCTGCGTCGACCCGCCCGAGATAGTCCCGGTACCGGGTTGCAACTACGCCGCTGGTGAGTGCGAGATCGTCTTCGACCCTGCGACTGACAGGTGCGTGATCGAGCGCGGTACCTCGGCAACGGTGTGGATCGGACGAGAAGGTCAGTTCTACGTGATCGACTGGCCCTGGGGGGCAAACGAGGAACTCGATGCCGCCCTGATCCGCAATGGCGCTGAGTTCAGGGACGCGATCGTAAACAGCGATATTGCCTTCCTGGTCTCCGCCTGTGACTCCGGTCAGATCAACGGCGACGGATCCGGGAGGCCGCTGCCCCCTAACTCCTGCCCGGACGGAGCTGAACTCTGCATCCCCCCGATGAGGCCGCTGCCCCCTAACTCCTGCCCGGACGGAGCTGAACTCTGCATCCCCCCGATGCCCGGAGAAGTCATCGAAGACACCCCGAGCGAACGGTTCGACTCGCCTGCGGCGCTCAGCGGCGCGCGGGCCGAGAAGGGCAACAAGCAGAAGAAGGCCAAGAAGAAGTCCCGCGGCAAGAAGTCCAAGCCCAAGAAGTCCTCGCGCCGCTGATCTCG
>JBEIRY010000069.1:0-8874 GCA_040375675.1 Thermoleophilales bacterium | reverse complement strand
GCTGCGCCCGCGAGTAGTCACGGTCGTGGTTATCGCTTCAAACGGAGAGGTGACCAAGCGCGTCCTCACCTTTCCAGACGAGGTCGACCCGGGCCTCGTCTCGTGGGCTGGCAGCTACCTCAACGAGAGGTTGACGGGGATAGGTGTGGGGGCGAGGATGCTCGCTGGCAGACTCGCCGACCCTGAGCTTGGTCGCGCTGAGCGCGAGTTCATCGCAGAGATCGAGAGCACCTTCACCGACCTCGGAAGTACCGCGCAAGAGAGTCTCTACGTGGACGGAACAGACAGGTTGCTGGAATCGGTTTCTGACGAAGTAGTAGGTGCCGCTGGGATAGTCGGGGCCCTGGAGCGACGACGGGACCTCCTCGAGACGCTGCGCACCGCCTTGGAGAGAGATTCGGTTTACGCCTGGATCGGAGAGGAAAATCCCGCACCGGAGTTCCACTCGGTGAGTGTTGTCGGCGCCAACTACGGCCTCGGCTATCGAAACCTCGGCGCAGTCGGTGTCATAGGCCCGGTGCGTATGGATTATCCGAAGGCGATCGCATCGGTCCAGGCTGCGGCTGACGAGCTTTCGCACTTCTTCGAGACCGTCTACGAAGGCTGATCAGCGTCCGGTTCGCTTGATGCCGACTGATTACTACGAAACCCTTGGCGTGACCAGAGACGCTGAGCCGGATCAGATCAAGAAGGCGTTTCGGCGACTCGCGAGAGAGCTGCATCCAGATGTAAACGACCACGATCCCGATGCCGAGTCCAAGTTCAAGGAGGCGGCCGAGGCCTACGAGGTTCTCTCTGACCCCGACAGGCGCGGTACCTACGATCGCTTCGGCCACGACGGCCTCCGCTCCGGTGGATGGTCACCCGGTGCGGGCGGACCCGGAGGGATTCAGGACATCTTCGACGCCTTCTTCGGTGGAGATGCTTTCGGGCAGGCTGCAGGATCCGCCTCTGGCGCAGATATCGGTGTCCAGATCGAGGTCGAGTTGCCGGAGCTCGTTGCAGGTACCACCCGCAAAGTCAGCTTCGACGCGATAAATCCCTGTGACGACTGCGAGGGTCAGGGCGCCGTTACGGGCACGGAATTCTCTACCTGCGAGGTATGTGGTGGGGTCGGTGAGGTTCGACGGGTGAGTAGCGGGATATTCGGCCGAGTGGTCAGCAGCGGGCCCTGCGATAGCTGCGGGGGAACGGGAAGGATTCCCGAGCAGCCCTGCAAGTCCTGTGACGGCGCCGGGCGTGTAGCGGGCAAGCGCTCCTGGGAGGTGGATGTGCCGGCCGGTATCGAGGACGGTCAGAGAATCCGGATCAACGGTGCTGGTCATGCCGGTCAGCCCGGTGCAGAGCAGGGGGATCTCTATGTGGAGGTGAGAGTCAGGCCCGATGAGCGTTTCGCCCGTCGCGACACTGAGGTCTACACCCGGGCCGAGGTATCGGTGACCACCGTGATGTTGGGCGGTGAGGTCGAGATAGAGAGCTTGGAGGGTCCGGAGAGCGTGAAGATCCCGGCCGGGTCACAGCAGGGCGACGAGGTGCTGATCAAAGGCCATGGCCTGCCGACGCTCGGTGGTGGCAGGCGCGGTGATCTGCACGCGATCGTGGAGATCCGTGTTCCGAAGAAGCTCAGCCGTAAGCAGCGCGAGGCAGCCGAGCGTCTGGCTGAAGAACTCGATTGATCCGCCTGGCCGTCCGTTGCTCGCCCGATCAGGCCGACGAGGTGCTACTCGCCCTGCTCGACCTCGCTCCCAACGGAGTAGAAGAGGAGAGGGGTCCGGATTTCGCAGAGTTCGCGATCTACGGAGCGCCAGGCGAGGTACCAGATCTGGGCGAGATCGAGGCTGTCACCGGCGCCGGTGGCAAGGTCGAGGTGACCACCACCGAGGTACCTGACGACTGGGCGGACCGATGGACGGATTTCCACCGTCCGGTCGTGATCGCTGACCGCTTGCGGGTGAGGCCATCGTGGTTTGAACCCACGGAGGGGCAAATCGACGTCGTCGTCGACCCGGGAATGGCTTTTGGAACCGGCGCCCACTCGACCACGCGCCTATGCCTCGAGATGCTGGTCAGCCTCGCTGACGCCGGAGGGGCAGAGGGGCCGCTGTCTGACTGGGGAACCGGATCCGGTGTGTTGGCGATAGCCGCGGCAAAGCTCGGTTGGTCTCCGGTTCATGCATCGGATCGCGAGCCCGCCTCGCTCGATGCGGTCGCCGAGAATGCATCGGCAAACGGGGTCGCGATAGATCTCACCCGCGCCGATGTCAGAGAGAGCCCCCCGGAAGTCTCCAGGACGGTGGTCGCAAATCTGACCGCTCCCCTGTTGGAGGTTTGTGCAGGCACAATCGATAAGCCGCCAGAGGTATTGGTCTGCTCTGGAATGCTGCACCGTGAAGTCGACTCTGTATCGACGGCTTTCACAGCCTCCGGCCTGAAAGAGGTAGAGCGTCGTCAGGAGGGCGAGTGGTCGGGTCTCGTGATGCGGTTATCTTCTTGAGTATGAATCCATTCGCAGCAGTCACAGGCGCCGAAATTGGAACCTCGATCCATGTGATCGGTGCGATCGCAGGCGTCGGCCCGCTATTCGTACAGCCGCTTCTGATGTTCCATCTGCGCAAGCGCGAACCGGCCTCGATCGGAGGCGTGATGACCGCAATGCTCTGGGTCAATCGGGCTCTGGTTACTCCCGGTTTGACGATCCTGCTGCTTGCAGGTCTCTATCTGGTGGGTAACGGGCAGGGAGAGTTCTCCGATCCCTGGGTCTCTTACGGCCTCGCCGCAGTGATCGTGATGCTCGGGATCGTGGGAGCGGTGATCATGCCGAGACTTCGCAAGGGCGCGGAGATGGCGGGTGTGGGAAAGGCCAAGAGCGATGAGTTCGACAAGAACTCGCGAATCCTCGAGATCGCATGGTGGAGCTGTGTCCTGCTTGCGGTCGTAGCCGTCTTCTTGATGTACATCCAGCCCTCGTAGAGGCGCGCTGTGACGTTGCCCGGCTCACCACAGAGCCACTCACAGCCGACTGCGGATCTTCCGATCGCGATGTTCGACTCAGGAGTGGGCGGTTTGACGGTCTTGCACGAATGTCTGGTCAGTCTCCCGGCGGAAAACTTTCTCTACCTGGGAGATGATCTCCGCTTTCCTTACGGCGCCCTGACCCAGGAGCAACTAGTCGACAACGTTCGGGAAATCACCGCGTACCTGCTCGAACGCGGCACCAAGCTGATCGTGATCGCCTGCAACTCGGCCGCCTCGGCAGGATTGGAAGCGGCACGCGAGATCGCGGCTGCTCACGGCGTCGAGGTCGTGGCGGTTATCGAACCGGAGGCAGAGGTCGCTGCGGCATTGACCGGGTCTGGCCGGGTTGGAGTACTCGCAACCCCGGCAACCGTCAGAAGCGGGTCGTACCTGAAAGCTCTTGCCGCCCAGCGCCGCTCACTTACTGTGACCGAGGTGGAAGCGCCTGATCTGGCCGCGGTGATCCAGCGAGGCTTTCCTTTCGACCAGAATGTGGTCGAGATGGTTCGCTCTTACTGCGAGCCCCTCAAGAGGGCCGAGGTAGACACCGTGATACTCGGGTGCACTCATTATCCACTCGTCGCTCCGATGCTCCAGCGAACGCTCGGACGCGATGTGAGGCTCGTGACCGGCGGGCACGCAATCGCAGCGCGGTGTCAGCGTGTGCTTGCCGCGCGTGATCTGACCGCAGACGGCGGGCGCGAGGGCGACTACTCATTCCTCTGCACAGGAGATGTCGAGTCTTTTGCCGAGCTCGGGACGCGCTTCCTCCAGCTTCCACTGGGCGAGGTCGAGCGGGTGGCGCTGACCTAGCGGGTGCTCTGGCGGCTACCCTACGCGCAATGGGAGAAATCCTCGAAAGAGTCCAAGCTGATGTCAAAGACGCGATGCGCGAGAAGGATCGCGATCGCCTCACGACGCTGCGCATGATCGCCGACCAGCTCCAGCAGGACGAAAAGATGGGCGATGGCGACGAGGTCGCAGTTCTTCAGCGCGAGCGCAAGCGCCGCCTGGATGCCGCCAAGGCATACCGGGACGGTGATCGGATCCCTCAGGCCGATGCCGAGGAGGCAGAGGCAAAGCTGATCGAGTCCTATCTGCCCGAGCAGCTGTCCGACGATGAGCTCGGCACGCTGGTAGACGAGGCCATAGCCGAGACCGGTGCAACTGAACAGAAGGACATGGGCGGCGTGATGAAAGCGCTTATGCCCAAGGTCGCGGGCAAGGCCGATGGCTCCCGTGTCAGCGAAGCGGTACGCGAACGACTTGGCTCGTAGTCAGCTGACCATCGACAACACGATTGCCGCAGAGCTTGCGGGGTCACAGGATGCGACTCTCCGGGAGCTCGAAGGGCAGCTGGGGTGCGACCTCTTTCTCCGCGGCAATGTCCTGACCCTCGAGGGCGAGGAGCAGCAGATCCGCGCTGCCGAGGAGGTCGTGGGGGAGTTGGTGGAGTTGGTCGAAAAGGGGCATGAGCTCGCCCCCGAGACGATCGGCTCGGTTACCGGAGCGTTGAAGCAGGATGTGAGCCCGGCCGAGGTTCTCGAGGGGGTGGTCTGGGAGCACCGAAATGTCAGAGTCGCCCCCAAGACGGTTAACCAGAAGCTCTACGCGGACTCGATTCGCGACAACACCGTCACCTTCGGAATCGGTCCGGCCGGTACCGGAAAGACCTTCCTCGCGGTGGCAGCCGCAGTGGCTTGTCTCTCCCGCGGAGACGTGAGCCGGATCATCCTCACCCGACCAGCGGTGGAGGCAGGGGAGCGGCTCGGGTTCCTGCCCGGGGATATCCAGGCGAAGGTCGACCCTTATTTGAGACCTCTGTTCGACGCTCTCTACGACATGCTCGATCCCGATCGAGTCAACTCTTACTTCGAGCGGGGGACGATCGAGGTTGCGCCGCTGGCTTTCATGCGCGGCCGTACGCTCAACGACTCTTTCGTGATCCTCGACGAGGCCCAGAACACCACGCCCGAGCAGATGAAAATGTTTCTGACCAGGCTCGGGTTCGGCTCAAAGATGGTCGTGACCGGTGATGTGACCCAGATCGACCTCGGCGAGGATTCACAATCTGGACTGGTTCAGGTCGGCGAGATCCTCGATGACATTGGCGATGTCAGCTTCGTCAGGTTCGGCGGCGAGGATGTGGTCAGGCATCGTCTCGTCCAGCGAATAGTCGAGGCGTACGGCCGTTTTTCCGAGAAGCGAAAAGCCCGCAATTGACCATCGATCTCAACGACTGCCCTGAGGACCTGCGCGACGCAGTTGCAGCTGCTCTCGAGGCCGCTGGCGTCAGCTCGGGCCACGTTGGGGTGGAGATCGTCGCCGAGGGCAGGATGCGAACCCTCAACTACGCACACCGCGGTGTTGACGAGGCCACCGATGTGCTCGCCTTTCCGATCGATGACGAGACTCCGGAAGGAGATGCTCCACGCGAGTTGGGGGATGTCTTCATCTGCCCTGACCAAGCGAGCGATGTAGTGGAAGCCGCCGTCCATGGCACCCTTCACCTGTGCGGCTTCGATCACGAGACCGATGACGGCGAGATGTTGGCTTTGCAGGCAAAGGTTTTGGCTGATCTGGGTACTACCGGCGGCGACAGTTGAGCCGAGCTGGTTTTGTCGGCCTCGCCGGCCGACCCAATGTAGGAAAGTCGACCCTGGTCAACGCACTCGTCGGTGGGCACGTGGCGATAGTCAGCGATCGTCCTCAAACCACTCGCCGCGCGGTTCGAGGGATTGCGACCAACACTGCCGAGGACTGGCAACTCGTGTTGACGGATCTCCCCGGGGTGCAGCGCCCGCGCGATGAGCTGACCAAGAGGATGCAGGCGAGGGTCGAGCGCGAGATTGCCGACAGCGACGTCGTGCTTTTCGTAGTCAACGCAGATCAGGGGATCGGCCCGGGCGATCGCTTCATCGCCAAGGCGCTCTTGAGCGCAAACAGTTCGACGCCCGTGATCTGCGCCGTCAACAAGGCGGATCGTCTGGCGCACCCGGATCTCGTGCCGGTGCTGGCCGAGACCGCTGAGCTCGATGTGGTGGACGAGATCTTCCCCATCAGCGCGAAAACCGGAGAGGGGTTGGATCGCCTAGTCGAGAGGCTCGCGGAACTCGTGCCGGAAGGGCCGATGCTCTACCCGCCGGATCAGACCTCTGATCAGCCGAGCGAGATCGTTCTGGCGGAGTTGATTCGCGAGCAGGTTCTGCACAGAACCAGGGATGAGCTGCCCCATGCGGTGGAGGTACAGGTGGAGGAGGTTTCGACAGATGAAGAGGGACAGGTGGTCGTGAGCGCTCTCGTCTGGGCCGAGAGCGACTCCCAGAAGGCGATCCTGATCGGCAAGCAGGGTCAGAAGATCAAAGAGATTGGCAGCGCGGCCCGACCGGAAATCGAAAGGGAATTGGGAGGTCCGGTTTTCCTGGACCTGCGCGTGCGCGTGCGCGAGCGATGGCGGCGGGACGAGGGCCTTCTCGACCGCCTCGGAATCGACTGATTCGGCCCGGCATCGCTCGTTCAGCGTTTATCACTGCCACGCCTACACTGGCCGCGTGAGCAATGAAGGGGACATTTCAGCGGAGGTAGCCGACGGGATCAATCCAGGGCTCGAAGCAGCGCGCGCTCTCACGGCTGACGGCGCCAATGTAGTTCCGCTGCGTCGTACCTTCATCGACGACTGCGAAACCCCCGTTTCGGCCCTTTTGAAGCTCCGGGGGGAGGGACCGACTTTTCTACTCGAGTCGGCAGAGCAGGGAAGGCTGGGTCGCTGGTCATTTCTAGGCTTCAGGCCGCGCGCGGTTCTTCGTTGGGCCGACGGAAAGTTGAGCGAGTGGGGAAGTTCCTACTCGCCGGATGCGGAGCCCGACCGGGTAAGCGACGCGGCAGATCCCTATGCGGCAGTCGCTGAATATCTCGATCGATACGAGGTGGCAAAACTGGATGATCTGCCGCCGTTTTCGGGGGGAGCAGTGGGCTACTTCGGATACGACCTGGTGCGCACGGTCGAACCGCTCGGTCAGCCGAATCCCGATCCGATCGGGGTGCCAGACATGTCTTTGATGATCTCTGACGTGATCGTCGCCTTCGACCATCAGCGGCACGAGCTTTCCATCCTCGCGAACGCCTTCGTCGATGAGGATGGTGGAATAGATAAGGCCTGGGAGCACGCTGTCGAAAGAATCGAAGAGGTGCGCCAGCTGCTGCGAAAGCCGCTTCCGGAGCTGGAGCGCCACGAGCATCCACCTGCGCCTGAGTTCAAGTCGAACCTCAGCCAGAGCGAGTTTGAGGCGAACGTCGAACGGGTGGTCGAGTACATCAAGGCGGGCGATGCTTTCCAGGTAGTTCCTTCTCAGCGGTTCTCCGCTCCCACCGAGATGGATGCCTTTTCCATCTATCGCGGCCTGAGAACGGTCAACCCCTCCCCGTATATGTACTTCCTCGACTTCGGTGACTTTCAGATCTCGGGAGCCTCGCCTGAACCGCTGGTCAAGGTGACCGGCCGCAGGGTAGAGACCAGGCCTATTGCCGGCACCTACGCCCGCTCCGGCGACGACGAGGAGGACCGCAGACGCGCCGAGAAGCTCTTGGCTGATCCCAAGGAGCGGGCCGAGCACGTGATGCTGGTGGATCTCGGACGGAACGACCTCGGAAGGGTCAGCGAATACGGAACGGTCAAGGTCGATGAGTTGATGACGGTAGAGACCTACTCACACGTGCTTCATATCGTCAGCCGCGTTTCGGGGATGCTGCGCGAGGGGGTGAGCGCCATGGATGTGCTCAAGGCCACCCTGCCGGCGGGGACGCTCTCGGGCGCACCCAAGGTCCGCGCCATGCAGATCATCGACGAGGTCGAGCCGCACAAGCGCGGGCCGTATGGAGGCGCTGTTGGGTATCTCTCCTACACCGGCGATCTCGACGCTGCCATCTACATTCGAACCGTTCTGGTCAAGGACGGTCAGGCCCATGTACAGGCGGGCGGTGGCACCGTGGTGGATGCCAAGCCGACCTACGAGTACAACGAATCGGTCACCAAGGCCAAGGCGATATTCCGCGCGATAGAACTCGCATCCGAGCAGCCGGAGTGGCCATGAGCGTCCCGCGAGTACTCGTAATCGACAACTACGACTCGTTTACCTACAACCTGGTCCAGTGCCTGGGGGAGATAGGCGCGGTCGTCGAGGTAGTGAGAAACGATGTCGAGTCAGTGGCCGATTCGGTCGCCCGCAAACCAGATCGCGTGGTCGTCTCACCGGGCCCGTGCACTCCTGGCGAAGCCGGCGTGTCCATAGAGGCGGTAGAGGCGTTTGCCGAGGCGGGGACTCCGCTGCTCGGTGTTTGTCTCGGGCACCAGGCGATAGTCGAAGCTTTCGGTGGTCAAGTGGTGCGCGGGGAGCCGATCCACGGCAAGGACTGCGAGGTAGTACACGACGGGAAAGCCATCTATTCGGGACTCTCCAGCCCAATGGTTGCCGGTCGCTACCACTCGCTGGTAGCCGATCCCTCGAGTATTCCGCAGGATCTCGAGGTCACATCGACCTTCGGCGATGTCGTTATGGGGGTCAGGCACAGGACTTTGCCGATAGAAGGCGTTCAGTTCCATCCCGAGTCGGTCTTGACCCCGCAGGGTCCGCTCTTGATCCGTAACTTCCTCGAGGGTTCTTACTGATGCCGAACGACATCCTGACCAGAGCAATCGACGAGGTTTGCGCTGGCGCGCATCTGACCACCGACCATGCCGCTGCTGCTCTGCAGGAGATCATGGAAGGGCGCGCCGATGAGATACAGACCGCCGCTCTGCTGATAGCGCTGCGCGCCAAAGGCGAGACGGTCAGCGAGGTGACAGGCCTTGCGCAGACGATG
>JBEIRY010000107.1:0-2474 GCA_040375675.1 Thermoleophilales bacterium | reverse complement strand
CATCTCGCAGCATCCGGGCGGGATGGTCGTCTCGACCGAACCGCTGATCGGTATGTGCCCATCGCAGCCGGCGGCGATGGAGGGCAGGCGGATCCTGCAGTGGGACAAGGACTCGTGCTCGGACGCGGGCTTTCTCAAGATAGATCTGCTGGGGCTCGGGATGCTCTCGGCGGTCGAGAGGTGCGTGGACGAGATCGAGCGCACCCGGAGCGAGCGGGTGGATCTGAGCCGGATCCCGCACGACGACCCGCTCACCTGGGATGCGATCCGCAGAGCCGACACGCTCGGGGTATTCCAGATCGAAAGCCGTGCTCAAATCCAGATGCTGCGGCGAACCCAGCCGCAGGATCTCGAGGAGTTGGCGATCCAGGTGGCGCTGGTCAGGCCGGGACCGATCAAAGGCGGTGCGGTGCACCCTTATGTAGAGCGGCGGGCGAGGCAGCGGATCGACCCGTCTTATCAGCCGCCTTACGACCACCCACTGCTGGAGCCGGTCTTGGCCGAGACGCTCGGGGTGATCGTCGTCCAGGATCAGGTGCTGGGGGTGGCGCAGGCGCTTGCGGGGTTCAGCGTGGAAGAGGCCGAGGGCCTGAGGCGAGCGATGAGCCGCAAACGCTCACATCAGGCGCTGCTCGACTACCGCGAGCGGTTCCTCGCGGGCGCCGAATCCAGAGGTGTACCGGCCGAGACGGCCGAGCGGGTATTCGGTCAGATCGAAGGGTTCTCTGGCTTCGGATTCCCCAAATCCCACTCGGTGGCGTTCGGTCTGTTGGCGTATCAGTCGACCTGGCTCCGCTCCCACTACGGCTCGGAGTTCTTGTGCGCGCTGTTGAACGAGCAGCCGATGGGCTTCTACCCGCCGGACGCGCTGGTCCACGAGGCGCAACACCGGGGAGTCGACGTGCTGCCGGCTGACGTCAACTTCAGCGCGGTCGAAAGTCGGGTCGAGACATCGGGCGCTGAGTCCGGCCCCGGTGGCCTGCCGCCGGTGCGACTGGGCCTTGCCTGCGTCAGCGGTCTGGCCAGAGATGACGCATCGGCAGCGGTGGAGGTCAGACAGGCCGAAGGCGCTTATCGCGATCTCGCTGATCTGGCGGCCCGATCGGGTGTCTCACCGGCAGGGCTGCGGCGACTCGCCTGGGCTGGCGCCTGCGACTCGCTGCTCGGCTCGGGGCTTTCCAGCAGCAGACGCCCGGCTCTCTGGCAGGCAGGCGCAGTGGCGGTGGCCAGCAGGTCCGGCGATGCCACTCAGTTGGCGATCGGATCGGGAGGCGGCACCGACACACCCGCTCTTCCTGCGCAGAGCAGGTGGGAGGAGGTGCAGTCGGCCTACGAGACGACCGGGATATCGCTCGGCGAGCATCCGATCGGCGTCTTGCGAGAGAGCCTCCCTGCCAACTGGAGCGACAGCAAGCGGATTACGCGCATCAGGCAGGGCAGACCGGTCACCTGCGCCGGGTTGGTGGTGGCCAAGCAGCGGCCGGCGACCGCCAACGGGATGGTCTTCGTACTGCTCGAAGACGAGCACGATCTCTTCAACGCAGTGCTCACCCCGCCGGTTGCCGAGGAGCACTCGCTGACGCTCAGGCTCTCGCGCCTGCTGCGGGTAGATGGCCGGGTAGAGCGGCGCGGTGGCACCACGAGCATCCTGGTCAGTCGGATTTCACCTCTGCGGGCAGAGCCCGAGGGCGAGGACAAGCCGGATTCGCCGTATCCGGGAGGTGTTGTGACTAGCATTGGCGCAACCAGTTACACCGTCCGCGACCAAGAAAGGCAAGAACTTGACTCTCCTCGGAGATGACGACATCAAGAAGAAGTTGAAGGGACACGAAGGCTGGCGCCACCGCGAGGACTGCCTGGTCAAGTCTTACGACCGCGAGAACTTCAAGGGCGCGGTCGAGTTCGTCTCGAAGATCGTCGCGCCGGCTGACGAGATGAACCACCACCCCGATGTGGCGATCGCCTGGTCGCAGGTGGAGGTATCTGTCACCAGCCACGACGAGGGCGGCATCACCGATGCCGACTTCGAGTTGATCGGCAAGATCGACGAGTTGGCCTAGGGCCGTCGACCCCGTTGATCGTCTCGACAGAGTTGCTGATGGAAGACGAGGACCCCGGAGGTAAGTCGCCCGTGAGCGGGCGCGAGTTGCAGGTCGTGCAAGCGATGTCTGGTGCACGCCTGTCATGACCGCTGTGCTGCTGGTCCTCGTGCTGCTCCTGATCGTGGCGAACGGTTTCTTCGTCGCGGCCGAGTTTGCGCTGGTGCGTTCGCGCCACTCGCGGATGGACGAGTACGTCCAGCAGGGCAGCCGCAGTGCGAAGCTCGCCCTGAAGCAGATGGATCAGGTCGACGAGTACGTCGCGACCTGTCAGGTCGGGATCACACTCGCCTCGATCGGGATCGGTTTCATCGGCGAGCCGCTGTTCGCGGGGTGGCTGGAGCCGCTCTTCGGTGACTTCATGGGACACGGACT
>JBEIRY010000080.1:0-6078 GCA_040375675.1 Thermoleophilales bacterium | reverse complement strand
TGAGTTCTTTCGAGACGTCGACGTTTGCGTAGATCTGATCGACCACATAGAGAGAGACCTGACTGCGCACGTTCGGGTTCTGGAGCAGTTCGGTGGAGGTCTCCGTCCACTGCGAGTTATTGAGCAGTTGCCGCTCTGTGTACAGCGCAATGGACGCGTGGAAGAGCAGGATGCTCCCGACGACCAAAGCGATGATTGCGAATACGCGCCTCACTGGAGTGAAGTGTTTCAGGTATCGAGGCGCTGCGCCTCGGCCCCCCGGTTACCTCTAGGCGGTGCGCTTTCTGGCCGGCTTCTTCGCCGCTGCCTTGTTCTTTGCCCTGGTCGTCGATTTCGCGGTGCGGCGCTTCGGCTTCTCATCAGCGGCGATGGAGGCTCGGTAGTCGCGCCACTCGCTGACGGTTATCTGGATCGCGGCTGCGGTCGGGATCGCGAGCACCGCGCCGATGATCCCGAACAGCACGGTTCCGAACAGCACCGCAACCAGGACCGTGAATGGTTCGATCTTCGAGGCGCGTTTCTGGATCTGCGGTTGAATCAGATAGTTCTCGATCTGCTGGTAGCCGATCACGAATACGGCCCAGACGATGGTCGCTACCGGGAAGTTGACGAAAAGGGTTAGGACTCCCACTGCAACTCCGGCAATCGTTGCGCCGACCACCGGAATCAGGTCGAAGAAGGCAACGACCAACGCCAGCGGAGCCGCAAAGGGAATGCCGAGGATCGTCAAGACGATGAAGGCGCTCACTCCTGCAAGAGTGGCCTGGATGATCGCTCCGGCCACGTAGTTGCCGACGGCGTCGGCGATCCGCTTCAAGGTGCGCTCGATCCGCTCTGCATGTTCAGGCCTTTGGGACTCGATGAACTGCCTTGCCCATCTCGGTCCGCCTCCGACCATGAAGATGCTCAGGACGAGAATCGTCAGCCCGGCGAAGATCGAGTTGAGAAAGCCGACCCCGAGGTCCTTCAGGGTGCCGGCGGCATCAGGCAGGTGCTTCGGCAGATCATTTGCACTCTGCTTCAGGGTGGTTACGACCTTGTACTTCCTGTCGAGGCCCTGCAGGAAGTCGCTCGATTGGACGAAACCCTGAACATCGGATGCGTACTGCGGAGCCTCGTTGATCAGGTTTTCGACCTGGTGTGCCACGCTCGGCGTGATCCCCGCGATCAAGCCGAGCGGTATCGCGATTATCAGGATGTAGGTGATCGCGATCGCCAATCCGCGCTTCATGTAACGGCTCAAGAAATTGACCGGTCCAGCTGCCGCCAGAGCCAGGAAAGCCGCGATCACAAGCCAGCTGATCGGCTTTCGAAGCAGATAGACGAGGTAAAGCGAAAGTGCGACGGCGACGGCGATCAGCATCGCCCGCAGTACAGCCTTGGTGGTAGGCCCTTCAACTGTCATGGAGGAAGCCTAATCGCCGCAGATGACCCTGAATCCGGCTTCCACGCAGCACAGCCACCTGCTCGCGCCGTATAAATGAGTCATGAAGCACACTACTCAGGGTTGGTGGCTAGAAGAAGCTGGTGCCCGCGAGCCCCTGCCTTCGCTTCAAAGGCATATCGATTGCGACTTGGCAATTCTTGGCGGCGGCTACACGGGCCTCTGGACTGCCTGGCAGATCTCCAAACGCGAGCCGTCGATGCGAGTCGTCGTAGTCGAGAAGGATCGCTGCGGGCATGGACCAAGCGGTCGAAACGGCGGGTTCGTGATGTCGCTCTGGTCGAGCCTCGAGAACATGGCCCAGCGTTTCGGTGCCGAGCGTGCGATCGAGACGGCTCGTGCCTCGGTTGATTCAGTCAACGAGATCGGTCAGTTCTGCGACGAGCACGATCTCGACACCTGGTTTCACAAGGGT
This sequence comes from Thermoleophilales bacterium, assembly GCA_040375675.1. Taxonomy (GTDB): domain Bacteria; phylum Actinomycetota; class Thermoleophilia; order Solirubrobacterales; family 70-9; genus CAIUSP01. The sequence continues at coordinate 4,219 of JBEIRY010000080.1, read as the reverse complement.
GGCTACATGATGGTTTCGGCCTCTCCCGCCCAAGATGCCGGCTGGCAGTCTGAGGTCGCCGCTTGTACCGAGTACGGCGTGCCTGAGGTGGCAAGAGAGTTGGAGCCCGGCGAGGTTGCTGAGCGTTGTCGCTCCCCGTTGTTCAGAGGGGGCGCGTACTTTCCGGACTCGGCGACGGTTCAGCCAGGGCGCCTGGCGCTCGGTCTGCGAACGATCGTCTCCGGTCTTCCGAATGTCGAGATCTACGAGTCATCTCCGGTTCGCTCGATGGACACAGGTCCCTGGGGATGCCGGATCGAGGCTGGCGCGGGATCGATCTCCTCCAGCGCTGCCGTTCTCGCGATGGGAGGTGCGATGGCAGGCTCTCGATCTCCTCTGAAGGGCAGACTGACGGTTGCCTCGAGCCACATCGCGCTGACCGAGCCTGTGCCCGACCTGCTCGAGGAGATCGGGTGGACAGGCGGAGAGAGCATCACCGATGGGCGCAGGCTCGTCCATTACTTCAGGACGACCGACGATGGCCGCATCGCCTTTGGATGGGGAGGAGGAGAGATCGCTTGCGGTGGCCGAATCGAAGGCCGTGCCGAGATCGACCGTGAGGTGATCGATCAGGTGGTCGCCGATCTCATGAAGACCTTTCCTGGTCTCGTCGGCCGTCGGATAACCCATGCCTGGGGAGGACCGATAGACGCCTCTCCCACCCATCTTCCCGCGATCGTTCAGGTAGGTTCGGACCCGGTATATGCAGCCTTCGGTTACACAGGAAACGGAGTGGGGCCATCGCACCTGGCAGGCAAGATTCTCGCCTCCCTGGTCCTCGAGGTTCCAGACGAGTTGACGCGGTTGCCTTTGGTCAACCCAGAGCCGCAGCGCGTACCCGGCGGTCTTGCCGGTTGGCTTGGCGGCAGCGTGATCCGAAACGCGATGATGCGGCGGGAGGCAGCCGAGGACATCGGCGACAGCCCGGCATCGGTCGACCGCCTCGTCTCAGAGGTCCCCGAGATGATCGGCTTCCACATAGGTCGTTAGCAATGACTGACCCACAAGACATCAGCCCAGAGCCGCACCCGCTGCCCGGGTCGAAGGAGTTGGCCGAAGGCATAGAGATCCGCGAAGCCAAGGTCGAAGAAATCGCTGACTTGATGCCGCTGATGCGCGCATACAGCGATTTCTACGAATCCAACCCAACCGACGATGGCCTGCGCGATTTCGCCGAGACGATGATCACCGACCCGAGGTGGGGCTGCCTGTTCATCGCTCGGGGCCCCGACGGCGCAGTCGGGTTTGCCGCACTTGCCTGGAAGTGGTCGAGCCTCCGTGGCTCGTTGATCGGCTATCTCGATGATCTCTTCGTCGATCCGGAGGCCCGTGGTCAGGGCATCGCCGATGCGCTGATCTCGGCTTGTGCCGAGCGTGCAACCGACAGGGGTGCAGCGGCCTTGGTATGGCTGACCGCCGACGACAACCACCGGGCCCAGAAGGTCTACGACCGAGTGGGCGGGACCTTCGGCGTCTATCGCGAGTACGAACTCGATCTGCTCGGCTGAGCGACGGGCTCTGGCCGGACTACCAGCGTGAGGTAATTACCTTCTTGCGGGTGTAGAACTCGACTGCGTCGTTTCCGTTGGCGTGCAGGTCGCCGTCGATCGAGTCCTTCCATCCCGAGAAGGGGAACCAGGCGATAGGTGCGGGGACACCAATGTTCACTCCGAGCATGCCGGCCTCGATTCCGTAGCGGTATTGGCGCACCGCCTCTCCTGATTCGGTGAAGATCGAACCTGCGTTGCCGTATCGAGATCCGTTGGAGAACTCGATCGCTTCGTCGAGGTCGGCTGCGCGCCAGAAGGCGAGCACCGGGCCGAACAGTTCCTCGCGGGCGAGCTGTCCGTTGGCGTCGGATGTTTCGACGATCGTCGGTCCAAGGAAGGTGCCGGGGTCTCCGCCTCCAAGGCGCCCGTCGAGCACTACTTCATCACCCGCCTTCTCGGCAGCGGTTACCGCATCTTCGGCCCGCTGTCGCGATTCGGGGGCGACCATCGGGCAGACATCGGTGTCGGCTCCGTCGCCTGGTCCGGTGACCAACTCGCTCGCCGCCTTCACCAGTACGTCTCGGACTTCGTCCTGGCGAGCCTTGTCGCCTACTGCAACCAGAACCGACCCTGCGAGGCAGCGTTGCCCCGCTGCGCCGAAAGAAGAAGAGAGGATCGCAGGCACCGACTTGTCGAGGTCTGCGTCGGGCATCACGATCAGAGAGTTCTTGGCGCCTCCGAGCGCCTGTACCCGCTTGCCGCTCTCTGCAGATCTGGTGGCGACCAGTCTGGCCGTGCTTGCTTGGCCGACGAAGCTGATCGCGTCGATTCCGGGGTGTTCGAGGATGCCTTCGACCGCTTCGCGGGCTCCGTGAATGAGATTCAGCACCCCGTCAGGAAAGGCTCCTGTCTCGGCAGCGAGTTCGAACATCCGTACGGCAGGCCGTGGATCGCGCTCGGAAGGTTTCAGGATGAAGCTGTTTCCGCAGGCAACCGCAAAAGGCAGGAACCAGAGCGGGATCATCGCCGGAAAATTGAACGGCGTTATCGCGGCGACCACGCCAACCGGTTGGCGGACCATCTCTACGTCCATGCCACCTGCGATCCCCTCTAGGTTCTCGCCCTTCATCAGGTGGGGAACAGCGGTTGCGGCTTCGACTGATTCGATGCCTCGCTGAACCTCGGCCGATGCGTCGGGGATGGTCTTTCCCATGTCGGCTGTTACGAGAGCTGCGATCTCCTCGCGGTGTTCGGTGAGAATTTCTCTCAAGGCCATTACCGATCGCGCTCTCTGTTGCGGTGGTACCGCACGCCATTCGGTCTGGGCGGCCGATGCGGCCTCTACGGCGGCATCGATATCTGAGCGGTTCGACAGCGGAACCTCCGCTGCCAGATCGCCTGTGGCAGGGTCGATGTCCGGCAGGGTCTCCGAGCCGGCTGCGTCCACCCACTTGCCCCCGATGTAATTGCGGAGGGTTTCCTTTTCGGTCGAGACAGCCATCGCTTTAAGCGTAGCGAGGACCGATTACGGTTACTTCCCCCCGAGACTCAGCCGATCAGATCCCTGACGGCCTCGGCAAAAGCCTCGGTGTGTCGATCGACGTCGTCATCGGTGGTTGCCGGAGACATCAGCGCCATCGAATGGAAGGGAGTCATCAGGACTCCCCGGTTGAGCGCATGCAGGTGCATGAACCGGTCGAGGTCGTGATCCTCTGCAGCAACTGCCTCGCTGCCGTTTCGCGGCGGGTCAGGGCGGAACTTGTATTCGATCCGGCAACCGATCCTCACCGCGTGCCAGCCGAGATCGTTCTCCGAGATCACCTCGTTTACTCCGTCCTCGAACCGCTCGCAACGGGCGATCATGCTCTCGAACGCCTCTTCGGTTAGCACGTCTTCGAGAGTCGCTCGCATCGCCGCCAGTGAGAGTGCGTTGCCCGAAAGCGTCCCCCCGATTCCACCCACATCTGCCACATCGAGCGAGTCCATGTAGTCGGAGACCAGACCGGCTACTTCTTCGCTCATTCCGTAGGTCGCTGCAGGCACCCCGCCAGCAAGAGGCTTGCCGATGGTCAGCAGGTCCGGCTCCAGCCCATGCGCCTTGGTGTATCCGCCCGGACCAGCGCAGATCGTGTGGGTCTCGTCGATGATCAGCAGCGTTCCGTACTTGCGGGTCAGCTCGCGCAGCGCATCGTGATAGCCGGGGTCGGGGAGGATGATTCCGATGTTGGTCATGGCCGGCTCTGCCAGCACGCAAGCGATCTCTTCGGTGGCAAGCGCCTGCTCGAGTGCTTCGAGGTCATTCCACTCGACCGCGACCGTGGTCTCGGCGGGATCGACCGGCGGGCCGATGTTGTCGGGCCGCGAAACGGTCTGGCCGTCTGCATCGGTTACGGCGAAGGTTTCATCTACCGAGCCGTGGTAGCACCAGGAGTAGACCAGAACCTTTGGTCGTCGGGTGATTGCCCGACACAGTCGGAGCGCGAACCGGTTGGCATCGGTTGCGGTAAGCGCGAACTGCCAGTAGGGGAGACCGAATCTCCGCTTCAGATCCTCTCCTACCGCTGCGGAGTCGGCCGAAGGGAGCATCAGGGTTATGCCCTTATCGGCTTGGTTGTCGATCGCCGAGACGGTTGGAGGAGGGGCGTGCCCCGTCATAGCCCCCGTGTCGCCGAGGCAGAAGTCGACGTACT
>JBEIRY010000098.1:0-3247 GCA_040375675.1 Thermoleophilales bacterium | reverse complement strand
TCGACATTTGCCGGATGCGCGGCTGCCTCGATCGACGCAAGCCCCGGATTGCCGATCGGAGTTGGAGGCAGCCCTGCGTTGAGGCGGGTGTTGTAAGGAGTGTCGGTCTCGAGCTGATCCGAGGTAAGCGGATCCGTGTAGCTGTCGTACTCGTACCGGGTGGTTGCATCGATGCCGAGCGGCTCACCGATGCGCAGGCGGTTGTAGATCACCGCAGCAACCAGGGGTCTCTCCTTTGCCGCTACTACTTCGCGGTCGATCATCGAGGCAATGATCAAGATGTCGTAAGGGGTCAGGTTCTTCTTCTTGGCGTAGTCCATATCCACGTCCGCGAAGTTCTGACGAAACGCATCCAGCTGCTGGAAGACCAGGTCATCCACGTTCGCACCGGGCTCGAGCTCATAGGTCGCCGGAAAGAGGAAGCCCTCGAGGTTCGGTGGGTCTTTGGCTCCGTACTTGGCGGTATCGAACCCTCGAAAAGTCTCAGTAGCCGCTTCGTAGTCACCTTCTATTCCCACATCGGCCACTATCGGCGCAACCTGCGATCGGGGTAGACCCTCGGGGATCGTGAGGGTGATCAAGCCGTCAGAAGACTGTCCGGTGAGGCGGTCGATCGCCGTCCCGTAGCTCATACCGGAGGCCATCAGGTAGCGCCCAGGCAGAATCGCTCCACTCTCTCCAGAAAGACGAAGCCTGAGCTGAAAGAGCGAACCGCTGGAGATAACTCCCTGATCGGCAAGGATCTCGGCGACCTGACCAGCGTTTGCCCCATCCGGAACCGTAACCACGATCCGCCCCTCCCCCTTGCCGTCGCCAGCAAACGGCTGGAAGAGCGCGATCAGGAACCAGACGCCGAGGATTCCGGCCAGCAACACGATGCCTGCCAGCACACGTCTGCGCGCAAAGGTTCCGCGGCTCCGCTTCGGCGGTCTTGGATTTCCTCGTGGCTCCCCTGCCGGGCGTGCCTGCCTCGACTGCCGGGGCCGGCTGCGCTGCTCGGCTGGGCGACGCTTGGGGGGAGAGCCCGCCGGAGTGGCTCGCCTGCGGTGTGGGCGCTCTCCGGGATTACGTGGCGGCTGCTCGGGCAGAGTCACTCGAGACCCCCTTCCTGTGAGGCAAGCCAGCCCTCCAAGAGGTGCGCAGCAGCTAATGAATCACGATCTGCGGTTGCTCCTTCGCGGCCGCTGCGATCAGCCATCGCGGTAGTCAAACGCTCGTCGTACACCTCGACCGGGATATCCAGCAGCCGATCGAGGTCTTCAGAAAAAGCGCGGGCGATAGCGGCCTGCTCCCCCTCTTCGCCTGAGAGATTTCGTGGAAGCCCCACGACGACCATCTCCACTCCGTGCTCGGCAACGAGTCCTTGCACCTGCGAAGGGTCTGGAGAGATAGCTGAAAGAGGAGTCACCAAAACACCGGTCGGGTCACTGACTGCACATCCGCACCGGACGGTTCCGTGGTCGAGGGCCAAAACTCGCACTAGTGAAGTTTCCCACCTTGCGGGGATGTCCGTCTCCACGCGAAGTGCGTTCAAGAAAGCTTCTTCTCGATAGCCGCACGGGCAGCAGCCAAGGCATCCTGCACACCTGCAGGATTCTTTCCTCCGGCCTGGGCGGCGTTGTCTCGCCCGCCGCCACCCCCGCCGATCAGACCAGCGCACTCCCCTATCAACTCCTTTGCCGAGAGCCCCGAAGAAAGCGCGGAGTCACCAAACACGACAGCAAGCGAAGCCTTGTCACCGTCGCTACCACCCAACACGACTGCGGCATCTCCAGCCTTCTGGCGAATTCTGTCGGCGAGATCGAGCAACTCTTTCGGATTACCTGGGGCCTCGGCGATCACCAACGAGGTGCTTCCAATCTGCTCGGCTGAATCGGCAAGTGAGTCGGCCAGCTCGCCGGCGCGCTCCGAGCTGGCGCTTTCAGCCTGCTTTTCGTATTCGGCGAGTCGACCGGCGGTCCGGCTTGCCGCCGCTACCAGGTCGTCTCCGCCGCCCAGCAGCTCGCTGGCGCGTTCGATCTCCTCGCTTCGCTCACGGAACCAATCGATCGCAGCGGGGCCGGTCAATGCCTCGATGCGCCGCACGTTGGCCGCCGAAGACGATTCAGAAGCGATCTTGAAGATCCCGATCTCGGAGGTGTTGGCTACGTGCGTTCCGCCGCAGAGTTCACGCGAGACCCCCTCCACCTCGACCACCCGCACCCATTCGCCGTACTTTTCGCCGAAGAGAGCCATCGCACCGAGTTCCTCAGCCGCCTCACGGGACATCTGCAGGGCCCGAACTGGAAGGCTCTCCTTGATCCAGTCTGTAACGCGCTCTTCGATCGCAGCAACATCCTCGGCGCTGAGAGACTGCGAATGCGTGAAGTCGAAGCGGAGCTTTTCGGGACGAACTGCAGAACCTGCCTGCCTGACGTGGTCGCCGAGCCTCTCCCTGAGCGCAGCGTGCAGAAGGTGAGTCGCTGTGTGGTTGCGCATGGTCGCATGGCGAGTAGGCCTCTCCACCTCTACCTCTACCCGAGCGCCGGATTCGAGGCTGACACCTGAAGCGACCTCGACGCTCAAGGCCTGGTCGTCACCCAGGCGATAGACGTCCGCGACCCGGGCCTCGCCCCCCTCCCACCTGAGAACGCCTGAGTCGGCGACCTGGCCGCCGCCCTCGGCGTAGAAGGGGCTCTGCTCGAGCTTGACCAAAACACGATCCTCGTCGGCTTCGGCAGCTGTAACGCTGGTGTCTCCAGCAAGGCGTTCGTAGCCAACGAACTCGGTAGGTGCGGCAACGCTCGCGAAATCCTGAACCCGCCCGTGGTGATCCTCGGATCCATGCGCCGTAGCAGTCCCCATGCGAGCCCGAGTCCTCTGCTCATCCATCAGTTCCTCGAACCCCTGATCGTCGACCGAGAGACCCTCGTCGGCCAGTAGTTCCTTTGTCAGGTCGTAGGGAAAGCCGTAGGTGTCGTGCAATAGGAAGGCATCGGAGGCTTCGACCCAGGAGGTATTCGAGGACTTTGCCTTCTCAGCCATCTCGGTCAGTATCTGGCTGCCGCGATCGAGCGTTCTGCCGAATGCCTCTTCTTCGTCGTTTGCCCAGCGCGCGATCTGCTTCTGCTCGGCGGCTATCTCTGGATAGGCGGGGGCGAGTATCTCGACTGCACGCTCGGTGAACTTGCCGAGGAAGGGAGGCTCCAGGCCGATCGAGCGGCCCTGTTGGATGGCCCTGCGCATGATGCGGCGCAGTACATAACCG
>JBEIRY010000114.1:0-2131 GCA_040375675.1 Thermoleophilales bacterium | reverse complement strand
TGCGGTCCTCGCCGTGGCCGATCACCACGGGGATCTGTTTGGCGCGGGCAAAGCGCACGGCTGATGCCTCGGGCTCCAGCTCCAGCGCGACTACGCCGATTCCTTGATCGCGCAGAAAGGTGCATAGGCGCAGACCCACCTGGCCCATCCCGACCACGATCACGTGATCGCGCCGCGGCACAACCCTCTTTCCCACTATCCCGGTCAAGCGCGGATCGAGCAGCCAGCGGATGAGGCCAGCGGTGAAGAGCGCCGCAAAGCCCAGCGTGATCATCATCCCGGCGGCCGAGGCGAGCTTTAGCCAGCCGGGCCCTTCGCTCACCGCAGGCTCTGCCTGCACGGTGGTGAGGGTGCGGATAGAGCCGTAGATCGAGTCGACCAGGCCGAGGTCGGTTGCCAGGAGCAGCAGCAGGATGTCGGCGAGGATGATCGCGGCGAGCCCGATCACGCCGGCCACGAGAATCCGCGCCTCGGCCTGTACCGGCCGAAAGACCGATACGACCCTGTCCCATGCGCGCAGAAGCGGTGACGCCTTGCCCGATGCGGCGGCATCGAGGCACGGTTCTGCGAGCAGCTGCGCCGAGCCCTCGGCGAACGAGAGAACCTCGCAGTCGGGCACCGCAGCGCGAAGCCTCTCCGCCACGGTGCGGTCGAAGATCGTGACCACCAGGTGGATGCCGGGTGTGATCGCCTCGACTAGTAGGGCCAACCGCAGGGCCAGCACGTCGTCGCGGGTGACTATCGCGACAGCATCGGGTGAGCTCGAGAGGCCTTGGCGGACCTCGTCGTCGGTGGGGTTGGTGAGCGAGAGTGAGCCCTCGGGCAGCGCCTCGGCGGTCAGCGAGGCGAGCGAGCCGTCATCGCCCAGAAGGAGGATTCCCATAGGTGGAAGTTAGGGGCAATCGCGGTCGGGGTAGCCATTTCCTCCGATAGTGAGTAGAGTCCCACAGGCATGAAGCGCGCACGGACACTCATTCCAACTCTCGCAGTGGCTACCGCTGCCGTATTCGCTCTCTCCGCCTGCGGAGAAAAGGCCGAGCAGGTCAGCACCGTGGTCGATCAAACCGCGAGCACCGTCACCGAGGCAATCGGTGGCGGCACCGCCGACTGCTCGCAAGGCGCCCTGACCACCGCGGTCCAGGCGTGGGCCAAGGCGCAGGGCGAAGGTCAGCAGGCGACGCTTCCGAGCGCATCAGGCTCTTACAAGTGCGCCGACGGCTGGGCGGTTGCCTTTCCCAACGTAGGATCGGGCCAGGACGAGGTCACTGTCACCGCTGTATTCGAGGCCGAGGGCCCGGTGTGGGTGCCGAAGGACCGAGGCAAGGTCTGCGGCAACAACTCGCCGGTACCGAAGTCTCTCTACCAAGACGCCTGCCAGACCAACTAGTTTCGGCTCGCCCTCGCAGCGCAGGAGGGTTGGTCAGGCCAACTGCCAGGTCACCAAGGTGACCAGGATCAGCAGCGTGATGCTCAGCGGCAAGCCAGCCTTGATCAGGTCTCCGAACTTGTAGCCACCCGGTCCGTAGACCATCAAGTTGGTCTGGTATCCGACGGCGGTCAAGAACGAAGACGACGCCATCACCGCGATCATCAGCACCATCACTCGTGGGTCCAAGCCAGTATCGGCAGCGATCGAGAGCGTGATCGGAAAGAGCACCACGACCGCCGCGTTGTTGGAGATCAACTCGGTGAGGATGGTCATCGCAAGAGCCAAGCCGAAGATGATTCCGAGATCGCCCCAGCCGCCGAACACGCTGAGCATCCCGCTTGCAATCTCCTCGGCGAGACCCGTCTCCTGCATCGCCTCTCCGATTCCAAACGAAGCTGCGATCAGCAGTACGACACCGAAGTCGATCGATTCGGCGGCCTCGGACACGCTGATGGTGCGCGTGGCAAGCAGGATGCCGCTTGCAATCAGCGCCAACTCGAGGATGTCGAGGACCTCGAAGGCGGCGAGCAGGATGACTCCGAGTGCGAGCAATCCCACGAACGGCGCGCGTTTGGTGGCCGACGGCGGAGGCCCGCCGATCCGCGCAACCATGAGGAAGTCCCTCCCTCGGCGCGAGTTGGCGCGAAAGTCAGGTCCGGCAAGCAGGATGAGGGTGTCTCCGGCGTGGAGCTCGACCTGGCC
>JBEIRY010000097.1:0-3465 GCA_040375675.1 Thermoleophilales bacterium | reverse complement strand
GATCGAGGGCTCAGCACTACCTGAAAGCATTTCCGTGAATGCACAACGCGTCGGTGACTGGATCGACTGGGCGGCCGAAGGCGAGCTGCTCGACCGCAAGCAGGCAGCTTCTGCTCGCGGCATGATTCCGCCCCGCGGAAACCGATGCGATCAGCCGCGCTGAGGGTCAAGCAAATCGGTGACGAGATCGGTCATCTCCCTGACCAGCTTTGATCTCGGGACCGCGGTCTCGACGCCCATCTCGAGTGCAGTATCGCGAGGCCCAGGGTCGACGTGTGAGTAGTAACCGAGCACCGGACAGGCGAGATCGGATAGCGAGGAAAGATCATCCATCTCAGGGAGGTCGACTACGAGTAGATCGGCGTCGGTGGAGACCGCCTCGGAAAGCTCCACATCATGCCCAGCCCCCGCAAGCGTCTGCTGGATCTTCGATCCGAAGAGGAGATCGCCAGTTACAACGACGATCCTCGCCATCTGCTCAGAGGCCGCGGCGGTGGCGGAACTCTTCGCGAACACTCTCGGGGCGGCCCCACATCTGAACTATCTCGGCCCTCCCCTCCTGAGCATCGCGAACCTGTAACTCACCTTCGATCCCCTCGCGATCGAGTCGGTCGAGTATTCCGGCGACGGTCTGCGCCGCAGCCGCGTGGCCGAATTGATTGGCCACCTCGATCCGCCAATGCCACTTGGAGCGCGAGTAGGGTTGGGCGTTGATCTGTGAAAGCAGTACCGCAGAGTCGATGTAGTCCTCCGGGTCGAATACCCGGAGGTCCAGGGAAAGGTCGGTCCAGCCTTCGGGCAGCGAATCGACCACTTGCTTGAAATCGTCTGAGAGCGGCATCGCTCGGTAAGCCTAGCCTGTGGGACCTAGCCGACGAACAGTCGCACGACGAGAAATGCGTTCAGACAGATGATCGGAACGACTATGGCCGCCACCAGAGCTGACACCCACTTCGGGTTGACCAGAGCGCCCATCACCTCTTTGCGCATCGAAAGCATCAGCAACGGCACGAGCGCGAAGGGAATTCCGAAGGAAAGGACGACCTGACTGACCACGAGTGCGTCGGTCGGGGCGACCCCCAAGGCAACGATCACGATCGCCGGAACCAGAGTTATCGCCCGTCGCGCAAAGAGGGGGATCCTCCGGTTGACGAACCCCTGCATCACTACCTGACCGGAAAGCGTTCCGACAGAGGCCGAAGCGAAGCCCGAAGCCAGCAATGCCACACCGAAAATCGTTGCTGCCTGATCGGATATCGCCTTCTGCAGGCCAGAGAATGCTCCCTCGATCGAACTGATCGCCCCGAACTCGCCGCTCGAAAAAAGCGCTGCTGCCATCGCCATCATCGCGATGTTGACCAGACCGGCGAGCGCCATGGCGATGACCACATCCAGCCGCTCGAATCCGAGGATCCTCCGCCTCTCGGAGTCGTTCCGGCCTACCACCCTGCGCTGTGTCAAGGCCGAGTGCAGATAGATCACATGGGGCATCACGGTTGCGCCGATGATTCCGCTGGCCAACAGGATGCTCTCGGTACCCGCAAACCCGGGCACGAAGAGACCGTGAAGGGTCTGCGAGCCGTCGGGCTTTGCGGCGATGGTCTCGAACGCGAAGCCTGCAACGACGATTCCCACCATGCCGGCTATCACCGCCTCCAGTCTGCGGAAACCGCGCCGTTGCAGCTCGAGCACTCCAAACGAGACAAGACCGGCCAAGGCCGCGGCCTCCAGCAGGGGCATCCCGAACAAGAGGTTGAGTGCCAGCGCGGCACCAACTATCTCGGCAACGTCCGTTGCCATCGCAACCAGCTCGGCCTGAACCCAGAGAAGAAAGCTCGTCCGGCGGGAGAAGTTGTCGCGACAGGCTTCGGGAAGATTCATCCCCGAGGCAATGCCGAGCTTTGCGGACTGCGTCTGAACGACCATCGCCATCAGATTGGCCAACAGGACTACCCAGAGCAGCAGGTAACCGAATTGAGAACCAGCTGAGATGTTGGTCGCAAAGTTCCCTGGGTCGATGTAGGCGACAGCAGCGATGAAGGCAGGACCGAGAAAGGGCCAGATGCCAGCGAGGCCCCGCCGACGCCCTTCGAGCGAGTGACGGGCGGCACGGGCAACTGCTGCCTCTCCCGGAAGTACCGCCTCTATCGGGTCCTCTTCGGTCTCCCGCACGCGCTCGGGATTAAGCCACTTCGATAAACCCTTCATGCGGCGATCGGCTCTGGACTCACGGCGGTCAGTCTAGATGCGCTCGCTGATGCTCGTGAGGGGAGCCGGCGAGCGTAGAATCAGCAGACCGATGGAACGGTCAACCGAGCCAAGCGCATCAAACGATGCAGCAGACGTCGAACTCGACGCCGGCTACCGGCTTCTCAGCGAGGAGGCAGGCTACCTGCGACGCGACACGCTGGGCGCCGTCGAAGTCTCCGGACCCGATGCGATCGAATTCCTCCAAGGCCAGCTGACCAATGCCCTGGAGGGGTTGGAGCAGGGCGCATGTCTCTACGCAGCGCTCCTCGATCGGAAGGCCCACATAGTCGCCGACTGTCGTGTTTTGCTGATCGACCCTGAACGCCTGCTGCTCGTTGCCGAGGTGCCCGCGGCGCAGGCGCTTGCAAAACATCTCGAGACCTATCGGATTGGTCGCAATGTCGAAGTGGCCGATCGAAGCGACGACAACGCAGTGATCTCGGTTATCGGGCCTGCGACTCGCTCTTTCCTGGAGGCTCCATCGGTCGGTCGTGAAGACTCGCATGTAGGCATCTCGGTGGATGGAATCGACTGCACAGCGCTCGGCACCCCAGAAGGTGCGGACCTGATCTGCAACTCAGGTGACAGGGCCCGACTGCTTTCAGCGCTGAACGCGAAAGGGCTCGTAGAAGTACCGGAGGCCGCGGCAGAAATCCTCAGAGTCGAAGCGGGCAGACCCCGGTTCGGTCTCGAACTCGACCACTCGGTAATGCCGGCCGAGGTAGGAATAGTCGAGCGAGCCATCGATTTCGAGAAGGGTTGCTACCTCGGACAGGAGCCAGTGGCGCGACTGCATTACAAAGGGCGCCCGAACCGTCTGCTCAGAGGACTGAAACTCTCCAGCCCCGTAGAGAGAGGTGACCTGATCAGCGGCCAAGGGCGAGAACTGGGGAAGATCTCGACCGCTTGCGTCTCCCCTGCTCTTGGCCCGATCGCACTTGCAGTGATCAGGCGCGAGGCTGAGCCGGGGGCAACCGTCGTACTCGGAGATGACGATGTCTCGGCCGAAGTGGTTGAACTCCCCATGCGCAAGAAAGAGGGCCTCCATTAGTCTTTCCCGCGTGCCGTCGCGATTCACCAGATCTAGCATGCTCCTCGCCTCGTTGGCGCTGATATCTGGCGCTCTCGTAGCGGGGTGCGGAAGCGACACCGTCACCACCGAGGACCGGCCGGCACGGGCGATCGAGGTATCGGTAAGGATCGGCCCGAAGAGTG
>JBEIRY010000105.1:0-2554 GCA_040375675.1 Thermoleophilales bacterium | reverse complement strand
GCCGGGCCGCAGGCAGCGCCGGCTGGGACAGAACTTTCTCGCCGACACCAACCTGCTCGACGCGATCGTCGCCGATGCCGAGATTTCACCCGACGACGTCGTGCTCGAGGTGGGTGGGGGCGCCGGGGTTCTCACGGAGCGGCTTGCAGACGCCGCGAGATTCGTTCATCTGATCGAGTTGGACCGCGGCCTGGCCGTTCAGCTCGAGCCGCTCGCAGACAGGCTGGGGAACGTCGGGATCATTTGGGAGGACGCGCTCAAAGCCGATCTTTCGCTGCTCGATCCGCCGCCGACGAAGATGGTGGCCAACCTGCCTTACTCGATCGCCACGCCGCTTCTGATCAGGACGATCGTGGAGCTTCCGACCATCGAGCATTGGCTTGTGATGGTCCAGAAGGAGATTGCCGATCGGCTCACGGCTGGCCCTGGGTCGAAGACCTACGGCTCACCGAGCGTGGTCGTCGGCGTCGGATGCGAGGCTCGCGAGGTGCGAAAAGTCGATCCAGCCGTATTCGTACCCAGACCGCGTGTGGCCTCGAGCCTGATCCGGATCGACCGCACCGGCCCACCCCCCGGCCCGGCGTTGCATTCGCTGATCAGGGATTCCTTTGCACATAGGCGAAAGTCGCTACCTCGCTCGCTCGAGACAACCGGGCCCGGACGCGCCGAAGCCGCGCGTGAGGCCTTGATCGAGTTGGGTCTGCCTGCCGATTCCAGAGCGGAGTCGCTCTCGCCAGGTGATTTCGCTGCGCTTGGATCGAAGATGGAGGGAACCTGATGAGCGGCACCACACCGGTCGAGATGTTCGCCCCGGCAAAGCTGAATCTCTGCCTGTATGTCGGCCCCGTGACCGATGACGGCTTGCACCGGATCTCTTCGATCTTCCAGCCGATCGATCTCTGCGATCGGATCCTGATCAGCGAATCCGATGCCGACGAGGTCGTATGCCCTGCAGTCGAAGGTGAGGACTTGACCGAACGAGCCCTCCGGATGGTTCGAGAGGCGGATCTGGATCTTCCGCCTCTGAGGGTCGAGGTTGAGAAGCGGATCCCTCTGGCCGCCGGCATGGGTGGCGGCAGCGCCGATGCTGCCGCAGTGCTCAGGTATTGCCGGGGAGCACTCGGAGAAGGGTCGGTACCAACTCTCGAGGCTGTGGCTTCGGGTATCGGCTCCGATGTGCTCGCCCAGAGCGGTCTCTGGTCCGAGTCCCTCGACGGAGCCGAGGCGCTGAGGGCACTAGTCGGCGGCACCGGCAACGAGGTTTCCGCAGCACCGCCCGGCGACGGCTTCGCGGCCGTCGTCTTGACCTCAGATCAGGGTCTTTCTACCCCGGATGTCTACGCCGAGGCAGATCGGCTCGGTTCAGGTCGTACCGACCCGGAACTTGCCGGAGTGGCTGAGTCGCTCAGGTTCGGCTCGTCGGGCCTGCCGCTCTTTCCCGCGGAGGCGATGGTGAACGATCTGCAAGCCGCGGCGATCTCGCTCAGGCCTGAGCTGGAGGAAAAGCTCGCGGCCCTGCGCGAATCGGGGGCGGTCACCGCTCTGGTCACAGGATCCGGTCCGACCGTCTACGGAGCTTTTGCTGCCAGAGATGATGCCGAGGCGGCTGCGACAGAACTGACCGGAAAAGGAATGAGCGGGGTAGTGGTGGCAGAGCCGCTCGGCACAGCTTCGGTTGCGGAGGCGGGCCAGTGAGACTCCCTTCATCAGACCAAAAGAAGAAGGAGCCCAGTCCCGAGCAGAGACGATCCAGGCGAATCCGTTGGGGTATCCGAATCGCCATCGTGGTCTTGGTCGTCGGCTACTTCCTCTTCCGGGACAAGCTGCCGTCGTTCAGTGCAGAGCATCTGATCCAGAGCATCGCCAGCGGTATCGGCGCATGGTCGTATCTGCTGGTCGGCGCTCTGGCCTTTTTCGAAACCGCTGCGTTCGTCGGGCTGATCGCTCCGGGAGAGTTCACGGTGATCCTCGGAGGTGCGGTCGCCGGCCAGGGCGAGGCATCGGTCTGGCTGATGATTGCGATCACCTGGTTTGCTGCTTTTGCCGGTGACTCGGTGAGCTTCTATCTGGGCGCGAGGCTGGGTCGTGGCTTTCTCATCCGGCATGGACCGAAGTTCCGGATCACCGAGGAGCGGTTGACTCAGGTGGAGGACTACTTCTCCAAACATGGCGGCAAGACGATCCTGATCGGGAGGTTCATCGGACTGATTCGCGCGCTCGCCCCGTTCATCGCCGGAACCAGCAAGATGCGCTACGGCGCGTTCGCGCCTTACTCGATCCTCGGCACCGGCATCTGGGCAACGATTCTGGTCCTGATCGGCTATTTCGCTTCGCAGAACATCGGTGCCGCGTCTGCGATCGTCGGCAGGACGCTGATCGGCTTCGGGATCCTGGTCGGCATTGCCGTTGGCGTGAGCTTCCTCTTTCGCTGGTTCAGCAAGCCAGCGAATCGACGCAAGGCCGTGAAGGAGATGGAGAGCCGTCCATGGCTTCGACCGCTGGTCGTACTGGTCCGGCGATTCGAACCACAGCTTTCTTTCATCAGGGACCGACT
>JBEIRY010000103.1:0-2725 GCA_040375675.1 Thermoleophilales bacterium | reverse complement strand
GGCCGTCTTGCTCGGATTGGTCTTCGGTCCCGTGTCTCATCGCATCCGCTCAGCGCTCGAACCATCTGCCAGTCGGCCGGTGCTGGGCGGGGCTCTTGTCGGTGCTCTGACCCTCTTGGCGCTGCAACTCGCCGCGCTGCCATTTGCTGTCGCCGGGCACCAGCGCGCAGTAGATGTGGGGCTTTCCACCCAGGGACTCGGTCAGTGGGCGGTGGACTGGCTGCTTTCGAGCTTGATCTTCATAGCGGTAGGCACGCTCGCCTTGCTCGGCGCGCTCTGGTTGGCCCGCCGATTTGGCCCTCGCTGGTGGATTCCCGGAACGGTCGGAGTAATTGCGATCGCCGTGCTGATCACCTGGGCCGGTCCGGCGGTGTTATCGCCGATCTTCAACGACTATCGGCCTCTCGAGCCCGGTCCGGCCCGCAGCGATGTGCTTCGGCTGGCGGATGCCACCGGTGTCGATGTCGGTGGCGTCTACCGGGTCGATGCCAGCCGCCGGACGACCGGGATCAATGCGTTCGTCGACGGAATCGGCTCGACCAAGCGCGTCGTCCTCTACGACACGCTGATAAACGGGCTGCCGGCAGACGAGCGGCGCTCGGTGATCGCCCATGAACTTGCCCATGCCGAACGCAACGACGTCTGGAGGGGGCTGCTCTGGGTTGCGATCGTTTCGCCCCTTGCCGTCCTCTTCGTCTCTTTGATGAGTGACAGGCTTGCATCTGGCGGCGCATCCTCGAGGGGCTTGCCTGCGTCGATACCGGCTCTGGTCTTGGCAATAGCGGTTGCGATCACAGGCGTACAGATCGTGGGTAACGGGCTTTCCCGGGCGGTCGAAAACAATGCAGACGTGCGCGCGCTCGAGCTAACCAACTCACCGAAGGCACTTATCGGCCTGCAGCGCCGACTCGCCGAGACGAATCTCACTCAGCCCGATCCTCCCGCGTGGAGTCAGTTCCTCTTTGGCACCCATCCCACCACCGATCAGCGGATAGGCCTGGCGCTTTCCTGGCAGAGAGGAGAGAGGCCCCGGTGAAGACGACTCTGATCGCCGTCGGCAAGGCCAAAGCGCCGTTTGCCGAAGCCGACGCCCACTACCTGAAGCTCTTGTCCAGGAGGCTGCCGGTCGAGTTGATCGAGGTACGCGACGATCGAGCGCTTGCCTCGCACATACCGAAGCGCGCTCATGTCGTTGCGCTGAGCGCCGATGGCGACGCCATGTCATCTGAGCAGTGGGCCGAGTGGCTCGATTCGCGCAAGTTGGCCGCAGTCGACCTCTGCTTTCTGATCGGCGGTCCGCACGGTCTCTCGCCCGATGGGCTCGAGTGCGCCGACCAGCGGATCTCGCTCGGTCCGCAGACGATGGCGCATCAGTTGGCTCGCGCGGTTCTGCTCGAACAGCTCTTTCGCGCCACCAAGATCCTCGCGGGCGAGTCGTATCACTACTGACCCGTCGCGCCGTCGGGTCTCACACCGTCGCCTGCCCTCTCCATAATCGGCCATGTGAGTGGTTCCAAGGATCCAGTAGTTGATCTACGCGCGCAGCTCATCGACTGCGTCGATGAGCTGCGCGGAGGCGAGTCTGAGGGCGGACAGGAGCCGACGCTGGAGCGACCACCCAAGGTCGAGTTCGGCGATTACTCGACCAACGCGGCGATGCTGCTTGCTCCGTCGCTCGATCGCAATCCGAGGGAGATCGCCGAGGACCTCTCGGTCAAACTGACAGAGCGCCTCGGCGATGAACTCGAAAAGGTCGAGGTCGCCGGGCCTGGATTCCTCAATCTCTTCATGTCGGATGCCTGGTATCGCAGGGCGACCGCAGGTCTTGTTGGTGCAGGCGACAGCCTGGGGCGACCGGACGAGGGGCTCGGTGGCACGCTGCTGATCGAGTTCGTCTCGGCTAACCCCACAGGCCCCCTGACCGCTGCCGCCGGCCGCCACGCCTCTTACGGCGATTCCGTAGCCCGCTTGCTCGAATTCACCGGCACCCGTGCGATCCGCGAGTACTACATGAACGATATGGGAGCCCAGATGGAGCGATTTGGCCTCTCGATTGCGGCGCGGATGAAAGGCGAGGGGGTTCCCGAAGACGGCTACGAAGGCGACTATGTGATCGAGATTGCCGAGCGCCTTGCGTCTGACGGGATGGGCCCCGATGACCCGAATGCGCTCTCGCTAGCCGGCGAGGAGATCATCGTCTCGGGCATCAGGGAGACGCTGGCCAGTCTCGGAGTCGAGTTCGACCACTGGTCATCTGAGCGTGCTCTCCACGATGCCGGATCCCTGCAACGGGCACTCGATGACCTGACCGAGCACGGTCATATCTACGAAAAGGACGGTGCTACCTGGCTCCGCAGTACCGAGTTCGGCGACGACAAGGATCGCGTCCTGCTGCGCTCAGGAGGAGAGCCGACCTACTTCCTCGGCGACGTTGCCTATCACCGCGACAAGCTCGAGCGCTACCCAGACGCGACGCTCTTCGACGTGCTCGGCGCTGACCATCACGGCTATGTCAGCCGAATCAAGGCGAGTGTCGAGGCGCTCGGTTTCGGGGAGGGGCGACTGGAGATCTCGATCATGCAGCTGGTCAACGTGGTCGAGGGCGGTGAGAAGGCGCAGATGTCGAAGCGCAAGGGCGAGTTCGTAACGCTCGAATCGCTGGTCGAAGACATCGGCTCTGATGCGACCCGCTTTTTCATGCTCCAGCGAAGCAATGACACTACGG
>JBEIRY010000033.1:0-17731 GCA_040375675.1 Thermoleophilales bacterium | reverse complement strand
CCATCAAGCCGGACTGAAAGAGATCACTGCAGAGGCTGTGGCAGAAGACTCAGTGGACGCATCCCTCCCACTCCATGTGGACGGCGACTACATCGGCGACTTCAGCCGCGCCGAGTGGTCTGTCGATCCAGCCGCACTGCGAATCGTCTACTGATCAGCGGGTCGACTAAGAACCCGGGGTCACCCGGTAGGCATCGAAGACCGACTCGACGTGCCTCAGTCGCGAGATGCACTGCTTCAGTTGGTCGGTATCGCCAACCTCGACCACGAAGCGGTTCTTGACCATCGGGTGACTGGTGGTGCAGTTGGCCCTGAGGATGTTCACTCCGGCCTCGGCGAAGGTCCTGGTCAGATCTTCGAGCAGGCGCACCCTGTCCCAGGCGTCCACTTGGAGCTCGACGCGATAAGCACTTTCATTTCCGCCCTCCCAGGCAACCGGAACGAACCTCTCGGGGGCCTTGCGCAGCGATCCCAGGTTCTGGCAATCCTCTCTGTGGACGGTTATGCCTTTCCCGAGCGAGACGTAGCCGGCGATCTCGTCCCCGGGAACGGGACGGCAGCACTTGGCCAGACGCACAGCAACATTGTCTGCGCCCTCGACCTTGATGCCGAACGAAGCCGAGTCGAGAGTCCTCCTGCGTGATTCATCCGCGCCCTCGAGCAGGCCTTCTGCCGCAGGCTTTTCCACCTCCTCACCGCGCTTCAGCCGCTGGAGCAGCTTGGTCACGACCACCCGACTGGAGATCTTGGATTCACCGATGGCGATGTAGAAGTCGTCAGCCTTCTTGAATCCCATCTCCCGGATCACATCGACCAGCAGGGGTGAGCCGGAGATCTTCTGGTGAGGGATTCCTTTCTTGCGGAGCCCTTGTGCGAGTTCGTCGCGCCCGCGCTTTTCAGCGTCCTCTCGGCTTTCACTGCGGAACCAGGCGCTGATCTTTTCCCGTGCGCGCGAAGTGCGCACCAGCTCGAGCCAATCCCTCGACGGGCCCCTGCCCTGCTTGGATGTCTGGACCTCGACGATGTCGCCACTTTGCAGTCGGTAATGGAGAGGAACCATCTTGCCGTTCACTTTGGCCCCCACGCAGCGGTGACCGACGTCGGTGTGCACCGAGTAGGCGAAGTCGAGCGGCGTCGAGCCCGCCGAAAGGCTCTTGACCTCACCCTGCGGCGTAAACACATAGACCTCATCCTCGAAAAGGTCTTCTTTCAGCGCGGCAAGGAACTCATCTGGATCACCGTCTCCTTCGACCTCGAGCAACCGGCGGAGCCAGGTCATCTTTTCCCGCGCCACATCCTCGCCCGAGCCGCCCTCCTTGTAGATCACATGTGCCGCGATCCCATACTCGGCCAGCTCGTGCATCTCCTTGGTGCGAATCTGGATCTCGAGTGGGCGTCCCTCCGGCCCGATTACCGTTGTGTGGAGAGCTTGGTACATGTTCGCTCGGGGCATGGCGATCATGTCCTTGAACCGACCCGGCAACGGCTTCCAGAGGGAGTGGATTACGCCAATCGCTCCGTAACAGTCCTTGACCGAGTCGACGATCACCCGCATCGCGGTCAGATCGAAGATCTCGTTGAACTCCTTCCCGCGGCGGGTCATCTTGGTGTAGATCGAATAGAAGTGCTTGGCTCTGCCTGAGATCTCGGCTTCGATTCCGAGTGCAGCCAGCTCCGTCGAAACCGTCGCGCCTGCCGAATCAACGTAGGACTCGCGCTCCATTCGCTGCTGGGCAACGAGCTGTTTGATCTCCGCGTACTTTCGGGGGTGCAGCGTCGCAAAGGCGAGGTCCTCGAGCTCCCACTTGATCGCGTGGATGCCGAGCCTGTGAGCCAGGGGTGCAAACACCTCGAGCGTCTCGCGGGCCTTCTCGGTCTGCTTCTGCTTTGGCAAAGCGTCGATCGTGCGCATGTTGTGGAGGCGATCTGCGAGCTTGATCAGGATCACCCTGATGTCGCTTGCCATTGCAACCATCATCTTCCGGTAGTTCTCCGCCTGTCGCTCATCGCGGCTGCGAAAGGTGATCTCGGTCAACTTGGTGACCCCGTCCACCAGCTGCGCAACGGTGGGCCCGAACTCTGCCTTGATCTCCTCGATGCTGGCGCTCGTGTCTTCGACTGTGTCGTGCAGCAACGCCGCAGCGATCGTTTCCGAATCGAGGCGCAGCTCCGCACATATCTGCGCTACTTCGAGGGGGTGCGAGATGAACTCTTCGCCTGACTGACGCAGCTGATCGGCATGCTTGCTGTCAGCAAATTCATATGCTCGCCGGATCAAGTCACGGTCTGTCTCTTGCCTTTGGCTGTGTTCTTCGATTACCGCAAAGAGGTCCTGGAGCTTCGCTGCGGAGTCACCCGGCGCCCCTGAGCCTGTCGAGGGGGGCGTCCCTACTCTCTGACCGGTCTGTTCGATTCCATCTCCCACTTACAAGACAGGGTAAGCCCTCGGGCGCGGGATCAGGCAGCTTGCGCCCGAGCCTCGAGCGCCGAGGTCGCGGCATCGGTGAGTGCAGTGAGGCTGAGCTCGAGACGCCCCTGGCACTCGATGAAGGTCGCCGCATCCTCTAGCCGCCCGCCGCCTTCCAGTAGAGAGACAGAGGGCTGCTCAGCAGCGAGATCGAGTTCGACCTGACCGGCTTCGGCAAGTGCGCGCAGTGCCCGTGCAGTGCTCTCCGGCGACCGAGTGACCGCGGGCTCACTCGCACGCAACTTGCTCTCCAGATGTTCCCCGTAGAGAGTCCCCCCCGCATCATCGAGCGCTCTCCAGATATCCACTGCTGCAGCCCTGACATCCCACCTCAGCTGCAGCGCCGCCTGCGCGGCAGTGAGGTCGGTGGTGTGCCAGAGGAGATGCAGAAAACCCGGATCCTCGCTCCCACTCTGTGCGGGCCTCAGGAGACTGATCTCCTGCCTGCTCCAGGGCGGGTCGATCACGGCAATCTGCCCGAAGCCCGAGGGGCTCTGCGGATGCATTGAAACCGCATCCCAGTCAGCGAAGACGACACTCCCGGGCTCGGCTGGAGACCCGAGTACGTTCGAAGAAGCGCTGCCGGGTGCAATCAACGGAGAGGCAGCGCCAACCCGTGCGGGGTCGGCTGCTGCCACCAGTCCTCGACGCAGAATCGCGTCGCAGGAAACAACCAGCAGCGAATCTCCGGTGGAGGCCAGGTCCAATACTGCGGGAATCACCGGGGCATCCCGCCGGTCCAATTCACGACGTTGCCCGTCGCCCGCTCCACCTACACCGTCAGCGTGATCAGAATCCATCTCTCGGCCAGAAAGCTCGAGTTCCTGATCGAGACGCTCCCACCAAACCGTAGAGTCGAGTCTCACTCCCTCCAGATCAACTCGATCTACGCCAGCATCCAAGGGCGCCACCTCTCGGACCACGACCCGAGCCTCGACGCTGTCGTTCCAACGGTTCATCTCGACCTGAACCTCCACATCCGCGGCCGTGTCTCCGATTCCCTCCAGCTCACTTGCAAGACCGAAGCCGACCCCCTTGACCTTCCCCGATCCACTGCCGAGGTCAAAGCTGACGTGCTTGCCGTCCTTACCCATCCCTCGCACCCCGTTGAACCTCGCCGATGGAACCAGGAAGTTCGGGCGCGGATTGCCCATTCCAAACGGCTCGAGACTCTCGAGCTGCTCGGCAAGCTCCATATCCACCCCATGCCTGCCTGCGCCGATCACCGCATCCACCTCGCTGGTCCTCTTTGGCCCTTCAGGTCCGAGGTGCTCGGCTGCGTCGGCTGTGAACGCCTTGCGAAAAGCGTCGATCTGGGCCTCTTCGATTTCAAGACCTGCGGCCATCTTGTGGCCCCCAAAACGATTGAGGAGCGCTCCCCCAGCGGAGATCCCTGCGAGCAGGTCATAACCCTTGATGCTTCGCCCTGAGCCGCGGCCAACGCCATCCTCGAGCGCAATCAGCACTACCGGCCGCCAGTACTTCTCGGCGAGCCTCGATGCGACTATCCCCACTACCCCGGGATGCCAGCCCTCCCCCGCCAGCACGAGGGCCGGCGCATCGAGCTGTTCGGGTGAGAGATCTCGCCGCGCGGATTCGGCTCCATTCATGACCTCGCGCTCGACAGAGCGACGCTCAGAGTTCGCACGGTTCAGTTCCTCACCAATCTGCTTTGCGCGTGCGGGATCGTCGCAGAGCATCAGCTCGACCCCTGCATCTGCACGGTAAAGCCTTCCCGCTGCATTGATCCGCGGAGCCAACCTGAACCCGAGCGCCCCGGCATCCACCTCGTCGGGCGAGACCCGCGCAGCCTCCATCAAGGCCCGCAAGCCGGTCCTCGGCGAGGTGCGCATCCGATTCAGGCCCCTCCGGACCAGTGTCCGATTCTCCCCGGTGAGCGGCACCAGATCGGCAACGGTTGCGAGCGCGACCAGATCAACACCAGAGTCGGTCTCGATACCTGCTTCACTGCGCAGCGCCGCAGCAAGTTTGTAGGCGACACCTGCCCCGCATAGACCTGCGAATGGGTAGTCGCCCCGGGCAGGATGGATCACAGGACAGTCGGGCAACTCGTCAGGCTGCTCGTGGTGGTCAGACACCACGCACCTGACCCCGGCCTCTTGCAAGGTCGCCACCTCCTCGCGTGAGCCGATGCCACAGTCGACCGTGATCATCAAGGACGTCCCTCGCTGGAGCAGTTCATCGATGCTGGTCTGGCTGACCCCATAGCCCCCTCCCTTGCGGTCCGGCAGAAACCAGTCGACCTCTGCACCGATCTCGCGCAGGCACTCGACCATGATCGAGGTAGCGCAGACACCATCTGCGTCGTAATCGCCATGAATCGTTATCCGCTCCCCCGACCGCGCCACCTGGAGGATCAGCTCGACCGCCTCATCCATGTCCTCGAGCAGATAGGGGTCATTCTCGGGCTGACCCTCGATCAAATTCGAGACCTCCTCGGGCGTAGTCACACCGCGGCGCACCAGAGCGGTCGCAATAGGCAGGCGGAGATCGAGACGCTCGGATATCTCGAGCGCCACGCCGAAGTCGTACGGGGCTGCGATGAACCTGGGGTTTGGCGAAGAAGAATCGCTCATCGCCTCAGCCTAAGGCGCGGAGGTGACGCAGGGACGACTCAGGCGCCCGAGGTGCTCTCTGTGTTCCGCTCGTTGCGGATTCCGAGCCAATAGACGAGCGCAAGGCCCCCCGCGATACCTGGCAAGGCAAAGAGGACGGTTGCGATGCTCGTCTCGCCGATTCCCCATCCGATCGCCGCCTGGGCTATCGCACCAGTGATCATCGCTCCGATTACCGAACCAACGAAGGCGCCAACGATGCCTCCCCAGAAGCGATCGGGAACGAACACCGTGAAGTGCCAAAGAGCGACCCCCATCGTGAACCAGACGAGCAGTGCCATCTCTACTTGCCCCCTCCCTTTTTCTTGCCTCGGCGCGCGCGAACGCGCTTGAGGGCCTCGGCGCTTGCATCGGAAAGCTCCTGTGATTCTTCACCGGCCGATTCGGTGTCAGGAGCGGAATCGCTCTCTGCAGGTGGCTCCGCAACCGGCACAGGGGCGGGTTGATCGCCCATCACGCCCGGGATCGGAGAGGTCGCCGCGGGTGGACCAGGAGGGGGCTCGGCATCGCCTGCGGCACCCGACGGGCTGTCAGCCTCTGGCTCCGGCGCGTCGTCGGGCTCGATCTTTGCCACTAGGTTGCCATCGGGGAAGGCGGGAACCGTACCCATCTGCTGCTCGATCCTCTCCCTGCGGCGCCGGTATTGAGGTTCCCTCTCCTTCCACGCCGTGAGCACGGGCGTCGCAATGAAGATGGACGAGTAGGTACCTGACGCGATACCGATCATCATCGCGAAGGCAAAGTCCTTCAGGGTCGCGCCACCGAAGATGAACAGCACTCCCACCAGGAATACGCTCGAAAGACCGGTGATCAGCGACCGCGTGAGTACCTCGCTCATCGACTTGTTGACGATCTGCGAGAACGAAGCGCGCGGCAGGCGCGGAACGTTTTCGCGCACACGGTCGAAGACGATCACGGTGTCGTAGAGCGAATACCCCAGGATGGTGAGGAACGCCGCGACGGTTCCGCTGGTCACCTCGCGTCCGGACAACGAATAGACGCCTGCGGTTATCAAGATGTCGTGGATCACCGCAATGATCACCGGGACGGCGTACTTCGGCTCGAAGCGGATTGCCACATAACCACAGATCACCAGCAACGAAAAGAGGATTGCGAGGGCCGCGCCGCGCGCGACCTGAGCGCCGAAGGTCGGCCCTACGGTCGTGTTGTCGAAGGTCGTAACTCCGTAGGCCTCGTTCAGAACCGGCTGTATCTCGGTCGCCTGACTCGGCGAGAGATTCGCCTCGATCTGGAAACCGTTCTGACCGAGGTCCTGCGAGGAGACCTGAGTGATCTGTGCCTGGCCGGTGTTGGGTACTCCTCCCGCGGCCAAGCTCGAACGAACCTCCTCGATCGTTGCCGGCTGCTCCAGAGCTACCGTCACGCGGCTGCCGGATTCGAAATCGAGGCCGAGGTTGAACTGGCTGACCGCAAATGAGATACCACCGATCAGGAGGATCACCCCTGAGAGCGAGAAGAACCATCTCGCCGCACCCGCGAAGTCGAAGTTCCACCTGACCCTCTCCTCCCCGGCTCCGATCAACTTGCCGGATTGCAGCATCTTCGATTGGCCGAATACCCCGAGGAAGGCCTGGGTGAAGACCACGGCGGTGAAGAGTGAGACGATCGTTCCGATGCCGAGAGTGAAAGCAAAACCCTTCACTCCCGAGGTCGCAAGCACGAAGAGGATGAAGGCGGTGATCAGTGTGATCACGTTTGCGTCGATGATCGTCCCGATCCCCTTGCGATAACCGGTCGCGATCGCAGAAGGTATGGAGCGACCCGTCCTTGCCTCTTCCTTGATCCGCTCGAAGATCACGATGTTGGCATCGGCCGCCACACCGATGGTCAAGATCAGACCCGCAATTCCCGGCAGCGTGAGGGTGATCGGAATCAGCTTGACCAGCGCAAAGAAGAAGGCTGCGTAGATCAGAAGGCCTGCCGAAGCCACTACTCCGAGGAATCGGTAGTAGGCGATCAGGAAGATCAGGATCAGGAGCAAGCCGGCGATACCGGCCCTGAGCCCCTGTTCGAGAGCGGCCTGGCCTAGCGTCGCCGATACGGTCGTCTGACTGATCAGCTTCAGGTCTATCGGAAGGGCGCCGATCTGCAGGAAGTTCGCGAGATCCTGTGCCTCCTGGATATTGAAGTTGCCCTCGATCTGCGCGCCGGTGCGCCCATCGATTCCTGCGGGGTTGTCGACGAAGTTGATGATCGGCCGGGATACGACCTCCTTGTCGAGGACGACGGCAAAGCTTCCCGAGTATTGGGAGGCCTGTAGCGAGTTGCCAGCTGTACCGGGAGGGGCGTTACTCAAGCCTCGCTCCGCAATCCGCTGCGTTACATCCTGGAAGGCCTGCTGTCCCTTGTCGGTGAACGAGAATGTGACGATCGGCTGGTTGGTGGTCGGATCAAAGCTCTGCTTCGGCTCTCGAATGTCATTGCCGCTCAGCTCCGGACGGTCGTGAATCACGTAGTAGCCGCGCAGGCCCGTCTGCGACTCGTCGATCTGGGTCGTGTTCGGGTCGTCTGGCGGTGCCTCTGCTTGCACCACGATCGTTCCCTGAGGAACCGAGACGATCTCACGGTTGGCCGGGGCCGGCAGCGACTTGGGGTCGAGGAAGAGATCGCCACGAGTAGTTGCGGGGCCGGCTGCGATCTCCTTGGTCTGCGAGTCGAACAGGTAATAGGTCGGACCCGATGCCGTGCACTGGTTATCGGGACACTCAGGCTTCTGCTTGGCTGCAAGTTGGACAGCGTCGTAGAGACTGTTGATCGGGGTGCTGGTCGGATTCGAACTCCCCGGCTGCGGGATTACATTCGGCTCCCAGTCGTAGAAGTAGAGCTGCGCGGTCGTGCCTACCTGATCCTTGGCCCGGTCGGCGTTGCTCACATCGGGCAGTCCGACCCTGATCGAG
Organism: Thermoleophilales bacterium; assembly: GCA_040375675.1. Classification (GTDB taxonomy): domain Bacteria; phylum Actinomycetota; class Thermoleophilia; order Solirubrobacterales; family 70-9; genus CAIUSP01. Next base: position 9,710 of record JBEIRY010000033.1, on the reverse strand, counting down.
TCAGCGCCAATCCTTGAAATCTCAGGCTCAGCAACTCCCAACTTGTCGGTCCTCTTGCGGATGATCTCGATCGATCGGTCTATGTCCTGCCCGTCGATCTTCGGGTTCTGAGGAGTCGGTCGACCTTGATAAACGAGTTCAGTTCCGCCGCGAAGATCGAGTCCCAGCACGGTCGGCTTGGTGGCGATCACTACCAGCGAGGCCGCAAAGAGACCGGCAACGAAGAGCAGGATGAAGAGGTTGCGGCGCCTGTTGCCCATTCTCAATCAGCCTCCGGTGTGAGCACCAGCAAGAGTCCGCCATCGTCGTCGTAGGCAGGAAAGAGATCGGCAACCGCCTCGGTCGGGAGATCGCCCTCGGCCCGGACCTTGACCTTCTTGCCCAGAGAGCGCACTCCCCATTCGAGGGTGGTTTCGACCGGGTCGGTAGCCGCGTCGCCCTTCCCCGCGGCTTCCTTGCCGCTGGCAGAATCGCGCCACTCGAGCCCCAGGACCTCCTTGACGGGGCGCCCGATCACATCCTCGTCACTCAAGCCGGTCAGCTCAAAGGCGCCGCGGCCGAGCCCGAGGACTTTGCCATCGCTGTCGCAGGCGAAAAATGCCGCTCCCGGGGCGACCATGTAGTCATCGAGAAGCTCGAACACGAAGGCCGACCCACACTCCGAGCACCCGCGCGGACGCGCCGAGAACCCCGCGGTTCGCTCCCCGCCCTGCTCCCTGTGTCCACAGTTGGGACAGATGAAAAACGGCATCGGGCAAGGCTAGCGTGCCGCAGGCGTGGCTGAGCCTGCGCCCGGCCTCCTAGAAGAGACTCGCGTGTCCTTCTGGCATCTCGATGCCTACGTGCTCGTATCCGCGCTCGCAGAGAACCCGCCCCCTCGGCGTGCGTTTGATCAACCCCTGCTGCAGCAGGAAGGGTTCGGTCACATCTTCGATCGTGTCCGCCTCCTCGCCCATCGCAACCGCCAAGGTTGAAAGACCGACCGGGCCACCATTGAACTTCTCTGCCATCAGTTCCAGCAAGCGACGGTCATGGCGATCCAAACCGACTCCATCGACTTCGAGCATCTCGAGAGCCTCTACCGCTATCTGATCGGAAACGCGTCCGGAGCCCTTGACCTCGGCGAAGTCCCTGACTCGCCTGAGCAAGCGGTTTGCAACCCTCGGGGTGCCCCTCGATCGAGCTGCGATCTCAGCCGCGCCGCCAGCCTCGATTTCCACCCCCAATATTCCCGCTGAACGGACCACGATTGCATCGAGATCCTGGGCTGAGTAATGCTCGAGTCGGTGACAGACCCCGAACCTATCCCGTAGCGGCGTAGTCAACAGGCCGGTCCTGGTGGTTGCGCCGATCAAGGTGAACTCCGGTAGATCGAGCGTCACCGTCCTCGCCCCGACACCTTGACCCAGTACCACCGGCAGGTTGCGGTCCTCCATCGCCGGATAGAGAGTCTCCTCGACCGCCCGGCCGAGGCGGTGGATCTCGTCGACGAAGAAGACGCTGCCCGGCTCCAACGCAGTCAGGAAGGCTGCGATGTCGGCCTTGCGCTCGAGAGCAGGGCCGGCGGTCTGGACCATCGGAACTCCCATCTCGGCCGCGATGATGTGAGCAAGCGAGGTCTTACCAAGACCTGGAGGACCGGCCAAGAGGACGTGGTCGAGCGCTTCTCCTCGCTTCTTGGCCGCTTCGATGAACACCGCCAACTGATCGGTCACCTGGGTCTGGTTGACGAAGTCAGCCAGCGCCTGTGGCCGCAGAGTGCTGTCGAAATCTTCATCGGGCTCGACTGCACGCGAGTCGTGGATGCGGATCTCGTCTGCGCCCGGCGTCTTGATCCCTTCCCCCGGCTTGAAATCTTCACCGCTCATGACTTTGCCCCTGCCGCAAGCCGTAGAGCCGCCTGAACCATCTCCTCGGCCGTATCGCCATCGCAGTCATCGAGGAGGCGCTCGGCTTCCTGCGGTGTGTAGCCGAGGCCGATCAGACCCTCGCGGGCCTCTGCGCGAGGGTCTGCAGGACCCTGAGCGGAGATCTCGGCGCCATCCGGGTCGACCCCGATGTCTGCTGCCACCTTGTCCTTGAGATCGAGAATGATCCGCTCTGCCGTGCGCTTTCCGATACCTGGGACGGACTGAAAGCGCTTGGCATCGCCAGTCAGGATCGCGCTGAGTATCTCCGAGGGCGGCCCGGCTGAGAGCGCCGCCAAAGCGACTTTCGGTCCCACGCCGGAGACAGAGATCAAATTGAGGAAGAGCAATCGTTCCTCATCGCTCGAGAACCCGTAGAGGTTCAGAGAATCGTCACGCGAAACGAGGTGCGAATAGAGAGTGGTCCGCTGGCCGCACTCAGGGACTGCGCGAAGGGTCTCGGTAGAGACCGCAAGTCGATAGCCGACACCCGAGGCATCAACCACCACGTGGTCTGCCCTGCGAACCACGACCTCACCTGTAACGGAAGCGATCATCCCCAGAGATTCTGCGCCCAGGGCCGGATGCCTTCTACCCCGTTGCGCGTCTGCGGGTCACGGTGGCACTGCCGGAAGGCGTTTCTCCGAGGCGCGAGACGGCGTCCAGCGAGGGGGCGTGGCCGAGATGGCAGAGGGCCACAGCAAAAGCGTCAGCCGCATGGTCCGGCTGAGGCGGCTCATCCAATCCCAGCAGCTGACCGACCATCACCTGAACCTGCTCTTTGCCAGCACTACCTGTTCCAGTGACAGCACTCTTGACCACCTGCGGCGTGTAGTCGAAGCAGCCGATCTGCTTTTGGGCCGCAGCAAGCATGATCACGCCCCGCGCCTGACCGACCTCCATCGCACTACCTACGTTCTTGCCGAAATAGAGATCTTCCAGCGCCACTGCGGCCGGCTCGTGCCAGTCGAGCAGTTGAACCACGGCAGCGTGGATCAGGTCGAGTCGCTCGGGCAACGCCATCTCGGGGGAGGTCTCGATCACTCCTCCGTCGAGAGCAACGGTCTTGCCCTGCGACCCGCGCACGACGCCGAAACCGGTATTTGCGATCCCGGGATCTATCCCGATTACGATCATGCTGCCGAATTCTTTCGCGGGCAGCGGATGCTCCGCGCGCGCGAGGAAAAACCGGTGCTACTCGGCTGCCAACTCCTCGAGAACGCCCTCGGGGATGTCGAAGTTCGAATGGACCTGATCGACATCGTCGTGATCCTCCAGCGCGTCCATTAGCTTCAACAGGCTGGAGGCCTCATCCCTGCTCACCTCGACCGTGCTTTGCGGCTCCATCGAAAGCTCGGTAGAGCGCACCTCCACACCGCTTCCGGTGAGGGCCTCACGAACCTCGGTCGCCTTTGCGGGTGGAGTGATCACCTTGATCAAATCGCCATCGACGCTCACATCCTCGGCACCCGCGTCGATAGCCGGCATCACATCATCCTCGCCGTACTCGTCGCCATCGATCAAGAGCACCCCGCGCTTTTCGAACTGCCAGGCCACCGAGCCGGGCTCACCGAGGCTCCCGCCATGACGGTCGAACGCGTGTCTCACTTCTGAGCTGGTGCGATTGCGGTTGTCGGTGAGGGTCTCGACCAAGATCGCTGCGCCGCCAGGACCGTACCCCTCGTATGCCACCGCCTCGATCGCAGCGGCATCACTGCCCTCACCAGTCCCACGGTCTATCGCGCGCTGAATGTTGTCCTTGGGCATCGAGGCATCGCGTGCCTTCTGCACCGCCAGCGCCAGCGCGGGATTGCCCTCGGGATTACCTCCTCCGTCACGCGCAGCGATCGTGATCGCCCGAGCCAACTTGGTGAAGAGCTTGCCGCGCTTGGCATCGGCAGCGCCCTTCTTGTGCTTGATCGACGACCACTTCGAATGTCCGGACATCTGCCGTCAGTCTCTCTCAGATGACGAACTTGCCGTCTTCTTGCAGCAAGTCCCCGTCGATTTCGATCTTTCCGCCTTGACGAAGGTCGCAGATCATGTCCCAATGGATCGCGGATTCGTTCACACCGCCGGTCTCGGGGTAGCTGCTTCCGATTGCGAGGTGGACGGTCCCGCCTATCTTCTCGTCGAGCAGGATCTCTCCGGTGCCCCGCTCGATTCCGTAGTTGGTACCTATGCCCAACTCACCCAACCGACGTGAGCCGTCATCGGTATCGAGCATCGAAATCAGGAAGTCCTCTCCCCGCTCGGCAGTTGCATCGACCACCTTGCCCCCTTCGAACTTGAACTTGACCCCCGAAACCTCGTGGCCGCCATAGGTTGCGGGCAGGTGGAAGGTGACCTCGCCCTCTGCGGAATCCTCGACCGGCCCAGTGAAGAACTCACCGTCGGGCATGTTCCGCTTTCCGCCCGAGGCCACGAAACTCCTGCCTTCGATTCCGAGCTTCAAGTCGGTGCCAGGCCCAACCACATGCACCTCGGAGCGCCCTTGGATCCAGTCCCGGAGTCGTTCGGTGTTCTCGGACTGGTTCTTCCAAGCGCCCACCGGATCGTCGAAATCAGCAAGGCAGGAGCTGAAGAAGAAATCCTCGTAGGCGGAAAGACTCATCCGGGCATCCGATGCGTAGGCGTTGGTCGGGAAGAGGGTAAGTGCCCAGCGGTACTCGCCGGCCGCGCTTCGCTCCATCGAGCGAGCCATCAGCCCCCGAGTCGCTTCTCGGCGGCGAGTCTGGCGGTCAGGCGAGATCTCAGAGAGCGCCCGGGTGTTCTCCGTGGCCATCACGGCAAATCTGACATCGGCCTTTTCGACAGTCCACTCCGAGACCGGAGATACCCAGTCGAGTTGATGATCGTCTGCCAACTCGAAGTAAGCCGAGGACTGGCCCGACATCGCCATCTGGACTATCGGGTTGCCGCCTGCCCTGAGGACCTCTTCGTAGATCGCCTGCAGGAGCGGCTCTGCAGCGGCCTCGCCTTCGATCACGCAGATATCACCCGCTCGCACCTCGGTCGAGTGCTGGACCAAGATCTTCGCCAGGTTGTCCACCCGCTTGTCTCTCACCGCGCGCCGCTCGCTTCTCTGCTGCGGGTCGTCATCGCCATGAAAATCGCGTGCAAACGGGAGTCCTCGGTCAACTCCGAGTGGAAAGCGACTGCAAGCAGATTGCCGTCGCGCAGGGCTACCGGGTGCCCGTCGACCGACGCAAGAACCTCTACCGAGTCACCGTACTCAGCCACCCAAGGGGCGCGAATGAATACGGCACCCATCGGCTCGGAGCCGACACCCTCGACCTCGATGTCCCGCTCGAAACTGTCCAACTGGCGGCCGAATGCGTTTCGCTGACAGAGGTAGTCCCCGAGACCGAGGTGATCGCGATCGGCAAGGATCATCCCGGCGCAGGTGCCGAACACCGGCAGCCCCTGCTGAAACCGTTCGCGCACTGCGTGGTCGAGTCCGTCGCGCGCCATCCCCTTTGAGATGGTCGTGGACTCTCCGCCGGGGATCACCAGACCATCGAGCTCCTCGAGGTCCTCTGCTGTCCTGACCTCGCAAGCAGCGGCACCGAGAGAGTCCAGCATCGTGAGATGCGCGGCAAAGTCCCCCTGCAGTGCGAGGACTCCGATGCGAAGCGGGCGATCAGCCACGAAACCTAGGTTCCGCGGTCCTGGAGCAGCTCGCCCTCCGCTGCCAGCGCGCTTATCTCCAGGCCGGGCATTGCCTCACCCAGATCCATCGAGGCAGCAGCGACACGCTCTGGGTCCGCGTAATGCGTGGTCGCCTCGACGATCGCACGCGCCCTGCGCTCTGGATCGGAGCTCTTGAAGATCCCCGAGCCGACGAAGTTGCCTTCGGCACCCAGTTGCATCATCAAAGCCGCGTCAGCCGGGGTTGCGATGCCGCCGGCGCAAAAGAGCGGAACCGGCAGCCTGCCTTGCTCGGCCACCTCTTGGACGACATCGAGCGGCGCGCGGTGGTCCTTGGCAGCAGATGAGAGCTGCTCGGGAGAAAGGCTCTGAAGCTGCCTGATCCCGCCGACGATCTCGCGCATATGGCGAACCGCCTCGACGATGTTGCCGGTGCCCGCCTCACCTTTGGAGCGGATCATCGCGGCGCCCTCGCCGATCCGTCGCAGTGCCTCGCCGAGGTTGGTTGCACCGCAAACGAACGGGATGTCGAATGAAAGCTTGTCGATGTGATTAGCCTCATCGGCAGGGGTGAGTACTTCGGACTCGTCGATGTAGTCGACCTCGAGCGACTGCAATACCTGGGCCTCGGCTATGTGCCCTATTCGGGCCTTCGCCATGACCGGGATCGACACCGCCTCCTGGATCCCCTTGATCATCGACGGGTTGGACATACGCGCCACCCCACCGTCGCGGCGAATGTCAGAGGGAACGCGCTCGAGCGCCATTACCGCGCAGGCGCCTGCCTCCTCGGCGATGCGAGCCTGCTCGGGATCTACGACGTCCATGATCACGCCGCCCTTGAGCATCTCTGCAAGGCCCGTCTTGAGCCTGAATGTCGCTCTTTCAGCCATGCCGCAAGGATAGCCGGGCGCAGGCGGAGTAGGCCCTCAGGAGAAGCTCGGATCGAGCAGGCGGGACCCGCGAAACCTCATACGGGTCCGCGGTCGTCCGCCAGCGCCCCCCAAGGCGCATGAGAGAAGGTTGGTTAGCGGAGCTTGAAGGCGCGAATACGATCGCGATGTGCAGCCTCGTCGCGCGCGTAGACACCGTGCGCGAGGGCCTGCACCAGCCCCATCAGCGCTGCGTTGGAGCGGATGTAAGAGGGACCATTGGAAGAGAAGTAGAGAACCATCTCTGCGTGATCGGCCACGTCGGAGAGAGTTGCGTCGGTAATCGCAAGAGACTTGGCGCGACGGTGACGGGCAAGCTTCAGCCCTCGCAGAATCAGCGGATGCGCCCGGCCAGCGGTGAGGGCAACCAGCATCGTGTCCTCATCGATCCTCGAGAGCTTTTGGATGTTCTCCTGGCTCGGTGAAGAGACGATTTCGGAGCGGATGTCGAGCAGTCCGAGCAGGTGTCGCAGGTAGCTTGCGAAGAAGGCCATCTGATCGACACCGACGATCAGCAGCCGCCGCGAAGTCGCAAGGGCTGCTACCGAGGCCTCGATCTGCTCGCGACTCAGCGCGCGGGCGGTCTCCTCGATATTCGCGTAGTCAGCTCCGAGCGACGCTTCGAACTCGGAGTGATCGAAGTTGAACAGCGATCCGCCGCCGCCACCACCGCTGGTGTCACCACCGGCGACCTTGGTTCGGTACTCCTCGATCGCCGACTGCTGCAGCTCCGGATACCCCTCGAAACCGAGCGCCTGCGAAAAGCGAACCACGGTCGAGGAAGAAGTGTTTGCCCTGCGGGCGAGCTCCTCGGCAGTCTGGAAGGCAGCCTCGTCGAGGTGATCGACGATGTAGCGGGCTACATCCTTCTGGGAGCGAGAGAAGTCATCAAAGCGCTCACTGATGTAATCCGAGAGCGTTTTGCGGGACGATGCAGTCTTGGTGGAAGTCTTGGCCACGGGCGTGTATTTCGCCGGTAGCAGGGGTTTCCCTTCTCTGGCATAAATCTTTCGCTGATTTGGCTCGTCCCCTGACCAATGCCCGGTCTAAGGCGCAAACCGCTCTAGAGCAGGATCTTCAGGCCCGAGACGCCGAGATAGGCGGCAAAGAGAAAGCAGATAGCCACCTTCACGGCCTGCTCGTGCGTGGCGAGGAAGTCGTTGAACTTCGCAAGAACCCGGCGGGCGTGTTCGCCAAAGGCGAGCGTCGCAAGCAGTGGACCGTAGGCGGGAATCATGGTGATCAAGAACAGCACGAGGACCACGATGAACTTGTCCGAGGAGCTGACCGAGCTCGCCCCCACCTCGTGAATGGCAGGGAAGTAGAGAGCCATGGTGGTGAAGTTGATCGCCATCATCGCCGCACCGAACTCGAAGCTCCTGACTAGGCCAGGGCCCTGCCTCAGCTTCTTCTGATCCTTCGACTTCGCGTCGCTGCTGGTTGCCGCTTTGATCCCCAGGGCGAGCAGTATCACTGCGAAGACGAGCTTGACGATGCCGTCCACCGTGCCCGGGTGACTGGTTCCGCTGCTGGTCGCGCCGATCGCCAGCGGGATCGCCGTGTAGATGATCAAGATCAATCCCGAACCAAGGATGCCAACCGCCGACTTCTTGAGCGGCTGACTCTTGCTCGAGAGCATCAGCAGCTGTGCGGCAAGGATTGTCGGGCTGATAGCCGCGCCGATCGCCAGCGGAAGCACCGATGCCAAGAGATTGCTCATCGGTTGAAACCCTACGCAAAAAGGAGGGCCGCCGCTCTCGGTTTACGAAAACGACGGCCCCCTGTTGAAACGTGCGGCCTGCTTAACCGGCAGGAGCTTGGTTGGCGAGGCGGGACTCTTCCCCACCACCCCGGCTGGCCGGTGCTCGGGTGGTATTCACCGGGCGCCCGCACCGGCACCCTCCCCGCCTCATACGAAGGCGGGAGACCCGAACCAGTGGCTCGGGCCTAGCGGCCCTGCACCTCCAGTGTCCCGGAAAACATTGCTATTTCGATTAGGACCACCTCCTTTCTCTGGTCCGTGAATAAAATCAGACCGGAAAGACGAAAGCCCCCGCATTTAGTGGGGGGGCGTTCGAGTAAGGCGATGCGGTCGAGGAATTCTCAGCCGCCGAGGTTGTTGACCTGCTTCTGGAGCTTGCCTATCTCCTTGTTGATGTTGGCGAGCTTGGTATTGATCACCTTTACAGCGGTCTGCAGACCAGTGATCTGCTTTGCGCTGCTGGCACCGTCTGCCTTCAGGGTGTTGACCTGAGCCCTCAACTGCCTGCGCTCACGCGCAGCGACCCTCTGGGCGGTGATCAACTTGCCGAACTCTGAACCGCCCTCGGTCTTGAGGGTGTCGAGTTCCGCCTGAACCTGCTGCGCTACATCCTTGTTGCTGGTAGTCGAGTTCTTCGCATCGATACCGATGATCAGCGCGACCACACCGATCACCAGCGCTACTGCTCCTATGGCAATTCCTATTTTTGGATTCATGGGCGTGACCCTACTAGCCAGAGACCGATCACGTTGTGAACGACCTGCGAAACAGTGATCTAACCCAGGCCGAATTACGGCCGCGATCTCCCTATTCATCCGATGCACGCAATAAGTTGCGCCGGTCCGGGATACCGGCTGTCTATCTATATAGGAGGGCACGATGGAAGAAGAAAATCAGGAGATGGCAGCGGAAGCTGCCGAAGGTGCCGAAGAAGCTGCCGAGGTCGCCGAAGAGGCTGCCGACGTAGCCGAGGAGGCCGCTGAGGGAGCCGAAGAGGCTGCCGAGGTCGCCGAAGAGGCTGCCGAGGAGGCCTGAGCCTTCTCGAACCGCCTCACCGCATTACCCGTATTGCTGGAAGGGGCGCTCGGCACAGCCGGGCGCCCTTTTCTTTTGCCCGAACAGGAAGGCCTTTCGAAGCCGAGGCTAGAGCTCGCCGGCCCAGGCCTCTACCAGCGGACTGAGTAGCGAATTCGCACTGCCAGTCTCCCAACGGTTGAACACCCAGGCGCCGCCGATCTGGGTCTTCTGGATTCCGTGTTTGCGCCACTCCCTGCCGATCGCCGGATCGCTGGTGATCCAATTGGCCGAGTCGGTCAGCGTCCAACGGCCGTGCCGACGCATCGGCATTGCCGGGTCGAGGATCTCCGCGTTGCGGTCGTCGGGTGACTGCTCGGAGTTCGGGTCGAGCAACACGTAGTGCGATGCGACGGTGTCGTCGTAGGTCCCCGTCTTCAGCAT
>JBEIRY010000081.1:0-6021 GCA_040375675.1 Thermoleophilales bacterium | reverse complement strand
GCTGCCAATGGGAATCGAGTGGTACGAGCGCCAGGGAATCGAGGTCCACGAGGTGGACAGAGGCGGTCAAGTCACCTACCACGGGCCAGGTCAGCTGGTCGCGTATCCGATCATCGACCTCTGCAACTACCGAGACGATGTTCACCTCTACGTCCGCAACCTGGAGCAGACGATGATCGCCACCCTCGGAGAACTCGGCGTCGAGGCGGGAACGATCGAAGGACTGACCGGCGTGTGGACCGGATTACCAGCGGTGGAGATGGTTGGCGGCAACGCCGAGGATCAGGCAACGCTGGAAGCCGTGACCGAAGGTCGCCTGCGCAAGATCGGATCGATCGGAATCCATGTGCGAAGCGGAATCACCACACACGGCTTGTCGATCAACATCGAGTGTGACCTCCAACCTTTCGAGTGGATCGTCCCATGTGGGATCGAGGGTTGCAAAGCAACCTCGGTGTTGAAAGAAACCGGGGATTCGCCGGGTATGGATTCGGCTTTCGATGCGCTGACCAGGAACTACTGCGAGATATTCGAACGAGACATCGATGTGTTGGGCGCCTCCCGCCCGCAAGCCGCTGGGGCAGGCGACTAGGCTTCATACGAGATGACCGAACGCGTCCACGTAACGAGGTCCCGAGCCAAACCCGGTGGTAACGCTGTCGAGGGCGAGGGAAAGGTGGGAATTCGCGAACGCAAGCCTCCCTGGCTGAAGGTCCCCGCTCCGGGTGGCCCCAAGTACAGGCGCCTGACCAAGCTGATCAAAGAGGAGAACCTCAACACGGTCTGTCGCGAGGCCAACTGCCCGAACGTCGGCGAGTGCTGGGAGCGGGGAACCGCAACCTTCATGATCCTCGGCGACGTCTGCACCAGGCGATGCGGCTTCTGCAATGTGCAGACCGGCAAACCGACCTGGAACGACCCGCTGGAGCCGCTTCGAGTCGCCAACTCGGTGGCGCGAATGGGCTTGAAACACGCCGTGATCACCTCGGTGGACCGTGACGACCTTCCCGATTACGGCGCCGGTGCGTTCGTCGGGGTGATCAGGTCGATTCGCAAGCTTGCCCCGGAGTGCAAGGTCGAAATTCTCACCCCCGATTTTCGCGGGCAGGAGATGCCGCTGGCCAAGGTGATTGCCGAGAAGCCTGAGGTCTTCAACCACAACGTCGAGACCGTGCCGCGCCTCTATCCGATCGCCCGCAGAGGATCCGACTTTCTCCGCTCGGCCAGGGTCTTGCGAAACGCAAAGGCGATGGGCGGAGACGAAGTCGTTACCAAGTCAGGGCTGATGGTCGGATTGGGCGAGAGCTTCGATGAGATGGTCGAGACCTTCGGGCTGCTGCGCGAGCACGATGTGCAGGTGGTGACTGTCGGGCAGTATCTGCGCCCAACCGAGAATCACCTGCCGGTAGAGCGCTACTGGCATCCGGATGAATTCGAGGCTCTCGAGCAAGAGGCCTATGCGATGGGGTTCGAATCGGTCGCGGCGGGGCCATTGGTGCGTAGCTCCTACCACGCTGACGAGCACGTACCTCAGCCGTCTAAACCCCTCTAGCAAGCCTTCTGCAGCGCACTCTGCAGGCCGGAGAGGCCGGTCCTCTAGCCTTCTTGGTGAATGTCAGCAAATGCTAAGAAAACTCTGGTTGCGCTGATCGCGTGTGGCGTTGTGGCTCTCGGGATCTCGAGCGCCTCGGCTGCCACCCCACGGCTTGGCGATATCCCCGCCGGCGTCCACGGCTCTATGAAAGGCGGCGGAATGTGGATCTGGTACGTGAACGATTCCGAGCGCGGAAGCGTGGCGAAGATCGCTGCCAAGGCCAAGGCTCATGGAATCAAGACTCTCTTCATCAAGGGTGCCGACGGAGGCACCACCTGGTCGCAGCTCAGTTCGAAGCTGATCGATGCATTCCACGCCAAGGGTTTGAAGGTCTGCACCTGGCAGTACGTGTACGGCGGCCGTCCGAAGCCCGAGGCCGATGCTGCGATCAGAGCGATCTCGAGGGGCGCAGATTGCTTCGTGATCGATGCGGAGACCGAGTACGAAGGCCGGTACCGCGAAGCGGCGGCATACGTACGCCGCCTGCGCAGTGCGGTCGGCAAGGACTATCCGATCGGTCTCTCCGGCTTTCCCTACGTGGATTACCACCCTTCCTTCCCCTACTCGGTATTCCTCGGTCCTGGAGGCGCCCAGTACAACCTGCCACAGATCTACTGGCACACGATCGGTGATTCGGTCGACTGGTCGTTCGAACACAGCTTCGTTTTCAATCGCGTTTACGGCGCACCGATCCGCCCGCTCGGGCAGGTCTACGACAACCCACCGGTCAAGGACGTGAGTCGCTTCAGGCGTCTCGCCGCAAGCCACGGAATGAGCGGCGTGAGCTGGTGGTCCTGGCAATCAGCCAGCGGCAAGTCATGGAAGGCGCTGACTCCCAGCGAGTCGACTCCGATCCCTGGCTACAAGCCCTCTTCGCAGTACCCGGTGATCAAGCGGAAGGGCAAGAACGACTCCGGCGATCTCGTCGTCTGGGCACAGATGCATCTGGTGGGGGGCGGATTCCTCTCCGACCAGAAGATCGACGGTCGCTTCGATCCGCTCGAGGCAAACGCAGTGCGCGCAGTTCAGGCAGCGAGAGGCCTGCCGGTAACCGGCGTAATAGACCGCGCTACCTGGAAGAAGCTGCTCAGCTACAACCCGTATCGCCTGACCTTCGCAGCGAACTCGTCGGGCGCACGCTCGAGCAGCGGAATCGCGGTACCTGATTCCGCAAGCCTCCCGGCGCTGGGATACGAGATTCCGGTTCGCGGCCGCGGCTAGGGAGCGAGCCGCTCGAGCACCTCGCCGTCGCCGGCGAGACGAAATACCGTAGGAACCACGGTCACTCCGTACTTGTGCGCGAGGTCACTGCGCTGACTCACATCGACCGTGAGTAGCGGCTCCGAATTACTCGAGAGCTTGCGCTCCCACTCATGGCACTCCGAGCAGAGAGGGTGGGTGAATTCGAGATAGGCGCCCGCCGCAGAGAGTCCCGGAAGATCGGAAGGATCGATGTGGTCGTGGTGGGAGGGCTTGATCCCACGGAGGCGTGCGGCCAGCCGGTAGACCTCGCAACCAACACAGAGGCCGGTCGAGGCTGCCAGTGCGGCCAAGACGGTGACCATCGCGGCAATCACGATCCCTGCGGTCGGAGAGCCAAGCCACCATGCAGCAGCGGCCGAAGCCATGAAGGCGAACCCCATCATGTTCGCGAGTCGGGGAGGTCGGGAATCCTCGAGTTCTCCCTCACCCAACCGCGGCTGAACGACGGTGTAATAGAAGAGACACGGAAGGCAGTACTGCCGACCAAAGGTGAGACCGATCAGCAACTGTGCGGCCATCAGCGCCCAGGCAAGTGGCCAACCGAAAATTATCCCCAGCAAGGCGATCAGGCCGGTGAAACCTTGAGAGAACCGCGCGGCGTTCCTGTCGATCACATCGGTATCCCGGAACGGGTGAGCGGTGCGTTGCCTTGGCTTATTCGGCATCCGCGGCAGTTTGGCAGACCCTACACGCGGACGGGCAAGATGAGGCCATGGAGCGGGTTCGGTGCGCTCTAGGCTTTGGGCTGCAGCCGGTCGAGGGGCCGGAGGCAGCCGATGATCCCGTTCAAGGACAACATCCCCACACTCCGCCTGCCGATCGTGACCCTGGTCTTGATCGCACTGAACCTGATCGCGTTCATCTGGCAGCTCTCCTACCCGACCGATCCGAAACTCGAAAAGGCCGGATTCGGGGCGATCGATCAAAGTGCGCTCGAGATGGGCGCGATCCCCTACCGGATCATGCATCCCGGAGACAACCCCCAATGTGCGGTGGGCGCAGTCAACGATGCCGGTGCGGCAGGAGTGGTCTGCTCAGGTACCTCCGAGTACAGGCAGGCCGTGAAGAGGGGGGAAACCTCTCCAGGGCTCGTCCCTATCCCGATCGATCAGATCGCCTGGTGGCTGACCCTGATTACCTCGATGTTCCTCCATGGAGGGATTCTCCATATCGCCGGGAACATGCTCTTCCTCTGGGTGTTCGGAAACAACATCGAGGACTCGATGGGGAGATTCAAGTTCGTGATCTTCTACCTGCTGGCGGGTCTGGTGGCCGTCTACTCCCAGGCGCTGGTGGCGCCGGAGAGCACCGCACCGACCATTGGCGCCTCAGGTGCGGTGGCGGGAGTGCTGGGTGGCTATGCGCTGCTCTTTCCCAAGGCCAGGGTGCTCAGCCTGGTCATCCTGGTGTTCTTCTTCACCGTGATCGAGGTACCAGCGCTCGTGATGCTCGGACTCTGGTTCGTCTTGCAGTTCGTACCGGCACTCGGCCAGATAGCGGTCGACACGGGCGGGCAGGACGGAGTTGCCTACATGGCACACGTCGGGGGGTTCATCTTCGGGCTTGCAGCGATACGACTGTTCGTGCGAAAGCGGCCGCCAGCTGCAATGGTCGCTGGATGGGGAGCTTCATAGATGGGTGAACGCGGAAAGACCCTGCTGCTGGGGCTGGTGTTGTTCTTCTGTCTGGTCTTCGCGGCGATGACTCTATATGTGATCGCCAACTCGGGATTCACGATCCTGACCGCGATCTCGCTGCTGATCCTGGTGATGATCACGATCGGCCTCGCCGGTGCGATTCGCGCCACGCCTGAGGAGATCTCCGAGGCTGCGAAAAAGAGAGAGCCCCCGCCTCCGGACTCCGAAGAAGACGGAGACGGAGACGAGGGCTCGAAAAACAAGCCAGACAAACAGTGATTAGCCGGTGTAGCTCATCTGCCAGGTCAGCACGACCTTGCCCGGGTTGTCGGCTGCCCGGAACAGGCAGTTGACGCGCACCTTCGTCTGCTTGAAAACGGTCGGATTGCAGCGGTACCCCTGCGTCGTCACAGGAATCTCCGCCTGCTGCTTGCCGATCGACTTGACCACAGCGCCGACGGTTGCGCAACTCGCCTGATCGGCCTGGGCCGAAACCAGGTTCGAGGCCGCGACATCGACACTCACTGATGGGTTCTTCACATTCGGAACGTTCGCGACATCACAGCTCTTTCGAAACGTTGCAGGCTGTGCGGTCGTGGTGGTCGCCGCGGTGGTCGTCGCCTCCGTGGTCGTCGCAGGGGTCGTATCCGTAGCTACGGTCTCCGGCAACACCTCGGTGACCGTGTCTGTGTTGTCTGACGACGATCCACACGCTACGAGCGCGATCGAAACCAGCGCTGCTGCTGAAACTGCGGCAATTGCCTTCAAGCCTTCCTCCTTGGTTTGGTTTTCCTCATGGATCTAATCAACTACGCAACCTATCAAGACTGGATTCGACCTGAGGCATGCCATTCCTGCGTGTCAGGTAGGTGGAGCGAAGGAAGTGGAGCCGGTCGGGATCGAACCGACGACCTCCTGCTTGCAAAGCAGGCGCTCTCCCAACTGAGCTACGGCCCCACGGTGAGCAGACCCTAGCGAGTCAGACCAGCAGATACCGGTCCTGGCTTGCCAGTCAGTCGCTGCTGCCTCGGCCCTGAGGGACCGAGACGACCACGCGCTCGCCAGCCTGGGGTGTGTAGTCGATCGGAACGATCTCCTTGCCCATGGGGAACAACGCGAGAAACGCAAGCTTGAAGTTGGCGACGCCGAAGGGGATCCCGATGATCGTGAGACAGAGCAGAACACCAGTCGTCAAGTGTCCGATCGCGATCCAGATTCCTGCGAGGAGGAACCAGATCACATTGCCTACGACACTGGGTGCACCAGCGTCGGAGCGCTCGACGATCGTCCTGCCAAAGGGCCAGAGGGCGTAACCGGCAAACCTGAAGGCCGCAATACCGAACGGGATCGTGATGATCAGGATGATCATCACCGCGCCGGCGATCGCCCAGCCGATCGCCATCCAGAGGCCGCAGAGGACCAGCCAGAGGATGTTGAGGATGAAGTTGATTGCTCCCATGGCCCTGGACTCTAGCGTTCTTCGTCGAAGTCGAAGTCCTCGGGAGGCTTTCGCTCGAACCAGAGGTC
>JBEIRY010000037.1:0-16563 GCA_040375675.1 Thermoleophilales bacterium | reverse complement strand
TCGAGTTGGTCTGGGCCGATGAGCTGATCGAGGAGCTGCGCCGGATCAAGTCGCCAGCCGAGATAGAGCTGATGCGCGAATCCACCAGGGTCGGCTGCAACATGGTCGAGGCCTTCGTCTCGGCCGCCGAGCCGGGCGCAACCGAGGCCGACTGCGTGCTTGCCGCGCTGAATGTCGGTATCCCGCAGGGCGCTTTCCCTCTCGACATCCCTGTCGCTTCGGCCGAGAACGTGGACCACTTCCTCTGGGAGCGGATGCCCTCATGGGACACCGAGCGCAAGTTGAAGGCCGGTGACATGATCCACCCCGACATGTACGGGACCGTCAACGGCTACTTCTACGACATGGTTCGTACCACGGTTGCTGGAGGCAAGGTCACCGACGCTCAGCGCGAGGTGCTCGAGGCATCGGTCGCGGTGGTGGAGCACATCATCGAAGCGATGGGGCCCGGCGTTCGCTGCGGCGATCTCTTCGACCGCGGCGCTGCCTGGCTTGCCGAAAACGATTTCGAGGTCCCAGGGTCAGAGGAGTCGGCTGATGTGGCTCTGCTCGGACAGGCCTATCCCTCGTTCGGCCACAGCATGGGCCTGGCTTGGGAGAACCCGTCACTTGTCCCCGATGAAGACGCCTTGCTCGAGCCCGGCATGATCATGGCTGTCGAGGCCGAGGTAGGACGCCCGGGCTCCGGGACCGGAGCCTTCGAGCACAACCTGCTGATCACCGATGACGGCGTGGAGATCTTCACCAACCACGTCAAGAACGTCTGGTGGGATTGATCCAGGGTGCTCGCTGCACTGGTCTCCGAGGCTGACTGGCGCTCCGGGATCCAGTCGGCTCGCGGGGCCGGCGCGGGGCTGGTCTGTCTTCCCCTGCTGAGTTTTTCGCCGTATGTGGCAGACAGCCTCGACCGCGCAGGCTATGAACAGGCCGAGAGACCACCTTCGCCTAGCTGGAGAGAAGCACTCGAGTTGGCGGGTGGTGCCTGGCTTTCTGCGTCGCCGTACGAGTCCGAAGGCGAAGGGGTCTTCTATTTCAGCGGTCGGCTGGGTAGAGAGGGTGGGGAAGAGATCCTTTGGCGGCAGCGAAACCTCGACGCTTTCCCCGGCCGCTATGAGCCGATGTTCTCCGCTCCGGGACATGAGCCCATGCGTTCGATCGAGATCGAAGGGCTAGGTGCTGCCACCTTGATGCTCGGCGGAGATCTTCGAAGCGCCGAGATCTGGGCCGAGGCGGCGCAGATGGGCGTCGACTCCGTGATCGGTGCGGCGGCAGAGCCAGCCGACCTCTGGCAACAGACCGAGCGCGCCGTCGTGGGTATGGCCGCTGCCCACGGGATTGCTGCCTTCGTGGTCAACCGCGGCCCGGGCGAGGGCGCCCCCGACTGCGCGGGCGGGGCAATCGTCTGCGATTCCAAGGGCTCAGCGGTTGCCGAAACCGACTCAGGGCTCTATGAGGTTCAGATCGAGAAGCGAGACGAGGGCGACAGGGAGTGAGCGATCAGCAATCCCATCCCGCAGACGAGGAAGTTCAGGGCCTTGGCAGCGTCACCCATCGCTACTACGAGCGCGAAAAAGCGAAGACCGGTGTGGTCCTCTTGCCGGGTCAGGAGTCTCACGACACAGGTGAGTGCCCCGAGAGCAAGCGACGACTGCCCGGTGTGGTCTCTGAGCTCAGATCGATGCCTGAGTGGGATCAGCTCTTCGTACTTGCACCGCGTGCAGCCAGGAAGGAGGACATTCTTCGCGCCCACACAGAGGGCTTCTACGACTCGATCGCCAAGGCTTGTGCCGAAGCTCCGACCTGGCTCGACACAGACACCTGTGTTTCCCCGGGCAGCCTCGAAAACTGTTTGCTTGCCTCTGGCGGCGTGCTCTCGGCCGTCGATGCTGTCGCGATGGAGGCATACCACCGACCCGACAGCCTCTTCACCATCAGCCGGCCCCCGGGACACCACACAGGCAAGGACAAGGCGATGGGCTTCTGTCTGTTCAATCACATCTCGGTCGCTGCGCGTTACGCCAAAGAGGTTTACGGCTTCGACCGGGTCGCGATTCTCGACTGGGATGTCCACCACGGCAACGGGACCCAAGAGATCCACTGGGATGACCCTTCTGCGCTCTTCATCTCCCTTCACCAGTGGCCGCTCTATCCCGGTATCGGCTGGGTAGATGAGGTCGGCGAAGGCGACGGCGAGGGAAGCACCGTCAACATCCCGATGCCTCCCGGTTCGGGCGACCCGGAGTATCTGCAGGCGATAGACGAGGTCGCGATGCCGATCATCGAGGCTTTTGATCCGCAGTTGCTTCTGGTCTCTGCAGGCCAGGACGGCCACGCCGCCGATCCGCTTTCGAACCAACTGATCTCTAGGAGCGGCTTCAACGCCATGGCTTCAAGAGTTGCCGCCTATGCCCGCAGCAAGGGAATCGGTCTGGTGGTGGTGCACGAGGGCGGCTACAACGTCACGACCCTTCCCGGGATCGATCGCGCGATCCTCGCCGGACTGGGCGACTTCGAGGCGCCACTCGAAGACATCTACGTACCCGATCCACACCAGCCTCCGGCCGAATGGCCGGTGCGTCTGGCCGAGGTGATCGAGGCTCAGAAGCCCTACTGGGAAGTTCTTAGCTGATGTTTGCCCCGGCCCGCCCGTTACGGGTGCTGGCCTGGTTTGGAATGCCTGATCCGCTTGCGCTCTCGCGCGCAGCCGAGACGCTCGGTCGCGGGGTTGAGGTGGTCGAGATTGCCTCCAATGAGCGCCTCGAGGAGTTGCTCGATGCAGAGCCAGGTACCTGGGATCTGATCTTTCCCTCCGATTATCTGGTCGAGCGCCTCTCGGCTCGCGATCGGCTCTTGCCCCTCAAACCCGAGTTGCTTCCGCTGGATCGCCTCGCCCCCTGGGCTCGGGAGTGCGAGTTCGACCCCGGTAACCGTCTCTCGGTGCCGTTTGCCTACGGCACCACCGGCTATCTGCGCAGAAGCGACTTTCCGGATGCCGGGACTTGGCAGGACCTATTCGCTCCGCCAGAAGGTCTGAAGGTCGGGATGCTCGACGAGGTGCGTGAGGTAGTGGGTGCAGCCCTGATATCCCGGGGTCTCGATCCCAACGCTTGCGATGACGCCTCGCTCGAGGCCGCTCTTGAGGTACTCCAAGGTCAGGCCCCGAGCGTCGTCCGCTACGACAGCGACGACTTCACCGGACCGGTGTTGAGCGGCGAGGTTTCTGCCCATCACGCTTGGAGCGGGCCGGCATCTAAGGCGGTCCGTGAGAGCGGAGCCGGGCTCACCTATGTCGTGCCGAGCGAAGGGGCGACCCTATGGATCACCTGCGCGGCCATTCCGGCCGATGCGCCCGAGCCTGAGGCGTCTCTCGCCTTTCTGGCTGGCCTCATGGAGCCGGAGCTCTCATCACTTGCCACCCTCAATGGCGGCTACGCGACGCCGAACGATGTGGCGCGGGCGCTCTTGCCGCCGGAGATTCGCCGTGATCAGAGCCTCTTCCCTGATGAGAGGATGGTCGCTCGCTGCAGTCTGTTGCACGACCTCGGCGGCGGTGAGCAGATGATGGTCGATCTCTTTGCGGGTATCCAAGCTCCTCGCGACACTTAGTCCGAATCCACCACTGATAGATTCGCTCAGGTGAAGATCGCTCTCGGATCAGACCACGCTGGCTTCGAGTTGAAGCAGGCAATCAAGCCCGTCCTCGAAGCCGAGGGTCATGAGGTGTTGGATGTGGGAACCGACTCGGAAGAGTCGGTGGACTATCCCGTATACGCCTCCAAAGCCGCCCACCTGGTGGCCGATGGCGAGGCTGAGCGCGGCATCGTGGTCTGCGGGTCGGGTGTTGGGGTGAGCATCGTCGCCAACAAGGTGAACGGGATCAGGGCCGTCAATGCCCACGATCCCGAAGAGGCCGAGATGAGCCGCCGCCATAATGACGCCAACGTGCTGGCACTTGCCGGGCGCAGGCTCACCGAGCCCGAGGCCGAGGCGATCATGTCCCGGTTCCTCGGGACCGAGTTCGAGGGTGGCCGTCACGAGCGCCGGGTCGAAGAGATTTCCGCCGTCGAAAAAACAGAAGGAGACTGAGATGACCGAGTTGCCCGAGGATTTCCAGACAGCACCTCTCGCCGAGGTAGATCCCGAGATAGCCGCCGCAGTTGATGGCGAGATCTCCCGTCAGCAGCAGACGCTCGAGATGATCGCATCCGAGAATTTCGCGCCCCAGGCAATCCTCGAGACGGTCGGCTCGGTTCTCACCAACAAGTACGCCGAGGGCTATCCCGGCAAGCGCTACTACGGTGGCTGCGAGCAGGTGGATATCGCCGAACAGCTGGCGATCGATCGCGCCAAGGATCTCTTCGGGGCCGAGTACGCAAACGTCCAACCACACTCTGGAGCTCAGGCCAACAATGCCGTCTTCATGGCACTGCTCGATCCCGGTGATCGCATCCTGGGCCTTGCCCTCGATCACGGCGGACACCTCACCCACGGTATGAAGCTGAACGTGTCCGGCACGCTGTATGACCCTGCCGCCTACCACGTGCGCCGCGAGGACTACCTGGTCGACATGGAAGAGGTCGAGCGCCTCGCAAACGAGCACAAGCCGAAGCTGATCATTGCCGGCTGGTCGGCCTATCCGCGCCAGCTCGACTTTGGCGCCTTCCGCGAGATCGCCGACTCGGTCGGTGCCAAGCTTATGGTCGACATGGCGCACTTCGCCGGCCTCGTCGCCGCGGGCGAGTACCCCAACCCGGTCGAACACGCCGATGTGGTCACCACCACCGTTCACAAGACCCTCTGCGGTCCGCGCAGCGGGATCATCCTCGCCCGCGAGGAGTACGAGAAGGATTTCAACCGCGCCGTCTTCCCCGGCCAGCAGGGTGGTCCGCTGATGCACGTGATCGCCGCCAAGGCGGTCGCCTTCCGGATCGCCCAGTCCGAGGCATTCCGCGAGCGGCAGCGCCAGACGATCGAGAGCGCTCGCGCACTCGCAGAGGAGTTGATCGCAGGCGGGGTGGAGGTACTGACCGGCGGCACCGATGTGCATCTGGTCCTGGTAGATCTCAATCCGACCGGGCTCGAGGGGCAAGAGGGCGAAGATCGCCTCGATGCTGTCGGTATCACCGTCAACCGCAACTCGATTCCGTTCGACGAGAAGCCGCCGATGAACCCGTCGGGTCTTCGGATCGGCACATCTGCCCTGACCACACGCGGCTTTGGGACCGACGACATGAGAGAGGTCGGCAAGGTGATCGCCGCTGCCCTTACCGCCGATGACTTCGAGTCCGAGCGCGAGGCGCTTCGCGAGCGAACCCGCACGCTGGCCGAAAAGTACCCGCTCTACCCGCAGCTCACCCCAGCAGCGGCCTAGGGTCGGGCCGGCACCCGGTGAAGATCTGGGTCGACTGCACCGCTGCGGCTCACCCGCTGGTCCTGCGGCCGCTGATAGAACGCTTCACCTCGGAAGGCCACGATGTGGTGGTGACCACTCGAAGCTACGGCCAGACCGAGGGAATCCTCGATCTGCTCGGGATACCCTACGAGTCGTTCGGCGAACACGGCGGGGCCGGAAAGGCCGGCAAAGTCTTTGCCCTGGCAGGACGGAGCGCCGCGCTCTACCGCTGGGCTCGCAAGCAGCGATTCGATCTGGCGCTGGCTCACGGCTCGGTCGATGCCTCGCTCGTATCGCGCGCCCTCGGCATCCCCCTTGCCCAGATGAACGACTACGAGTTCGCCGGCCGCCAGCGAAAAGTGGCCTTTCGCGCAGCGGCACTGGTGCTCGCTCCTGACGCCATTCCCGTCCCGGCCATGGAGGCCGCTGGCGCCCGATCCGATCGGCTCTTTCGCTACGCCGGCTTGAAGGAGGACTACTACTTGGCTGACTTCGAACCCGACCCCGATCTGATCCCGTCACTCGGGATAGAGGGCGACCCTGTGGTGGTGGTGGTTCGACCGCCACCTGAGACCTCCGAGTACCACGCCGACAACCCGCTGTATGAAGCCGTGATCCAGCGCCTTGCGGGAGCAACAGGGACCGTGTCGGTGGTGATCCCCAGAACCGAAGGCCAGCGGCAGCGTCTCAATTCACTTGCCGCGCCGTCGCTGGTCGTTCCCGACCAGGCGATCGACGCCCAGAGCCTGATCGCCTACGCCGACCTGGTGGTGAGTGCCGGTGGCACGATGAACCGCGAGGCTGTCGCTTTGGGTACGCCCGTGTACACGATCTTCGCCGGAAAGATGGGAGCGGTCGACGAAGAGTTGATCGCTCGAGGCAGGCTCGAGGTCCTGACCGATGCCTCGGCGATCGATCTTCGAAAGCGCGAGGCCCCGGTCGGGCCACTCGACCCACGCGATTCCGGCCCGATGGCTGCTGCGATTCTCGGCATCGCGAGCTAGGTCCGCTGCGTTGGAGACAATGGCCTGATGCGCCTCACCACCTGGGACGCGATTCTCTCTTTCCTGTTCGCGGCAAGCGTTGCGTGGTTGCTGGTTCCCTCAGCAGAGTCGATAGCCCGAAGGATCGGTGCGATCGATCAGCCCTCGGAGCGAGGGTTGCACGATGTCCCTACCCCCAAGTTGGGTGGTCTGGCCATCCTGGTGGCGGTGCTGGCAGCCGGTCTGATCTGGCTGCCGTTCGACGGGCAGACCTTCGCGATCCTCGGTGGTGCGGTGGTGATCACCGCGGTCGGGGTGCTCGACGATGTCTATGAACTGCCGGCCCTGCCGAAGTTGGGCGGTCAGATATTCGGTGCGCTGATTCCCGTCTTCCTCGGAGGTGTGGTGGTGGATGTGACCACGCTTCCCTTCATCGGCGGCTTCAGCCTGGGCTGGGTCGCGTACCCGATCACGATCGTCGGGATAGTTGCCGTGATCAACATCGTCAACCTGATCGATGGGGTGGATGGTCTGGCATCGGGCGTTTGTGCCATCTCGGGAGCGACCCTCGCGATCATCGCCATCTCGCTGGGACGCTACGAGGCCGGTGTGCTTGCGGCGCTGACCGCTGGCGCTTCCCTCGGTTTCTTGCGACACGGCTTCCCGCCTGCATCGAGCTTCATGGGCGATACGGGCTCCAACCTTCTGGGCTACCTGCTCGCCACGGTGGCGATCCTCGGATCTCTCAAGACCAACGCCGCACTTGCCCTGGCCCTGCCGCTCGTGATCCTCGCGGTTCCGATCCTCGATACAGGCTTCGTGGTCGCAAAGCGGCTCAAGTACCGGCGCCCGATCTATCAGGCAGACCGCTGGCACTTCCACCACCGGATGGCGAATATCGGGTTCTCTCAGCGGCGCACCCTCGCATACCTTTACGGCTGGACACTGGTGCTCGCCGGCCTTGCGTTGGCGCTGCGTTTCATCCCCTATAGCGACGACCGGGGTAACTTCGATCTCGCTTGGACGATCGTGATGGTGGTGCTGATCCTGCTGGCCCTCGCGGCGAGCGTCTATGTGATCGTGGTGCTCGAGATCCTCAAGCTTCGCCGAATCCGCTTGCGCCAAGCTGGCGGTGGCAAGGGCAGGGCCCGGACCGCAGCCGTGGACCGCGGGGTGGTCAAGGAACTTCAGACCGGCCGATTCGAGGCCAAGGATCCGAAGACCGGTAGGACCTCCCGCCTGGACCCGAAGACGGGCGAGATGAAGGTCGTGGGTGCCAAGAAGCGTAAGCGCTCCGCGCCTGCCAAACGGCGCCGTTCTTAGCCCACGCCTGAAGACGCCCTCCGGCGCCTTTCGGATAGCATCAGCACTCCGCTTAGCCAACGAGTGCAGCCTCTACACATCCCGGCTGCGCTCGCATCGCATCATCAGATGACCAACGCCCACAACCAAGGGAAAAATTGAACTTTCTACGCTGGTTTGACATCGCCGTTTTGGTAGCCGCACTGCCGGTATTCATCGCGCTAGACGCGCCTTTGATCGGCTACGTGGTTTGCGGTGGCGTCTGGGTAGTCACCCGCCTGATCCATCTCTTTGCCGAGCGCAAGGCCAAACAGTCTCTTGCCGACGGCAACCGCCGTGGGGCGATGGGTCTGATGGCAGGAGCTGGTCTTGGCAGGGTCTGGCTGATTGCGCTTGCGGTGCTGATCGTCGGCCTTTCCGATCGCGCTGCAGGACTCTCCGCTGCACTTCTTGCCGTGGCGCTTGTCACCTCGTATCTGATCGGTCAGGCGCTTTGCAAGTTCCTCGAAGGCGATGAGACCGATGCCGGGGCGGTCACCCGATGAGCACCCGGATCAAGGTTCTGACAGGGATCACCATCTACCTGCTGCTGGCTGTTGCGCTTGCGGTGATCTTCGGCAGCTCGGGCAAGAACAACGACTTCAAGCCCCAGAACGAGTTCAAGCTCGAGCCGTGGGTCAACATCAACCTCGGCGGGATCGACTTTTCGATCAACAAGGCGGTCATGTACCTGATGATCGCGAGCATCCTGACCATCACGGTGATGGTCGTGATTGCGCGCAAGATGCAACAGAAGCCCAACCGCACCCAGACCGCGGTCGAGGTTGCCTACGACCTGACCCGCAACAACATCACCGGAACAAACCTCGACGGTGCCCTCGCGCGCCGCTGGTTCCCGTTCCTTGCAGCGATCTTCTTCTTCATCTGGTTTTCGAACATGATCGGCTACCTGCCTCTGCCGACCAACACCGAGCACACGATCAACGTCTTCGGTCTCGAGATGCCAGCGTTCGCTCTCTACGCGGCGACTGCGAACATTTCGATACCGCTTGCGCTCACTCTGGTGGTCTGGTTCGGCTACCACTTCGAGGGCATAAGGGCTCGCGGGGTGATTCCCTACTTCGCCGGCTGGCTTCCCGCCGGACTGGAGGACATGAACCCGTTCGGTAAGGCGGCCATCTTCATGATCGAGGTCGTATCGCAGTTCGTTCGCCTCATCTCGCTCTCGGTTCGATTGTTCGCAAACATCCTGGCCGGACACCTCCTGTTGCTCTTCATGGGCGGCGGGCTGGCCGTTCTGCTCGGTCTCTCTGCTCTGGGCGCGTTGACGCTGCCCATGGCACTTGCCTTCTTCCTCTTCGAGGTGGGCCTGGTGGCAACGCTTCAGGCGTTCATCTTTGCCACGCTCACAGCGATCTATGTCGGCGGCGCTGTCGCCGAAAGCCACTGACCAAATACGAAAGGAGTCTCATGGATCTGTCAACAATTTCGCCGCTTGTAGCCGCTATCTCAGACGATGGCATCACGGCTGCCGGTAAGGCGATCGCCCTCGGTGTGGGTGCCGGTCTCGGTTCGATCGGTGCCGGTATCGGTATCGGATTCATCTTCGGTAAGGAGATCGAGTCCGTAGCCCGTCAGCCCGAAATGAAGGACGAGCTTCAGAGCATCCGCTGGCTGGGATTCGCTCTTACCGAAGCCGTTGCCTTCTACACCTTCATCTTCGGTCTGATCGCCTTCTTCCTCTAGGCCACTAACTATGGGAACGCTGGTACAGATAGGCAATCTGGTCGTAACGGCCTCCGAGACCGCCCCCAAAGACGAGGGCGGCAGCTTCCTGGTCTCCCCGTCGCTGGGGCTGATGATCTGGACGCTGCTGATCTTCGGGATAACGATGTGGATCCTGAAGAAGCTCGCCTTCCCCAAGATCCAGGAGGCGCTCGACGAGCGTGCCGCGAAGATCAACGAGTCGATTGACGCAGCGGAGCGTTCGAAGCTCGAGGCCGACAAGGTGCTCGAGGAGTACCGGGCGCGCCTCAAGGAGGCCCGCGAGCAGGCCGACGACATCGTCGAGCGTGCCCGCAAGGCAGCCGATACCGCTGTTGCCGAGGCTACGGCCGAAGGTAGGGAAAAGCGCGAGGAGCTGATCGAGGCCGCGAAGCGCGATATCGAAGGGGAGACCCGACGGTCGCTCGAGCGGATCCGCAAGGAGGTCGCTGATCTCACGGTGCTCGCCACCGAGAAGGTCACCCAGCGCACCCTCGATTCAGACGACCACAAACGTCTGATCGACGAGGCTCTGGCTGAAGTCGACTTCACCGCGCTTTCCGGCACCGGAGCGGCGAAGGAGTAGCTGGATGCCGATGGAAGAGATAGCCCGCGTTTATGCCGACGCCCTGTTCGGGGCGGCAAACGACGCTGGAAAGCTGGACGAGGTGCACGATCAGCTCGGCGCTTTCGCCGACGCCGTCGCCGATAACCGCGAGATGTCGGTTTATCTGTTCAGCCCCTATTTCTCCTCGGCCGAAAAGAAGGAGGGGATCTCCAAGGCGATCGCCGGGGCGGACCCACTGGTTTCGAACTTCCTCGATCTGCTGGTCGAAAAGCACCGTATGCCGGCGATCTTCCGCATCCGCAAGGACTTCGACGCCCTCTGGGCCAAGGAGCGGAGACTCTTGGAGGTGACTGTGACCAGTGCGGTCGAGCTCGACCCCGAGATCGCCTCGAAGATCGGCGGCGAGATCGAACGCCAGACCGGTCAGACGGTCGAGTTGAGCGTTCAGGTAGACCCGGAAGTACTTGGTGGTTTGGTGGTTCAGGTGGGGAACATGGTCTTGGACGCAAGCGTCAAGAACAGGCTCGAAAAACTTCGAAAGAACGTCGCCACGGCGGCCTAGGAAAGGAATTCAAAGAAACCATGGAGATCAAGCCCGACGAGATCGCAAATATCCTCAGGCAGCGCATCGAGGGAATGGAGTCCGATGCCGCCGACCTCTCCGAGGTCGGAACGGTCCTCGAGATCGGCGACGGAATCGCCCGCGTGCACGGCCTCGACAACTGCATGGCGCTCGAGATGCTCGAGTTGCCCCACGACGTGGTCGGCCTGGCGCTGAACCTCGAAGAGGACAACGTAGGCGCCGTGCTGTTCGGCGAGTGGGAGAAGATCTCTGAGGGTGACACGGTCAAGAGGACCGGTCGCCTGCTCGAGATTCCGGTCGGCGAGCAACTGCTCGGTCGTCTGGTCGACCCGCTTGGTCGCCCGCTGGACGACAAGGGGGAGATCGTCACCACCGAGACCCGTCCCGCCGAGTTCAAAGCTCCGGGCATCGTTCAGCGTCAGCCGGTTACCGAGCCGATGCAGACAGGACTCAAGGCCGTCGACTCGATGATCCCGATCGGCCGAGGACAGCGAGAGCTGATCATCGGCGACCGCCAGACCGGCAAGACCGCTATCGCGATCGACTCGATCATCAACAACAAGGACTCCGGCGTGATCTCTATCTACGTCGCGATCGGTCAGCGCATGTCGACCGTGGTCCAGGTCATGGAGACGCTCGAGGAAAACGGCGCGATGGAGAACACCATCATCGTCGCGGCCTCGGCAGACCAGGCCGCGCCGATCAAGTACATGGCTCCGTATGCGGGTTGCGCGATGGGCGAGTACTTCCTCTACAAGGGAGGCCACGCCCTGTGCATCTACGACGACCTCACCAAGCACGCAGCCGCCTACCGGCAGATGTCGCTGCTGCTCAGGCGTCCTCCGGGCCGCGAGGCTTATCCCGGCGACGTCTTCTACCTGCACTCCCGTCTGCTCGAGCGGGCGGTCAAGCTCTCCGACAATCTCGGAGGCGGCTCGTTGACCGCGCTGCCGGTCATCGAGACCCAGGCCGGCGAGATTTCGGCCTATATCCCGACCAACGTGATTTCGATCACCGACGGTCAGATATTCCTCGAGTCGGATCTCTTCTACTCGGGTGTGCGTCCGGCGATCAACGTCGGTACCTCGGTTTCGCGAGTCGGCGGTAACGCTCAGACCAAGGCGATGAAGAAGGTCGCCGGCAAGCTGCGCCTCGACCTCTCGCAGTACCGCGAGCTCGAGGCGTTTGCCCAGTTCGGATCTGAACTCGATGCCGACACCCAGAAGACCCTTGCTCGAGGTGAGCGTATGGTCGAGACCCTGAACCAGAACGAGCGTCAGCCGATGTCGGTCGCAGAGCAGGTCGCGTCGATCTACGCCGGCACCGGTGGTTATCTCGACCGGATCAAGGCCGAGCGAGTCTCGGACTTCCTCCGCGACCTGATCGCCCGCCTGCGTTCCGAGAATCAGGATCTGCTGAGTCGCATCGACGAGACCGGTGATCTGCCCGAGGCCGACGAGGAAGCTCTCGGCAAGGCGATCGGCGAGATGGTCGATGACTTCGGTCCCGACTTCGACGCCGACGGTAATCCGATCGATGAGGGCGAGTCAGACCGGATCGTCTCTGAGCAAGAGCGCGAGGCACCGGCCCGTACCGAGGCGGCAGCGAGCTAGATAGATGGCAACTCAGAAGGAAGTCAAGAACCGCATCGCCAGCGTCAAGAACGTCGGCAAGATCACGCGGGCGATGGAGATGGTCGCCGCGGCGCGTTTGCGCCGGGCCGAGGAGCGCATTCGCGCTCTTCGCCCCTACGCAGGCCAGCTCCGCAAGATGACGCGTCAGGTGGCATCGGCGGCCGGGGCAGAGGCCCGCGGCGTCCCGGTGCTCGAGGAGCGCGAGGATGTCAAGCGGGTCGGGATCCTGCTGGTAACCGGTGACCGCGGACTGGCTGGATCCTTCAACTCCCAGATCCTTCGCGAGGGGCTTCGCTACGGGGCCAAGCTGCGTTCCGAAGGCAAAGAGGTCTCGTATGCAGTTGTCGGTCGTCGCGGCGCTTCTTCGATGCGCTTTCGCGGCGAGGATCTCGAGGGCGAGTTCACCGGCTTCACCGACCGCCCCGAGTTCGGAAATGCGCGCGAGATCGCCGAGGGTCTGACCGCCGACTACGTGGATGGCAAGCTCGACCGGGTAGAGCTCGTCTACAACCGCTTCGTCTCACCGCTCACTCAGTACGTCCGTCGCCAGGTTCTGCTCCCGATTCAGCAGGCCGAGGTCTTCGGTGAGGGCGCCGAGGAGGAAGAGGCGGAGACGGTCGAACAGAGTGGCGAGCTCGCAGAGGCACACCTCAAGGCGCTCTGGGTATACGAGCCCGACCCCGACGAGCTGCTGGCAATCCTGATCCCCGAGTACGCGAACCTCACCGTGTATCGCGCGTTGCTCGAGTCCACAGCCTCCGAGCACGGCGCCCGAATGACTGCGATGCGCAGCGCCGCGGAGAACGCCCAGACGATGATCGGCAACCTGACCCTCGAGATGAACCGGGTCCGTCAGGCCGAGATCACCCAGGAGATTCTCGAGGTGGTCGGTGGAGCCGAGGGTCTGTCGTAGGCAGTCGAGAAAACTTCAAACGAATTTGAGAAGAAAGAAAAGGAGCTGAAAGTGGCAGAAGGAAACGGAAATAACGTCGGCAGCGTCGAGCAGGTAACCGGAGTGGTGGTGGATGCCGTATTCAACGAGCACCTGCCCGAGATCTACTCGGCCCTGACCATCAAGGTCGCCGGCGAGGACGGTCGCCCACCGCTCGACCTCGTTTGCGAGGTTCATCAGCACCTCGGCGACGACCGCGTTCGCGCGGTCGCCATGGACGCCACCGACGGACCTCGTCGTGGCGACGAAGTTGTCGACACCGGCGGTCCTATCACCGTTCCCGTCGGTCGCGGAACCCTCGGCCGCATCTTCAACCTGCTGGGGGAGCCTATCGACGAGGGTCCCGAGGTAGAGGCCGATGACCGTTGGCCGATCCACCGCTCCGCCCCTGATGTAGAGGATCTGACTCCTACCCAGGAGATCCTCGAGACCGGCATCAAGGTGATCGATCTCCTCGCCCCTTATGCCAAGGGCGGCAAGGTCGGTCTGTTCGGCGGCGCCGGAGTGGGCAAGACCGTTCTGATCCAGGAACTGATTCGAAACATCGCCGAGGAGCACGAAGGCCTTTC
The DNA here is from genome assembly GCA_040375675.1 of Thermoleophilales bacterium. Classification (GTDB taxonomy): domain Bacteria; phylum Actinomycetota; class Thermoleophilia; order Solirubrobacterales; family 70-9; genus CAIUSP01. The sequence continues at coordinate 2,816 of JBEIRY010000037.1, read as the reverse complement.
GGCATTCTGCGGCGTCGGCGAGCGCTCACGTGAGGGCAACGACCTCTGGCTCGAGATGAAGGAGTCAGGAGTCATCGACAAGACGATGCTCGTCTTCGGACAGATGAATGAGCCTCCGGGAGCGCGTCTGCGCGTTGCCCTGTCGGGCCTGACCATGGCCGAGTACTTCCGTCAGCAGGGTGGACAGGACGTGCTGCTGTTCATCGACAACATCTTCCGGTTCGTTCAGGCCGGATCCGAGGTGTCGGCGCTGCTTGGCCGTATGCCTTCGGCAGTTGGATACCAGCCCACACTCGAAACCGAGATGGGTGAACTCCAGGAGCGAATCACATCCACCCGCGAAGGTTCGGTGACCTCGGTTCAGGCGATTTACGTGCCTGCAGACGACCTCACCGACCCGGCACCGGCGTCGGTGTTCGCCCACCTCAATGCGACCACGGTGCTTACCCGGTCGCTGGTGGAGCAGGGCATCTACCCGGCCGTGGATCCGCTCGATTCGACCTCGACCATCCTCAAGCCCGACATCCTGGGTGAGGAGCACTACGAAACCGCGATCAAGGTCCAGGAGACTCTGCAGCGCTACAAGGAGCTCCAGGACATCATCGCGATCCTCGGAATCGACGAGCTCTCCGACGAGGACAAGCTGATCGTGACCAGAGCACGAAAGATTCAGCGGTTCCTCTCGCAGCCGTTCTTCGTGGCCTCGCAGTTCACCGGCCGCGACGGCGAGTACGTGCCGGTAGCCGAGACGGTTCGCGGATTCCGTGAGATCGTCGAGGGTATGCACGACGAGATCCCCGAGCGCGCCTTCTACATGCAGGGCGGGATCGACCAGGTTCTCGAGGCCGCCAAGACGATGACCGACGAGGACGAGTAGCGGTCACCGATGGCTGACGAGGGACACACCCTCCAGGCGGAGGTTCTCACTCCCGAAGGGGAGGTGTTCAGCGGGCAGGTGCGCCAGCTGTCTACCCGTACCAGCGTCGGTGAGCTGGGGGTCCTGGCAAACCACGCGCCGGTGCTTGCTCGCCTGATGCCGACCGAGTTGAGGCTCCACATGCCAGACGGCGAGATTCGCCGGATGGCTCAGGCCGAGGGTTGGCTGCAGGTATTCGCCAACCGGGCCTTGGTCTTGGTGGGTGAGGTTCACGAACCAGGTGACCTCGACGCAAACGATCTCCGCACCAAACTCGAAGACGCCGAGAAGCGCCTTGCCGAGGCCGAGGCTGGATCTGCCGCCCACATCAGGGCCGAGACCGACAAGGCACGCGCAGAGGCCTTCCTCACAGTCGCAGGCAGCTGAGCTCTCTCGCAAGAGAGGCTCCCGGGCCGACGGCCCCGACCTCCTACGATCTCACGATGGATGAAGTTGCACTCGCCGAACGCCTGATCACCTTCGACACCTCCAACGAGGATGGAATCCGACTTGCCGCCGAGTTCGTAGCCGGCTGGCTCGAGTCGCGCGAGATCGCGGTCGAATCGAGCACCTCGCGCGGCCTGCCGGTCACCCGCGCCGAGGTCGGACCGGCCGATGCTCCAACTCTCGTCCTCCACGGGCACCTGGATGTGGTTCCGGCGCTCACCGGTCAATTCGAACCGCGGATCGAGGGCGATCGCCTCTACGGTCGCGGCGCCTATGACATGAAGGCGGCATTGGCCGCGATGATGCTCGTCTGCGATGAGATGCGGGATCAGGACGCGGTCAGGGTCAGGCTCGGGATCGTCTGCGACGAGGAGTCCGAGGAGGAAGAGGATCGCGGCAGCGACGCCTTGGTCGAGGCTGGGTTCCTCGGTGATTTCGTGATCACAGGCGAGCCGACCAACCTCCAGGTAGGCGTGCAGGCCAAAGGCGTGCTGGGAATGCGCCTCGAGGTAGGGGGCCGATCAGCCCACGGAGCCACCCCGTGGCTGGGAGATAACGCGATCGTCAAGGCCGTGGAGGTATTCCGCGCAATCGAGTCTCTACCCTTTGCACGTGAGAGTTCAGCCCTGTTCGACAGACCCTCTGTGAATCTCGGAAGGATCTGGGGTGGGGACGCGCTGAACAAGGTGCCTGACCGCTGCACGATCGACGTGGATATCCGATACCTCCCAGAACAAGACCCTGATGTCGTCCTCCGCCAGGTGACGGGGCTCCCCGACGTGGAGCTGATCGAGACCTTCCCCCGCCCGCCAGCGGTGGTCGACCCTGACTCGCGGTTGGTGCAGAGCCTTTGCGAGGCGGCATCTCCGCACCATCCCGAGCGCGTGATGAGCGTCGGCCGCGACGGCGCCTCTGATGTCGTCTCCTTTCTCAAAGTCGGTGTTCCCGCGGTCGAGTTCGGGCCTGTCGGGGATGGCCACCACGGACCCGATGAGTGGGTCTCGATCTCTTCGCTGCAGAGCTACAAGCGCTCACTTCTCGATTTCTGTGCCGGCTTTCCTCAGGCGGTCGCAGCGTGATCGACGACGGCAAGGGCAAGGGCGAAGGAGAGAGAGATGACTTCCTCGATGACCTGGAGATGAATCTCGACGACACCGCCGTAATGCCAGGCAAGGGAGGCAAGAAGAAGCAGGCGGCAAAGAAGCCCGAGGCCAAGAAGCCGGCGGCTAGGCCGGCGGCCAAGCCCGCCTCAGGCAAGAAGCCCGAAACCAAGAAGCCTGCCGCAGCCAAGAAGCCTGCGGGTAAACCGGCCGCCAAGCCCGCGGCAGCCAAGAAGCCTGCCGCCAAGCCCGCCGCAGCCAAGAAGCCTGCGACTAGACCGGCAGCCAAGCCCGCGGCAGCCAAGAAGCCGGCCGCCAAGCCCGCCGCCGCCAAGAAGCCTGCCTCGTCCAAG
>JBEIRY010000094.1:0-3591 GCA_040375675.1 Thermoleophilales bacterium | reverse complement strand
GGGTGGTGCCGCGGCGCGATCACGTGATCGTGGTCGGGATGGGCCAGGTGGGCCTGCGCCTATGCACCTTTCTGCGCGATCAAGGAATCGGCGTAGTCGCGCTGGAGCTGGAGCCAGAGGCATCAGCCGTGCGCTTTGCCCGCGCCAAACAGATCCCCGTGGTGATCGGCCACGGCGAGGATCGCAGCCTGCTGGAGCGGGTCTTCGTGCACCGCGCCCGGGCGCTGGTGGCAGCCACAGCGAACGATCTCGTCAACATCGAGATCGCGATCACGGTCGGTGCGCTCAAGCCAGACCTGCCGGTGGTGCTGCGAGCCCGCGAAGGAATCCTCACCCGCGAGACACTCGAGCTCTTTGGCCTGGGGATAGTCCGCGACATCGATACCCAGGCTGCCCGCCGGGTCGTAGAAGCAGCAACCGCCTGAGAGTTCGAGCGCTTGAGCGCTCGGCTTAGCGGGCGGCGCTTCGCGCCAGCGCGCGCTTGCGCTGTGCGGCGGCGCGCGGGGTGAGCAGCGTTACGTCGTAGGAGGTGCTGCCTTCGACCGTTATCACCGTAATCTCGGCCTGCACTCTGCCAAGGCGCAAGAGCTGCCGGCGCATCCTCGCGCTCAGCGGAAGCGATACCACCCTCGACGAGCCGACATCCATGGTGACGCTTCGCCTGGTGGCGCCAACGCCGGTGCGCAGTCTCACCAGCGCGTCGCAGTTATTCGACTCGGCCAAGCCAGCAGGCAGGGCACAGGCCATCTCCCCCACCACGCCGCGTGAGGTCAAGACGAAGTTGTCACTCAACGGAGCGAGGACTCCCTCCGGCAGGTCCTCTGGCGGATCGGTCGGGTCGGGGTCTGGACCGGCAGTGGCGGTGAAGGCGCCGGCCAGGCTGACCGCGCCGGATCTGGTGCCGTAGCCGTCCACCGCTATGCGATAGGTAACGCCCGAGACAACACCGAGGCTGACCTGGCTCCACAGACCACCGCTTCCGGCATCGTCGTTGGCGGCCACGCCGGTGAGCGCACTCACCGATGATCCGGTGTAGACGGCAAGCAGGGTGTCGAAGTCGCTGCCCTGGGTGTTGAGGTCGAGCAGGCCATCAGACGGCGCTGTCCAGCGGTACCAGATCGAGTGAGCAGAGCCGATACCTGTGCGCACGTGCTCTGGCTCGCCGGTCTCGTGAGTGGAGTCGACCGTGGTTCCGGTGAGGCCAGCCAGATTCACCGCGGTTGCATTGGCGAAGTCGTCGTTTGCCGGTGCGGTTGGATCGGGCGTAGGTGGTGGCGGCGGGGGCGGCGGCGGAGTTGGAGTGCTGGAGGTGAAGGTTCCGCTGATGTAGGTGCCGCCCGCGTTGCCGTTCCAGCCGTCGACCGCGATCCGGTAGGTGGTGCCTGCGGTGACCGACAGGCTGACCCGGCTCCACACCCCGCCTTGGCCCGAGTCGTCGTTGCCGGCAAGTGCTGTCAGGCCGCCAAGCGAATCGCCCGAGTAGACGGCAAGCAGCGTGTCGAAGTTCGAGCCCTGCGTGTTCAGATCGAGTGTGCCGTTGGAGGGCGCAGTCCAGCGGTACCAGATCGACCTGGCCGAGCCGAGGTTGTCGGATACGTGATTGGGCTCGCCACTTTCATGGGTGGCGCCTGCGGTGGTGCCGCTCGTGCCATTCAGCGTGGAGAGGGTCACCGCATTTGCGAAGTTGTCGTTTGCGGGCGGATCTGGCGGAGGCGGCTCGGGCAGCGGGCCGGGATCGGGTGTGGGGTTGGGAGTTGCCGGGTTGCCTACATAAAGCAGTTTGTTCGGGCTTCCCACCTGCGGGTCGGTCACCACGCCGGTGGTAGCCGTTGAGCTCATCTGCGATGCGACCTGCTCGGGTGTGAGAGACCGGTTGGCCGAGAGCAGCAGTGCCGCGGCGCCTGCCACATGAGGCGATGCCATCGAGGTGCCGGAGATGGTGTTGACAGCGCTGCTCGAGCTGTTCCACGACGAGGTGATCCCTACGCCGGGAGCGAAGATATCCACGCAGCTGCCGTAGTTGGAGAAGTAGGCCCGCGAGTCGTTGTAGTTGGTGGCGCCAACGGTGATCGCGTTCGGTGTGGAGGCCGGCGAGGTGTTGCAGGCGTCTGTGTTCTCGTTACCCGCGGCTACCGCAAAGGTGATGCCGTCGGCCACCGCACCCGAGACGGCCTGATTGATCGAGTTGGAGAACCCGCCGCCGAGGCTCATGTTGGCCACAGCCGGTGTGCCGGCCTGATGATCTGCGGCAGCCCAGTTGATTCCCGCGATCACGCCCGACCAACTACCCGAGCCGCCGCAGTCGAGCACTCGAACCGCGGCGAGGTTGGCCTCGGGTGCCAGGCCGTAGGTGGAGCCGGCCACCGTGCCGGCCACGTGGGTTCCGTGGCCGTTGCAGTCGTTGGAGCCGTTGCCGTCGCCGATCGCGCTGTAGCCGGCGGTGACCCTGCCGCCGAACTCCGTGTGGTCGGCGCGGATGCCGGTGTCGATTATGTAGGCGGTCACGCCGTAGCCGTTAGAGCTCGTGGAGATGCGGTTGTTCATAGGGAAGGCGCGCTGATCTGCGCGGTCGAGCCCCCAGGAGGCGGCCGCGCTGTCGCGCGGGCCGAGGGTCAGTGCCTGTACCTGCTGGTCGCGCTCGACCACCAACACCCCAGGGTCGTCGTTCAACCTTGCGACATCGCTTGGCGAAAGCTCGGCGACGATCCCCTTCAAAGCCACGCGGAAGGCATCGGTCACATCGTTTCCGCGCGCTTGCTCCAACTCGACCTTGTTGGTGATGTCGGTTCCGCGCTTGTAGACGACGATGTAGGTGTCGTCAGGCGAGGCTGAACTTGCGATTGCCGTGCCGCCCAGCGCCACCAGCGCGAGTGAGAGGAACCCAGCGACCGCACCGATTCCACGCCTGCGCACGCCTATGCGGCGGCGTTTGGAGTTGCTGCGTGGATTGCTCCGTATATGTAGGGGCGACCGATTCATTCGGGGGTATCACCAGCATAAACCCACGCGCGGGGCAAAAGTCACGGGTGAGTGCCGAATCTCTCACACACGCCGCGCTCTGCACGGTGCTCCCACTGGTCGACCTGCCCCAGCCGCGATAGGCTCCTTCTCCGATCCGCGCCGTGTACCGACCCGCCCACACCCCGTCCGACTCTCTCCTCTCCGCAGGCTCCCGCCGCTCCTACCTCTCCATCGCCTCCGAGGGCTCGATCCTCTCGATCGGCTCGGTGGGCTCGGTCTGCTCCATCTGCTCGGTCGGCTCCGCCTTCTCAGCCTTCTCCATCGGCTCCTTTGCCTCTGCCGGCTCCGCCCTCTCCTCCGCTTCTGCCGGCTCGGTGATGTCCCACGCCTCTAACGGCGGGGTGATGGACTCCAAAGCCGACAACGGCCTCCCCCGCTCCCTGATCATCGGCGGCGCGCTGGTTGGCGCGTGCCTGGTGGTGGCGGGGGTTGCGGCCGGGCGGGCGGGTTAACTAAGCGCAGATTGCGTAAGCCGTCCAACCTACTGAATAATCCTCGAAGTTCGAGACGGAGACCCTCCACGAACCGGAGTCAACAGGCCCGCTCTCGATAGCCACGACGTCATAGTAG
>JBEIRY010000065.1:0-9852 GCA_040375675.1 Thermoleophilales bacterium | reverse complement strand
CCATCCTGCGCGCTCCCTTGATGGTATGCACATATCCTTTTTCACGCAGTTTCTTAATAATAAAAGGCTCGAATAATTCCAGGGCCATTTGCTTGGGCAGGCCGCATTCATGCAGTTTGAGCTCCGGGCCTACCACGATGACCGAACGACCCGAGTAGTCGACGCGCTTTCCGAGCAGGTTCTGGCGGAAACGCCCCTGCTTGCCCTTGAGCATGTCCGAGAGCGACTTGAGCGCACGGTTTCCCGGGCCGGTGACCGCGCGTCCGCGACGGCCGTTGTCGAACAGTGCGTCGACCGATTCCTGGAGCATGCGCTTCTCGTTGTTGACGATGATCTCGGGCGCGCCGAGGTCGAGGAGCCGCTTGAGCCGGTTGTTCCGGTTGATCACCCGTCGATATAGGTCGTTCAGATCTGAGGTGGCAAAGCGGCCGCCGTCGAGCTGGACCATCGGGCGCAGCTCGGGCGGAATCACCGGAACCACATCGAGGATCATCCATTCAGGCTTGTTGTCCGACTTGAGGAAGGAGTCGACGACCTTGAGGCGCTTGACAGCGCGCGCCTCCTTCTGACCCTTCGAGGTGGCGATCTCCTCTTCGATCTTCTCGGCCTCGGCCTCGAGATCGATCGAGCCCAGCAGGTCACGCACCGCCTCGGCTCCCATCCCGCCGGTGAAGTATTCGCCGTATCCGAAGGGAGATCCAAACCGGTCTTTGAGCTCGCGGAAGAGGGTCTCGTCGGCGATTACATCCTTGACCTTCATGTCGCAGAAGGTCTTCCAGACGTCGCGCAGACGGTCGGCGGCCTCTTCGATGTAGGCCTCGTTGTCCTCGATTTCCGCCTCGAAGGTCTTGCGGAGTTCCTTGACCATCTTGTCGCGGTCGGCATCCTTGATCCGCTTGGGGCTGGGGACGGTGTCCTGCCAGAGATGGTCCTCAGGGTCGAAACCGTCGGTGCTGCCTTCCTCGAGATACTTGACCCGTCGCTCGAGCGACTCGTTCAGCGCTTGACCGCGCTGCTGGCGCTCGGCCTCGTACTCGGCGATCGACTTGTCGATCTCCTTCTCGAGCTTCGGCATGTCCTTCTTGCGGGCTTCTTCGTCTACCGAAGTGATCACCGAGGCGGCGAAGTAGAGGATCTTCTCGAGATCCTTCGGCGCCATGTCGATCAGGTAGCCGATGCGTGAGGGAACGCCCTTGAAGAACCAGATGTGGGATACCGGCGCGGCCAGATCGATGTGCGCCATGCGCTCGCGGCGAACCTTGGAGCGGGTTACTTCGACGCCGCAGCGCTCGCAAACGATGCCCTTGTAACGGACTCGCTTGTACTTACCGCAGTAGCACTCCCAATCCTTGGTCGGACCGAAGATGCGCTCGCAGAAGAGTCCGTCTTTTTCGGGCTTGAGCGTGCGGTAGTTGATCGTCTCCGGCTTGATTACCTCGCCGGAAGACCAGGCACGGATCTGCTTCGAAGAAGCGAGACCGATTTCGATTGCGTCAAAGCTGTTGATGTCGATCATTTGTGTTTTCTCCCGCCCGCCGGATCAGTCCTCGGCCTTTGCGGCCTTGGTCTCTTCCTTGGATTCCTTGTCGTCGCTGCCTTCGCCTTCTTCGCCTTCTTCAGGCTTGGCCTGAATGCCGGAGAGCTCGATTCCGAGTTCCTCGGCTGCCTTGAGCAGCTCATCTTCCGAGTCTTCTACCTCGACCTCGTCGCCATCGTCGGAGACGACGTTCGCATCGAGTGCGAGTGCCTGCATCTCCTTGAGCAGAACCTTGAACGACTCGGGTATGGACGGCTCGGGGATGTTCTCACCCTTGACGATCGACTCGTAGGCCTTGACTCGACCAACGGTGTCGTCGGACTTGACGGTGAGCATCTCCTGCAGCGTGTAAGCGGCACCGTATGCCTCCAGCGCCCAGACCTCCATCTCACCGAAGCGCTGACCACCGAACTGCGCCTTACCGCCCAGCGGCTGCTGGGTGACGAGCGAGTACGGGCCGGTCGAACGCGCGTGGATCTTGTCGTCGACCAGATGGTGCAGCTTCAGGATGTACATGTAGCCAACCGTTACCCGTCCCTCATACGGCTCGCCAGTGCGGCCGCTGTAGAGCTGAACCTTGCCTGAAGCGCGGCTTCCTGCAGGTGCGCTGCGGTCGATACCGAGGTCGATCCCGCGATCGGCATGCTCATCCTGCCAACGGACCAGTGCCTCATCCACGTCTTCGACCGTCGCGCCGTCGAACACAGGCGTGGCAACATTCACGCGGCCGTCGGTTGCCTTGGCATGCTTGTAGGCGTCTGTGCCGTCGTCGTACCAGCCCTCGGCGGCCGCCCACCCGAGATGGGCTTCGAGGATCTGACCGATGTTCATTCGGCTGGGTACTCCGAGCGGGTTGAGGATGACATCGATCGGAGTACCGTCCTCCATGAACGGCATGTCCTCCTCGGGAACGATCTTCGAGATAACGCCCTTGTTGCCGTGTCGGCCCGCGAGCTTGTCGCCCTCGGCGATCTTGCGCTTGGTTGCAACGTAAACGCGGACCAGATCGTTGACGCCGGTCTGCAGGTCGTCGCCGTCGTCGCGGCTGTAGGTCTGAACGTCGATCACCACTCCGCCCTCACCGTGAGGGACCTTGAGGGAGGTGTCGCGAACCTCACGTGCCTTCTCCTTGAAGATGGCGCGGATCAGTTTCTCCTCGGCGGTCAGCTCGGTCTCTCCCTTCGGAGTGACCTTTCCGACCAGCAGGTCACCGGCGTTGACCTCGGCGCCTACTCGCACGATGCCGCGCTCGTCGAGGTTCCTCAGCGACTCCTCGGAGCGGTTCGGGATGTCGCGGGTGATCTCCTCGTCGCCGAGTTTGGTGTTTCGGGCGTCGACCTCGTACTTCTCGATGTGAATCGAGGTGAGCTCGTCGTCTTTGACCAGACGCTCAGAGAGGATGATCGCGTCCTCGAAGTTGTAACCCTCCCAGGACATGAAGGCGACTCGGCAGTTCTTGCCGAGCGCGATCTCGCCGCCGGAAGTGGAAGAACCATCGGCGAGCAGATCGCCCTCCTTGACGGTGTCTCCTGCAAGCACCACCGGGGTCTGCTGGATCAGCGTGCCCTGGTTGGAGCGCATGAACTTGTTGAGCTTGTACTCCTCCTTCTTGGAGCCGCTCGTGACCTCGATCCGGTCTGCGTCGACATAAGTCACCTTTCCGGCGGACTTGGCCAGCACGACGTCGCCGGTGTCCATCGCAGCGCGACGCTCCATGCCGGTACCGACCAGCGGCGGCTCGGGCTTGAGCAGCGGAACCGCCTGCCTCTGCATGTTCGAGCCCATCAGCGCGCGGTTGGCGTCGTCGTGCTCGAGGAACGGAATCAGTGCAGTTGCCACCGACCAGATCTGAGTCGGGGAAACGTCCATCAAGTCGACTTCCTTGGGGCTGACCAGTGCGGCCTCGTCGTCGGAGCGACGGCAGAGAACGCTAGGGCCCTTGAGGCGGCCGGAGGAATCGATCTCCGCGGTTGCCTGAGCGATCGTCTTGTCCTCTTCCTGGGTGGCATCGAGGTGGACGATCTCCTTGGTTACGACACCGTCCTTGACCACTCGGTAAGGCGTGGTGACGAAGCCGTACTCGTTGACCTCGGCGTAAGAAGAGAGAGAACCGATCAGACCGATGTTCGGACCCTCAGGGGTCTCGATCGGGCACATGCGCCCGTAATGGGTTGCGTGAACGTCGCGAACCTCGATCGGTGCGCGCTCGCGGGTGAGTCCACCGGCACCAAGAGCCGAAAGCCGGCGGCGGTGGGTCAGGCCTGCAAGAGAGTTCGTCTGGTCCATGAACTGCGAAAGCTGTGATGAACCGAAGAACTCCTTCAACGCCGCAACAACCGGGCGGATGTTGATGATGGTCTGCGGAGTGATCGCATCGGAATCTTCGGTGGTGAGGCGCTCGCGCACCACGCGCTCCATGCGGTAGAGGCCGATCCGGAATGCCTCGTTGATCAACTCACCTACGGTGCGCAGGCGACGGTTTCCGAAGTTCTCGTACTCGTCGAGGCGATCCTGCACGCCCTCGCGTGGGTAGGTCGCAGCCTCGGCGGCGTAGTCCTTGATCGGGTTCTCCTCGTCGATCTCCTCAGGCACACCCATCGCCTTCGGGATCTCGACCAGCTCCTTGACCAGAGCGATGATGTCATCGTGGGTGAGGGTCCTGGTGTCGAGGTCGATGTCGAGACCGAGTCGGGCATTCAGCTTGTAGCGGCCGACCTTGGTCAGGTCGTAGCGCTTGGGGTCGAAGAAGAGCTGCTCCAGCAGGTTGCGGGCTGCATCGACTGAGGGCGGCTCGCCTGGACGCTGCTTCTTGAACAGCTCGATCAGGGCGCCTTCCTCGTCCTTGGTGGCGTCGGAGTCGGCGGCGATCGTCTGTCGGATGTAGACGGAGTTGTCGAACATCTCGAGCAGCTGCTCGTCGGTGACGTAGCCCATCGCGCGAAGCAGCACCGTGATCGGGAGCTTGCGCTTACGGTCGATCCGTACGAAGACGCGACCCTTCTTGTCGATCTCGAGCTCGAGCCAGGATCCGCGGTTGGGCATCAAGGTGGCGATCAGAACCTGCTTCTCGCGATCCTTCGGCTCCATCACATAGGCGCCGGGGGAGCGGACCAGCTGGGTTACGACGACGCGCTCGGTTCCGTTGATCACGAAGGTGCCGCGGTCGGTCATCCACGGGAAGTCACCCATGAAGACGGACTGCTCGCGGATCTCACCGGTCTCGCGATTTTGGAAGGCGACCTTGATGTTGAGCGGACGCGCAAAGGTCAGGTCCTTGTCGCGGCACTCCTCCAGCGAGTTCTGCGGCTCGTCGAAGCTGACCTCACCGAATACGAGGGCGAGGTTCCCGGTGTAATCCTCGACCGGCGATACGTCGTCGATCGTTGCGCGCAGAAGACCCTTCTTCGGGTCGACCAGATCCTCGAAGGACTGGCGCTGGATATCTATAAGATGCGGAACGTCAAGCGGCGTCTCAAGTCGTGAAAAAGTTCGGCGGGGTGCCGGTGAAGAGTTGGATGGGGCCAACTGGGCGACTCCTCAGGTAGAAGGCGGACTCGAATTTCGTGCACTTCAGGCAGGCGCAAGGCTCACCGGCGCACGACGGAGAAATATAACAGACTCACGCCTGCGTGCGCAAGTCAGGCACGCAAACGCAAGTCTTTTTTCGTACTACTTGATTTCGGCGGTGCCGCCGGCCTCTTCGACCTCGGCCTTGATCTTGTCGGCTTCCTCGCGCTCGACCCCCTCCTTGATGGGGTTCGGGGCCTCGTCTACCAGGGCCTTGGCCTCCTTGAGACCGAGTCCGGTAGCCGCGCGAACGACCTTGATCACGCCGATCTTCTTGTCGCCGGCGCCGGTGAGGATCACGTCGACCGTGGCTCCCTCGTCGCCGCCGCCGTCACCGGCGTCGCCACCGCCACCACCCGCTGCGGGTGCTGCGGCTGCTACTGCGGTTGCCGAAACCCCGAACTCCTCCTCGAGCGCCTTGATCCGCTCGGAGAGTTCCAGTACGGAGATCCCCTTCAGTTCAACTATCCACTCTTCTGTGGTTGGCATTACTCGCTGTCCTCCTTCTCTTCCTGACCTTGGTCAGAAGCTTGTTTGTCTGAGTCTTCTTCCTCTGGCGGTGCTGCTTCCTCCGCCGGTGCTGATTCCTCTGCAGAAGCCTCTTCGGCTGGTGATGCTTCCTCAGCCGGCTTCTCTTCCTCGGCAGGATTCTCTTCCTCGGCAGGCTTCTCTTCCTCTGCAGGCTTCTCTTCCTCGGCCGGAGCGTCGGCTGCTTCCTCGGCTGCCGGCTCCTCGGCAGGCTTCTCTTCCTCGGCAGGAGCCTCGGGCTCGGCGGTGCCTCCAACGAGTTCCTGATCGCGCATCTGGCCCAGCTGACTTGCGAGACCCTGGATCATCGATCCGAGGCCGCGAACGAGTCCGGTCACCGGGCTGGCAACGAGTCCGGCGAGCTGCGCATTCAGCGCGTCGCGGCTGGGGAGCTTGGAGATCGTCTTGAACTGATCTACTTCGAGCGGCTGTCCGTCCATCAGGCCGCCCTTGTACTCGAGCAACTCCCACTCGGCGCCAAGGGTCGAAAGAGTCTTGGCGGCCGCTGCGATGTCGCCTTGTACGAACGCGAGAGCGGTAGGGCCGACCAGGTACTCCTTGATTGCTTCCACGCCGGCCTGATCGGCGGCGCGCTGAGTGACCCGGTTCTTCACGACCTTGAAGGTGGTATCCGACTCGCGCAGTCCGGAGCGAAGCTCCGAGGCCTGCGGGACGCTGATCCCGCGGTAGTCGATCGCGAGCACGGCCTGAGCCGCGCCGAGCTTCTCGGCGATCTCTGCTACCGCGGCTTCTTTCTGTTCTCTGTTCATCCTGGTTTCTTTCTCTGCCAGCGACCGCCGCTACGAAAAGAGCCCGCTCACAGGCGGGCTCGAAGTCGAATCGCCCGTCCGGCAACGCGGCGAGCGGAAAGTCTTTCGAATCCACCTGCACCGGACTTCTGGGCCTGACCCTGCTGGCCCCGCCGATGGTCTTTGGCAGAAGGCGAATGTAGCGGATAATGCTCGCCACATGTTCCGCCCAAGCGCCCAACGAAGGATCTCTGGCAATGCGGCCGCGAATCCACTTGCCTTGATCGCCTCCGACTACAGGCGCCACCGCGAGGATCAGGGAGTGCTGCGGGCTCTCCTGGCAGAGGGACTTCTGGCCTCTACATCATGCATTTCGGCGGCACTCGTTGCAGGCAACCCCGCGCGAGTGATCGACAAGACCAGCTAGGCCCTCTCCACCGGAAACATCTGAGTGATCCGCAACCGACGCCCTCGGAAAAGACCGAGGGCCGGTCTCATGACCGGCCCTCGGCGAATTCCGTCGCCTGATGCCCGCAACGGACATCAGCAGCTACTACGCCTTGCGCAGATCCCTGATCTTGGTCACGTCGATCACTCCTGCGGACCCTTCTACTCTGACCGTGATGCGCGCCCGGGAACCATTGTCCTTGCGCGCCAATCGACGGTAGATGCTCCGCGGGATCAAGCCCTTGATCTCAACGCTCTCGCCCGGCGCAATCACGGAGCTGGGCAGGATCATGTCCGTCTGGGTATTGGCCGTTCCCGGAGCCCAAGCGGTCGCGTTCGCCGAGAGGATCTCGCAGTTGCCGAGGTTCTTGACCGGACAGCTGACCTTCACCAGCGCAGCCTTGCGCGAGCTCGGGACGCGCGCTGTGTTACCACGCGCGTTGTCGGCCTTGGTGACCGTTGGGAATAGCGGCCCGTCCGGCCCATTTCGCACGCCCACCTGGGGGCAATCGCTCACCTGATAATCGAGAGTGGCGGTGGGCGTGACCACACCGGTCTTGCCTCCCGCCTTCAGCGATGCCTCAGCCTCATAGGTGGCTTGATCGGTCTCAGTGGTGGCGGAGTGATAGCTCGTGCCCAAGGTGTTTCCGCCGAAGGTGACCTCTGACGGCGGGAAAGAGACATCTCTCTGGATGCCGTCTGAATTCCTCGCCAAGTCGGCAGTGATCAACGAGGTGCCCCCGTTACCGCCGGTATCCGCGCGCTGGATGGTGCGCGGCGACGCACCGCAGCCCATCACCAGGTACGGATCAGAGGTGACGTTGGTCTCTGCCGGATCGGCGCTGCCGCCTGAATCCTGCGATCCGCCGTCGATGATGATGTCGCCCATAACCGACGAGAGATTCGGATCGCCACCGCAGAACTGATCGAACGAGTTGAGGTCGTCGAGCGTCGCCTGGCTTGGATTGACCGTCGGGCCGTCGTTGCAGCCCCACCAGTTGTTGCGAGCTTCGACCGGGCTGGTCTGCAGGTTGGCGGCCGGAGGCCACGCGCCCTGGTCGTACGCGTCGAAGTTGTTGTCGTAGTAGTTGGTCAACCCGTAAGCGTTTTTGGCAATGCGGTTGCCGACCAGAGTGAGGTCGGTGCTCTCCGCATAGCCGTTGTTGGTCGAGGTGACGCCTGCGAAGGTATTGCTGATCGAGTTGCCGCGCAGAGTTGCCGCCACCGGACTGTCGATGGACTCGTAGTCGCAGGCGACGCATGGTACATAGGCCTCCACCACCGGCCCAACCGTCACGCCGAAGAAGTTGTTGGAGATTCGGTTTCCGATCAACTGCACGTCGCCTCCGTAGAGGTTGATCGCAACCGTCGGACCGATGAAACTGTCGCAGCCGAAGTCGTTGTCCTGGACGGTCAAGTCACCCTTCTGTCCTGGAACTGCATACGGACTATCTTCGACAAGGAGGGGCGGAGCGTAATCCGGGTTGTCCTGAACGAATGTTCCGAGTCCTTGATAGTTGCACTGGAAGGAGTTGCCTGAGACCTCTGCCTTCTTGGTGTAGAAAGCGTCGAGGACTCCCTCACCGGTGTTGGAGATCTCGGAGTTGGTCACGGTCGGGGATACGGGACCGAGCGAGGTCACTCCCCCGTTGCCGTTTCCGTCGCCGTCGATCTGGGAATCGTCGACGATCCCTTTCAACTGTGAGCAGCCGGTCGAGTACTGACTGCTGATCGTGTAGTTGTTCTCGAAATTCACTGCGGAGCTGTCCCAACTTCCGTCGAGGAAGCTGGATTGATACACACGCACCCGCTCGGGCAGGATGCAGTAGGAGATGCTCGGGCGACTCGTGTAGGCCGATACTCCGTAGTCCGCGAGGTCTACGAAGTTGACGTTCTGGACCAAGCCGGTCGAGTCGTCGTAGTAGATCCCGTCACAGGAATTGTTGCCGTCGATCGTCATGTCCTTCACGGTGACATCGACTGAGCGCGGCGCAGCGTTTTGAGTGTCGGCGATCTCTAGAACCGCGTCGCCTTCGCAGTTGGATTCCGCGAGGGTGGTCTGACTCCGGCCGGCACCCTGGATCAACATCCGCTCGTCATCACTCGTGTCGTCCGCGTTGTCGATGAAGGCGCCATTGAAGGTACCCGGGCCGATATCCATTTTGGTCTCGGAGTTGGGATTGGTGATCGAATCCTCCTGATCCGCTGCCTGCCCAGGCTGCGCACATGCCTCGAAACCGCTGTTGGAGGTTGCAGTCGCAGCGTTCGGGGCATTCACATCCGAGCTGTCGCCGAGGCAGTCGTTGTGGCCGTCGGGGGCAGCGCCCACATCGCCAGATGTCGCGCTCGATGAGCGCACGTAATAGACGTTCCCGTACTGACGCTGGATCACACCGCGCAGGTTGGTGGTGGCGGTCGTGGTGTAGGTGTATGGACCCTCGTAGGTCGTGGTCGCCGTGAGCACAACCCGGATATCGCAATCGATATCGCTCGTGGTGAGGACATAAGTGAGGTCGTCGCCGGCGCCAGGGTCGAAGTTGCTCCAACCGCTGCCGCAGTTGCGCTGCCACTGCTTGGTCAGGGAGTTGCTGCCGCCACCGGGGAAGGTCCAGTTACCGGTGATTCCGCCCCAAGCGAGAGTGAGGGTTTCACCGACCCGCCTGATACCGACCAACTCGGCGCCGCTGTATTCACCGGGATTGGTGTTTAGAGAGGGGGCAGTCGAAGAGGGGCAGTTGATCTGCGCAGCCGAGCTCGCCACGGTGGTCGCGCCGGTGCTGTCGGTGGCTGTCACGGCGACCCTGATGTAGTCATCGCAGTAAGGCGTGGTGACCGGGATCGAGTAGGTCGAGCCGGTGCCGACGGTGGTGATTCCCGGGCCGAAGTTGTTGGGTGAAACCTGCCACTCGTAGCTGTAGGTGATGGTCCCCGTGCCGGTCCAGGTGCCGTTGTTCGCAGTCAGGCTGGAGTTGGCGCCGGTGTTGTACGGGCTGCCAGGTGAGAACGACGGATCGACCGTGTTGG
>JBEIRY010000031.1:0-19251 GCA_040375675.1 Thermoleophilales bacterium | reverse complement strand
GGGGCCGGCTTGGCCAACTTCACCATTGCGAACCTCTCCGATTATCCAGCGGCCCTCTCTATCGAAGGCCCCGCGCCAATCCCCGGTAACGAAATACAGCCCGGCGGCTCAGAGAATCTTCAGGGAGATCTCATACAGGGCTCCTACACCGCGGTGGCAATGACAGGCACTGGGCTCGAGGAGTACGTCTTTACCGTTGGACCGCCGAGAGGCAACTCCAACCAAGAGTTGCTGCTGCCCTAGGCGGCTTGCTCTGAAGCTTCTTCATCGGCGAGGTCGTCTTCGCCGACGGAGACCAACTCATCCACTCGGTCGAGCTGGGACCGGACACTCTCGCCCAACTTCTCTACTGCCTCGTAGGCCTTCTCCGCGGAGGTACTGGCATGGGTTATGTGGGATTTCACGGTACGAACCTGCTCGAGCGCGTTACGCGCTTCGCTGATTGCGTCACGGACGGCAGCAGCATCGAGACGAAGGGATGAGTCCTTGGCCATGCTCACCCGCGCAACCGCCAGGCGGTAAGCAACCTGCAGAGAGAGTCCGGCTGGCTGATCTCGATCAACGACGACGAACAACTTGTTGCCTTCGTACTCGACCAGCTCCTCGGTATTCGCTGGCAGACGCTCTTCGCCCGCGCAGACCAGAACCGCGAAGTCTGCTGTGCGCGCCTCCATGGCCTCATCCAACTCCTTCCAGGCCGCCGGCTTGCTGAGTTTCTTCTCCTTCGCTTCGAAAACTATCCGACCCAGCGGGAACTCCCGAGTAGCTCCGCCGACCTCGACCAGAGTGTCGCCTTTCTTGCCACCACCCTCTGCCTGCTCCGAGCCTGTATGGCGAGCCGAATCGCCCCGCGCGTCGGCTATACCCTCGAGCGCCTCGTTGACCATTTCTTCGAACTCGAACCCCTTCCTCGTTCCAGCTGCCTCCGCTTCGTCGATCCTCTCTTGCGCGTCCTCGCGCTCGGTCAGCTTGACCAACTCCTGCTGCAGAAGCTCGAGCCTCCGGGTCGTCTCCTTGTCCCTGTCGGCTTGCGCCTTGGACTCGCGTTCAACGGTCCGCAGAACCTCTCCCTTGATTTGCTGGAGCGGGTTGTGCTCGTTTTCGGAGGCGAGATGCTGGACGAGTCTCTGCAACTCGGCGTTGACCATCTCCTTCATCTCATGCTGCACAGCGGTGGATCTCTCAGGATCGAACTTAGCCGCTATCTGCTCAGCGATCTCATCGGCATGCGTTGAGAGGTTCTCCTGGAGCTTGCTGTCATCGCCCATCACCGCCTGATTGAAGATCTCCTCCATCTGCTTGCCGACCTCATCCGCTCTACCGCCGAAGCTCTCGCTCACCTGACGGGCGACGCGGTCGAACTCCGACCTCACATATGCAGCCTCGATCTCGGTATCAGCGCCCTGCAGGGCGCGAAGACCTATCTCGATCGAGCGGCGAACCAACTCGACCTCGCTACCTCCGAGCTCGACCCGCTCTCTGACAATGTCTGCTGCGCGGTGATCCGAGACGACCAAGGACTCGACATGGATCTCGTCACCACGCAAGGTGACGCTCTCGCGGGAATCGCCTGTCTCGATGATTTGTTCGTCTAGCAGGCTGTCTGTGCGGATTGCCTCTTCCATTGGGTTCATCGTAGAGGTCGCACCCGAGGCCTAAAACCTGACCGGCGGAGAGTCGAATAACATCGCGGTTCGAACCAGTCCACCCCCATCACCCCCGAGGAAAGATGCCAGTAGATATCTCAGAAATCAGCCAGATAGATGCCCAGCCCGGCGAACTGCCGGAGAAGATGGCCGCATGGGTGATCAGAGCGGAGCGCGAAGGCGAGCCGAAGGACGCATTCGCGCTCGAGGAGATCGAGACGCCGGAACCAGACGCATTCGAGGTCGTGGTCAGAGTCATGTCGGCCGGTGTGAACTTCAACAACGTCTGGGCCGCCCTAGGCGAACCTGTCTCGGTTTTCGGCTACGGCGACCACCCCGAATACGGTCACCACATCGGCGGCTCCGATGCCTCAGGGATCGTCTGGAAAGTCGGCGACGGCGTGACCCGCTGGAAGCCCGGCGACGAGGTCGTGATCCACTGCAATCAGGCCTCTTACGAAGATGTAGAGGTGCACGGACTCGATCCAATGGCCGCCCCGAGCCAGCGAATCTGGGGGTACGAGACCACCTGGGGCTCGTTTGCCCAGTTCACCAAGGTCCAGGCCCAGCAGCTGCTGCCGCGGCCACAGAACCTCTCCTGGGCCGAAGCTGCCTCCTACGGACTCACCTACTTCACCGCCTACCGGATGCTGATGGAGCGGGCGCGTATGCAGGCAGGCGACAACGTCCTCATCTGGGGTGCCGCCGGAGGCCTCGGGGTATTTGCCACCCAACTCTGCAAGGCAGCCGGAGCAAACGCGGTCGGTGTGGTCTCCTCAGATGAAAAAGGCGAGTTGGTGAAAGAACTCGGCGCGGTCGACTACATCAACCGCAACGAGTTCGCCGAAATGATGCGCACTGGCGACGAAACTCCGGCCGAGGAGAAGGAGCGCTTCAAAGCCTCGCGTGAGTTTGCAAAGCGCGTAAAGGAGATCCTTGGCGACTCCCCAGATGTCGTATTCGAGCACGTCGGCAAGGCGACCTTCCCGACCTCGGTGTTTACCGTCAAGCCCTTCGGCAAGGTCGTCATTTGCGGAGCCACCTCGGGCTACGAGCTCGACTTCGACGTCCGCTACCTCTGGATGCGGCAGAAAGAGATCATCGGCTCTCACTTTGCAAACGCCTACGAGTGCATGAAGGCCAACGAGTTGATGGCCGAGGGCAAGATCAGGCCGGTGCTGTGGCAGACGATGGGATTTGAGGGCGTCGCCGAAGCACACCAACTGATGCGAGAGAACAAGCACCTTGGAAAGATCTCGATACTCGTCGGGGCAACCGACGATCAGGAAGGTAGAACCGAAGACGGACCTGGCGCCATACGCGCAGAGGTCGGAGCCTAGAGAGGAAGCTATGTACGTCTGCTACATCGAATGGCATGTCCACCCGTTCAGGGCCGACCGCTGGTTTGAAATCTGGGAGCCGGCAGCTTCGAGGGTGATGGCCTTCGGGGCGAAAGACTGGAGCCTCACCCGCGACACCGATGATCCCTTGCATTTCCGCCAGGGCAGCACCTGGGAAGACAAGGCAGACTTCGAGCGCTACTGGTACAGCGATGAGCTGAGCGAGTTTCGCGAGTCGGTCATCACCTACTACAACAAGCCGCTGCTGCCTGTCTGGCACCAGCTCCTGGCCTCTGAGTAGCCAGTCCCGGCGCACCATCCGGGTAGGTACTTTGCGCAATTACGCGTGTTTGATCAAGTAATGAGCGCACGCTCAAATCCGAGGCTGAACCCGCGCAACCTAGTGCTTGCAGCCGCCTGCCTGACCCTTGCAGCCACGCTGTCCTTTTCTGCAATAGCCGAGGCCCGAGTCGGAGCCACTTTCTCGAAGCGCCTCCTGAAGGTGCAAGGGACCGCAAAGAGTGAACGGATAGTGATCGACTGCAACGAGTCTTCGAAGGTGCTGATCAACGGCCGCGCCCCCAAGCTCCTCGCCGGCGGAGCACTACCTTGCGCTCGGGTTGCCGAGGTAGATGTCACGTCCGGGGACGGCAACGACCGGATCGACCTGAAAGGCGTGGATGCATCGTTCGCTGAGGCCAGGTTCGCTGGCTTCGGTACCGGAACCCTCACCGCTGTCATCTCCGGCGCGGGAGACGACCAGATCGATTGCGGCGATGTCTTCTGCTTCGTACCCGACGCCGGCACCGGGAATGACCTGATCCGGGGTGGCTCACGCAGGGACATCCTTCGCGGTGGCGGCGAGAACGACCGGATTCTCGGGTTCGAAGGTCGAGATGACCTGCTCGGCAGGGCCGGGAATGACTATCTGGTTGGCGGCGAAGGAGATGACCTGGTCAGCGGAAATGCAGGCGACGATCGACTCTACGGTGAGCCCGGCGCTGACTTGATCGGTGGTGGGTCCGGTAACGACTTGCTCAAGGGCGGTCCGGGAAATGACCGCCTGCTAGGCGGACCCGGCAAGGACCGAATCGTCGGCGGACCGGGGAAGAACACCATCGTTCAGGATCCGCCCCGCCGCAAGAAGAGCTGAAGTCAGCGGCGCTCTAGAGGGGCCATCGTCAACCCCGCAACCTCGAGCTGCTCCCAGTAATGCTCGGCAGGCTCTCTGGGTCCACTCCAGACCTCGGCGCGACCACTGCTGTGGATCTGGTCTGCCAAGGCATAGCCTGCATCGAGAGTTACGCCCGGGATTGCCCGGGCAAGCGTCGCTGCGACATGGTCGAAGGTGTTGTGATCATCGTTCAGCACGATCACTATCCATTCGCCACCCAGCCCTGAGCCAGGACCCGCAGCAAGGGGGCGTTCAAGCGTGTCGGGAGTCAACGCCTACTTGAATGGGAAAGGAACGCGAATAGATACGCGATCGAAGCGCGCGACCGCATCACCTGCGTTGCCAGACTTGGCGCCGACCATCACGACCGTCTTTCGGCCGTCGGCCTGGGTGGCGGTCGAGTCGACATAGGTATGCAAGAACTTGCCGTTGACGCCGACCTTGATCGTCGTGTCGGGTTGGCCGAGGTCGAATGCCCTGATCAGGATGTAGTTGACTGCGCCGATCTTGGTGTTGATCTCGCTAGAGGTGCCGCTGGCCAGAACGGTCGTACCGGTCGAACCCTTCGCATCCTTGACCAACTGCCAAGTCTTGCGAGTTGGGAACACACGCAACTGATAGCCGGCATTGTTCGAAAAGCGAACCCCGACACCCACATAAATCCTCGACCGCTTCTTCTCCGGTGTACTCGGAAGCAGCGCCGCCTGAGCCGCCACTTCCTGATCGGGAGCAGAATCGGTCGCATCGCCTACGACTCCACTTCGATACGCACACATCTTGGTAGAGCCTTCGGCCTTGACGCTCATCGTCTGATCGCTACGCCACTTCTTGGCGCAGTTGCCCGTACTTGCCTTGACGAAGGCGAGGACCTCACTCTTGGACTTGAATTGATACTTCGCCACATTCACCGGACCCGCGAACGCGGCTGTCGCCCCGATCAGCGCGGCGGCGAGTGCAATTGCGAGTGTCGTCTTTCGTTTCATGAGCGTGGAAAGAGTAGCCAGAAGGGCTTTTCTACCTGCACGAACACGCCCCACGCCCGAAAGGAGCGGTTCTTCAAGCGCCGGAATTGCCCGATCCCTCCCATCCCCAAATCCTCAGCACGCCTACCATTACGAGCCATGTCCGACCACCACCTCGATGAGCGTGACCGCCCGTGGGTAATGCGCACCTACGCCGGGCACTCCGACGCGAAGCGTTCGAACGAGCTGTACCGACGCAACCTCGAAAAAGGCCAGACCGGCCTCTCGATTGCCTTTGATCTCCCCACCCAGACCGGTTACGACCCGGACCACGAACTTGCCCGTGGCGAGGTCGGCAAGGTCGGCGTGTCAGTGGTCGACAAAGCAGATATGCACGCGCTGCTCGACGGCATACCCCTTGGCGAGATGAATACCTCGATGACGATCAACGCCACGGCAGCCTGGCTGCTCGCCCTCTACGCAACCGTTGCCGAGGAAACCGACGTTCCACTCTCAGACCTCTCAGGAACTACTCAAAACGACATCATCAAGGAGTATCTGTCCCGCGGAACGTACGCCTTCCCCCCGGGTCCTTCGATGAGGCTGATCGCCGACATGGTCGCCTTCACCGTGAACGAGATCCCCAAGTGGAACCCGATCAATGTCTGCAGCTACCACCTGCAAGAGGCGGGAGCGACCCCCGTCCAGGAAGTCGCCTTCTCGATGGCCACCGCCATCGCCGTCCTCGATGAGGTGAAAAAGCGTGGCGAGGTGAGCGAAGAGGACTTCCCCAAGGTATTCGGGCGAATCTCATTCTTCGTCAATGCCGGAATCAGGTTCGTCGAAGAGCACGCAAAGCTCAGGGCGATGACCATCCTCTGGGAGGAGATCGGCCGGGAACGCTACGGAGTGACCGACGAGAAGCTCCTGCGCATGCGCTACGGAGTCCAGGTCAACTCGCTCGGGCTCACCGAATCTCAGCCGGAGAATAACGTCCAGCGGATCGTGCTCGAGATGCTGGCTGTGACCCTCGGTCGCGATGCGAGGGCAAGGGCAATTCAGCTTCCCGCATGGAATGAAGCGCTCGGTCTACCCCGCCCTTGGGATCAGCAGTGGAGCCTGCGCATCCAACAGGTGCTCGCCTTCGAGACCGACCTGCTCGAGTATCCGGACATCTTCGAAGGCTCGAAGGTGATGACGGATTGGTCGAGGAAGTCCTCGAAGCCGCCAGAGTCGAACTCGACGATGTGCTCGATCAGGGCGGTGCCGTAGAGGCCGTTCCTTATATGAAGGCTCGACTTGTCGATTCCCACCGCGAGCGCGTCGCGAGAATCGAAAGCGGCGATCAAACCGTGATCGGCCAGAACTCCTACACCGAGACCGAAGACTCACCGCTGACCGTTGGTAAAGACGGCGGGATCATGAAAACCGATCCCGAGGTCGAGCGCGAGCGGATAGAAGCACTGGAGCAGTGGAGGCAAGAGCGTGATTCTGCCGAGGTAGAGGCGGCCCTTGCTGAGCTCGCAGAGGCGGCGGGCGATGAGAAGGCAAACATAATGCCTGCATCTATTCGTGCCGCAAAGGCTGGAGTGACCACCGGCGAATGGTCCGAGACGCTCCGAGAGGTGTTTGGCCCTTACCGCGCTCCGACCGGCGTATCGGGAACTGCCGCTCCGAGTGACGCCGAGCAGCTCTCCGCGGCTCGCGAGCGGGTCAAAGCCGCCTCCGATGCGATCGGTCGTCCGATCAGGATCCTGGTCGGAAAGCCCGGGCTCGATGGCCACTCCAACGGCGCCGAACAGATCGCGGTCCGCGCGCGCGACGTCGGTATGGAGGTGATCTACGAAGGCATCCGTCTGACGCCGGAACAAATCGCATCCTCGGCTTTGGAAGAAGACGTAGATGTCGTAGGGCTCTCGATCCTCTCAGGCTCCCACCGCGAGCTGGTCCCGCAGGTAGTAGATCTACTCAGGGCCTCGGACTCGCAGGTTCCCGTAATCGTCGGAGGAATCATTCCCCCTGACGACGCAAAGGCACTGACCGAGTCAGGTGTCGCCCGGGTCTATACGCCGAAAGACTTCGACCTGAATCGAATAATGGGAGAGATCGCTGAACTCGTGGCCGAGAATGACTCCTCTACCCAGCCGCAGCCAGCCTGACACAGATGAATACTTCAGGAGATCAGAGCGGTGCCCCCAACGACGAGCTGAGCGCCTGGCTTCGCTGCTACCGCTGCTGGGCCAGAGAGCTCGAGGTTCAGGTCCACTACGACGCGATCTTGAAGATCGACCCCGAGACCGCGGAGCCATCTGAGCGGCTCGACGAGGTGCAGGAGGCGGTCGTTCAATGCCTCAAGTGTCTGCACGACCAGCCTCACCTTACGATCCGCGATGACAAGGTCGTCCCGGTAGAAGATCGCTGGGAGCGGATGATCGCCGGAATTCCCTGGGTTGCATCGTGCACTGTGACTATCGATCAAGATCAGGTAGAGAGCTGCTCGGGCCCGGAAGCGGCTGACTTCCTCACCTACGGAACCTTCGGCGATCAGGGCACGCGTGAGTTCTTCACCCATGTCAGATTCCACAAGCACGACGGCGAGCGCATAGTGGTTCATCTGCTCGTAGAGCTCTACGCGCGCTCGACCGAAGAAGCAGCAGGGGTTCTCGAGGATGCTGCGCGGGGAACCCTTGAAATCACCTCGCTTGCGGAGGAGTCACGCCCGCCGGCGCACGCCGCAGACGAGGCTCACTGAGACTCAGCTAGCGGCCGCCGGGGCGCTCGCCCTGCCCGGGTGGGTCAGGTTGTAGGCGGTATTGATGACCGCGAGGTGGGTGAAGGCCTGAGGAAAGTTCCCGAGCATCCGGCCTGCCTGCGGGTCGTACTCCTCCGAGATCAGACCAACATCATTGGCGATGTCGATCACGCGAGAAAATACCTCTTTCGCCTCGTCTCGACGACCGCAGAAGGCAAGAGCATCGGCAAGCCAGCAGGTACAGGGCAGGAACGCCCCCTCCACACCCTCCAGCCCGTCGACCGTGCCCTCTGAGGTGGCCGTCGTGTATCGCCGCACATACCCATCGGGGACCAGTTCATCCTTGATCGCGTCGATAGTCCCGATCACTCGCGCGTCATCCGGCGGAAGGAAGCCAACCGCTGGAATGAGCAAGGTCGAGGCATCGAGCTCTTGCGAGCCGTAGTACTGGGTAAAGGTATTGCGCTTCGGGTCGTAGCCCTTCTCGCAGACATCATCGTGGATCTCCTGTCGGATCTCACGCCAGAGGTCTATCGGACCCTCGGCGTCGTCGAACTGCTCGAGGGTCCTTACCGCCCGATCGAAGGCGACCCAAGCCATCACCTTGGAATGGGTGAAATGCCTTCTCGGCCCGCGAACCTCCCAGATGCCCTCATCGGGCTGGCTCCAGGCCTCGGTCAGGAAGGAAACGATCGCTTTCTGGGTCTGCCAGCCGCGCGGCTCGAGAAAACCGGCGATCTGACGCCCGCGAAAACCCGCATCCATGACCTCGCCAAAGACATCCAACTGGAACTGATTCGCTGCAGCATTACCCACCCGAACGGGCTGTGAGTCCTCGTAACCGGACAGGAAGTCGAGTGTGCGCTCGGGAATCTCCCTCTCGCCCGCAATCCCGTAGAGAACGCTGACCTGGCTGGGATCACCAGCGACAGCACGGAACATCCAGTCTCTGAATGCAAGAGCCTCTTCGCGGTAGCCGCTGTCCATCAGTGAGTCGATCGTCAGGACTGCATCGCGCACCCAGCAGTAGCGGTAATCCCAGTTTCTCTCGCCACCAATTGCCTCGGGGAGCGAGGTGGTCGGTGCCGCCACTACCGCTCCCGTGGGCTCGTAGGTAAGAGCCTTCAGGACCAGAAGCGACGACTTGACTATCTCGCTGTATTCGTCCTCGTAGCCACAGCGGGCAGACCAGCGCTGCCACCACTCCTCTGTCGTTCGCATCGCCCAGATCGGATCGATCGCCTTCGGCTCCTCTTCGTAAGAGAGTCCCCAAGCGAGCGTGAAGGGGGCCCGCTCTCCCTCCCTGACCGAGAATTCGGCCACCGTGTGCAGATCCTCGCCGTGAGTGTGGATAGGGCTTCGCAGGTGGAGTGAATCTGGGCCGGCAACGGCGATCAGACCGGTTGTGTGTCGCTCTACCCAGGGGATGGTCGCTCCGTAATCGAGTCGCATACACAACTCCATTCGCATATCGACCTCGCCTTCCAACCCCTTGACGATCCGGACGATGCTGGTCAGATCATCGGTGGTTGGCATGCAATCGATGATCTTGGCCCTGCCGGTGCTGGTTTCGAAGACGGTCTCGAGGATCAGTGTGCCATCGCGATAGCGGCGCTCGGTCGAGGTCGAGCCATCGGCCGGTGCAATCTTCCAGTAGCCGTTCTGTTCATCTCCTAGCAAGGAGGCAAAGACAGCTCCGGAATCGAAGCGCGGTGCGCAGAACCAGTCGATCGAGCCGTTACGCCCTACGAGCGCAGAGGTACGGAGATCGCCGATCAGGGCATAGTCCTCGATCAGCATCTGAGGAGATGGCTCCTAGGAACGCTTCTTGGTCTTGCGAGTCGCAGGCTTGCGCTTGGCTGCAGGGGATGCCTTGCGGCCCTTGGCCTTCGCGGCCTCTGTGGCCGAAAAGCCACCATCCTCGAGGCCGATATGCGGAACTACCCGATCGAGCCACTTGGGGATCCACCAGGCCTTGGCACCCAACTTGTCGAGCAGGGCCGGCATCAGGGTCAACCGAATCAAGGCGACGTCGAGAAGGATTGCCACGGCCAGACCTAGGCCGAACTGCTTGATAACCGGATCCCCATTGAGGATGAAGCTCAAAAAGACTGAAACCATGATCGCCGCAGCCGCAGAGATCACGCTTGCGACGTGTGAATAGCCATCGATCAACGCTTTGCGCTCATCGCCCTTGAACTCACTGCGCGCTTCGGCGATCCGGCTGGTCAGGAAGACCTGGTAGTCCATGGAGAGACCAAACAGAATTGCGAACATGATCAGCGGCACATAGCTGACAATCGGTGTCGCATGATCGAGGCCGACTAACTTGATCCCCGTGCCATTTTCGAACACGGCAGTGAGTATGCCGTAGGCAGCACCAACCGAGAACAGGATCAACACGGCGGAGATCGCTGGCAGGACCACCGATCTCAATGCGATCAACAAGACGAGGAAGCAAAGCGCGATGATCGTTCCAATCACCTGAGGCAGCTTGTTCGAGATAGAGGTGCTCAAGTCGATATAGCCAGCGGTTTGCCCGCCCACGTATGCCGTTGCCCCTTCGCCCTTGGTCTGCTTGGGAATCACATCGTCACGCAGCTTGTTGACCAGGTCTTGGGTCTTCCAAGCCGAAGGAGCGCTGTCAGCTAGGACCGAGAAGATCGCAGCCTTGCCAGCACTACCGGTAGCTGCAGGGCCAGCACTAGCGACGTTGTTCGTCTTGCTGATGGCTTTGATCAAGTCCTGGATCCGTGGATCCCCTGCGGGGGACGAGAGATAAGCGACCTCTTGTTCGAGGCTGGCCTGCTCAGACTCGAGCTGGCTGGTCGCGCCATCGGTGGCGATCTCTTGCTGAACCTGATTCAACTGCGTTTGAGCCGAATCGGCCTGAGACGGATTCGCCTTGGCCGGGGGATTGAGCTTCATCGCAACTGAGAGAGGACCGTTGGACCCAGCCCCGAACCCCTTGGTCATGAGGTCATAGGACTTCTTCGTCTGGGTCGACTTGGGGAACTGACCATTGTCCTCTTGGCCGAGCCGCATGCCGAGCACAGGAATCGAAACGAAAGCAAGGAAGACCAGGACTCCAGCGATGAACCAGATCGGATGGCGACAGATGAACTCAGCCCACCTTGA
Source organism: Thermoleophilales bacterium (assembly GCA_040375675.1). Taxonomy (GTDB): domain Bacteria; phylum Actinomycetota; class Thermoleophilia; order Solirubrobacterales; family 70-9; genus CAIUSP01. The sequence continues at coordinate 8,239 of JBEIRY010000031.1, read as the reverse complement.
CCAGCCACGGGGTCCCTTCTTGCCCTTGGCGGCCTTCTTGGGCTTGGAAGAGCGGATAGGCAGGTGATCTATCTTCCCGCCGATCGCAGTCAGGATGGCAGGAAGCAGGGTGATCGCAACCAACATGGCACCGAATACCGCGACGGCGGCCGCAAATCCGAGTGCGCTGACCAGCGGTATGCCGGCCAGGGCGAGCGAGCAGAGGGCGATGATGACCGTCGTACCGGCAAAGACCACTGCGCTGCCCGAGCTACCAGTGGCTCTGGCTACAGCCTCGCCTGGCTCGACACCGGCCCTGACGAGGGCTAAATGTCTCGAGACTATGAAGAGGGAGTAGTCGATTCCGACTCCCAATCCGATCATGATCGCGATGGTAGGTGCCGCCGTGGGAACGCTCATCGCGTGGCCGAGGAAACCAATCAAACACATGCTGAAAACGAGACCCAAGACAGCACTGAGAACCGGCACGCCCATTGCGACCGCTGAGCCGAAGGTGAACAGGAGGATGATCAGGGCCATGACCAGACCGATTACCTCGCTGCTTTCGGTGGGCGGATTCGAAACCTCAGACCCGACATACCCTCCCACTCCGACCTTGAAACCTGCCTTGGTCGCAGGGTGGGTGTGGTTGACGATCCGGTTGGCCTCCTTCTCGGTGATGTCGGCCTGAGAGATGTTCAGCGTAAGCGAGATGTAGCCGATCTCCCCGTTCTTGCTGAGCTGGGCGGCGCCGGCGGTCGAGAGCGGACTGACTGCAGAGATGACCGCTTTGTCCTTTTTCAACGAATCGAAGGTCTGGTTGACGATCTTCGAATTCGCGGAGCTGTCGAGGCGGCCACTGGGCGCCTGCATCGCTACGGGAATAGTGCCGTTCGCTTTGTCAGGTATGTACTTGTTGAGCGTGTCCTGAGCCTTCTGGGAGTTGGTGCCGGGCAGCTGCAGGTTGTTGTCGGTGAGCGCGCCGACCTGTGAGATGGCAACGCCGACCGCTGCGATCAGCGCAACCCAGAAGAGGATCACCAAGCGGTGATGATCGCGGATGAAACCGCCGAGCCGGTAGAGGGCGCGAGTCATGCGACTACCCTAGCAAAAAACTACAACTGTTGTTTGAGGGGAAGCGATGCAGTGAACCTACTGGGCCGCCACATCGGAACGCGAACCGGAGTCGACATCTATCCGGCAAGCGGCTCGCCCGGATTCTTCTTGGGGATAAGCGCGGTTCGCTTGAACTCGGCCACCAGAACGCCGTCCTGGTTGTAGACGCGGGTGTGCACCTTGACCAACCCCCGGTCCGGCTTCGACTTGGACTCGCGGACCTCGAGCACCTCGGACTCACAGAACAGAGTGTCGCCGTGAAAGACAGGATTCGGGTGGCTCAACTCATCGGTCGCGAGGTTGGCGATCGCCTTTCCCGAGAAATCAGAAACCGACATTCCAACGGCGAGCGAATAGACCAACGGCCCGACAACGACGTTCCGCCCCTGCTGAGAAGCCTTGGCATGGACATCGTTGATGTGGAGGGGGTGATGATTCATGGTCAGCAAGCAGAAGAGGTGGTCGTCGGCCTCGGTGACCGTCTTGGCCGGCATGTGTTTGTAGACAGCACCTACCTCGAACTCCTCCAGATAGCGGCCATAGGGGTGCGAGCCCGACTCTTCGCGCTGGGCCTGGTCGGTGGTGAAATCGCTCTGCTGGTCACTCATCTTTGGTTGTCTCCTTGGGGGTTCGGTTTGAGGTGGTCGCGGCATGACTCAGCCGCTCAGATTCAGGCGCAATCGTAGCCCGCGGATGCTGGTCGGTGCCGCTCGCCTCTGATCAGTGTGACTTCTTCAAACGCGAGCGCTCGAGTTGACGCTCCACCACTTGGCCGACCAGCTTCTGGATGTTGGGGTCACCTGAAGCTTTGATCTCACCCTTCTCCCAGGCCGAGCGGTACGTCTCGAGGGTGCCCTTCTGTGCAAGTTCGTTGAACTCCGCCCGTGAAACAGTCACGCTGACCCGGGCATCGTCAGGCTGCTCTTTGCTGACTTTCGGCCCGGGCAGCTCGACCCGAAAGACCTGCAGGTCTCCCCTGCCCTTCAGTTCGAGAGCAAATGCAAGCTTGAGCTCGGCGAGTGCAGGTACCTCGGCCTGAAACCGCTCGACGGCTCTCACTACGAGCGCGGCGGTATCAGAGGACAAGGAACCTGCTTCCTGCCTAGATCTTGTGTCGCTGGATCAACTTCTTGCCGATGACCATCCGCTGGATCTCGGATGTGCCCTCGCCGATCAAAAGCAACGGAGCGTCGCGGTAGAGCCTTTCGATCTCGTACTCCTTCGAGTAGCCGTAGCCCCCGTGAATCCGGAAGCAGTCCTCGACGACCTCCTTGCCGGTCTCGGAAGCCAAGAGCTTCGCCATGCCGGCCTCCAGATCGGAGCGCTCACCGGCGTCCTTCATCCTTGCCGCCTTCAGTGTGACCAGACGCGCTGCCTCGACCTTGGTGGCCATGTCGGCGAGCTTGAACTGGATTGCCTGGTGCTCGGCGATCGGCTTGCCGAAGGTCTTCCTCTCCTGCGCGTAGCGAAGACCCAACTCCAAAGCGCGCTGAGCGATGCCGACTCCGCGGGCTGCGACGTTGACGCGACCGACCTCGAGCGCGTCCATCATCTGCTTGAAGCCCTCGCCGACGCCTTCTTCCTCGCCGCCGAGGATCCTCTCGCCCGGGCACTTGTAGCCGTCGTAGACGAGCTCGGTCGACTCGACGCCCTTGTATCCCATCTTCTTGATCGTCGGGGGGATATTGAGACCTGCGTACTCGCCCGTGTTCTCGTGCTGCCACGGCTCCTTCTCGGTGATGAAACAGGTCATGCCCTTGTAGGGAGGGTCAGCCTTGGGGTCGGTCTTGACCAACAGGAACACAACACTCGAGCCAAGACCGTTGGTGACCCACATCTTCTGGCCGTTGATCACCCAGTCGTCGCCCTCCTTGACCGCGGAGGTCTTGATTCCCTGAACGTCTGATCCAACCTCGGGCTCAGAGAGAGAGAAGGCGGCGCGAATCTCACCGGTTGCCATCTTCGGCAGGAAGTAATCCTTCTGCTCTTCGGTTCCGAACTTCATCAGCAGATATGAGCCGATGAAGTGAGTGTTGACCACGCCGGAGATCGAGATCCAACCCCTCGAAAGCTCTTCGACGATCATCGTGTAAGTGGTCAGGTCGAGTCCCATTCCGCCGTACTCCTCGGGAATCGTGACTCCGAAGAGACCGAGCTCCTTCATTTGCTCGACGATCGGCTCCGGGAACTTGTCCTCATGGTCGTATTCCTCGGCGTTCGGGAGGATCTGCTCATCCACGAACTGTCGAACCATCTCGATGATCGCCTTCTGCTCTTCGGTCTTGTCGTCGTAAGTCGCGATAGCTACGGCCATAACGATGCCTCCTTGCTTGATTTAGCAGTGGGTCAAAAGTAATTGAGCGAATCTGATTCCCGAGGTCGGGAATGAAGGAAGAATACTCGGGAACGCGACGCGAAAGGTGCCGACTGTCACGCTTGGCCGTTCCCTGAAGGGACCGCTTCTGGTGGGTTCGGTTACCGTTTCAGTCGTCCACACCTATCTACGCATGAGACGGAGACCCAGATGAGAAACCCACGTGAATTCTTCAAGCCGATGGCAATCGACGCACCCGATCCAGTGGTCGAGATCCCCTTTCCCCCGTCCCGGATGATCCATTTCTTCGACGCATCGAACGAGAAGATGCGCGCCAAGGTCCCGGACATGGCAGCGCAGGCCGACATCCTGCTCGGAAATCTCGAAGACGCAGTACCAGTTGACAAGAAGATCGCCGCCCGCGACGGGTTGATCGAGGTTGCCAAAGAGGTCGACTTCGGCGACACCCAACTTTGGACCCGAATCAACTCGCTCGAAAGCCCCTGGGTTCTCGACGACCTGACCCAGCTCGTAGGCGAGATTGGCGACAAACTCGACGTAATCATGGTCCCGAAGGTCGAGGGCGCCTGGGACATCCACTACCTCGACCGGCTACTTGCCCAGCTCGAGGCCAAGGCAGGCCTGAAGAAACCACTCCTGATACACGCAATCCTCGAAACGGCTCAAGGTGTTGTCAACGTCGAGGAGATCGCCAACGCCTCGCCCCGGATGCAGGGGATGAGCTTTGGGCCCGCAGACCTTGCGGCCTCGCGGCGCATGAAGACCACGCGCGTTGGCGGGGGGCACCCCGGTTACCGCACGATCGAAGATCCCGACGCCGATGACGAATCATCTCCGAGGGCAAGTGCGCAGCAAGACCCTTGGCACTACTCGATCGCCCGAATGGTCGATGCGTGTACCTCGGCGGGGATACTCCCCTTCTACGGCCCGTTCGGAGATATCAAGGACGTCGAAGGATGCGAGACGCAGTTCCGTTCCGCCTTCCTCCTCGGATGCGTCGGCGCCTGGTCGCTGCACCCGGTACAGATCGACATCGCCAAGAAGGTCTTCAGTCCCGATCCGGACGAGGTTCTATTTGCCAAGAAGGTGATCGAGGCGATTCCGGATGGCCGCGGAGTGCACATGATCGACGGCAAGATGCAGGACGACGCAACCTGGAAGCAGTGTCAGGTAATGGTCCAACTGGCCGAGATGCTGGCCAAGAAGGATCCTGACCTCGCCGAGAAGTACGAAATGAAGGGCTGAGCGACCGTCCGGTCGCTCTACCGTGCCGTCGGTAAGACACCCGCTGCGCGTTCGCTACAGCGAATGCGACTCGCAAGGAGTCGTGTTCAACGCGAACTACCTCGCCTACAACGACGTGGCAGCGATCGAGCTGTGGCGAGCCTCGATTGGTGGCTACAACGAGCTACCGCGCGCCCACGGCGTCGATGTCCTGGTTGCAGAGATCAACATTCGCTATCTAGCGCCCCTGCGCTTCGAAGACGAAATCGAGATCGAGATCGGAGTCAGAAAGCTGGGCAATACCTCGATGAACCTCGCCGCACGGATCTGGCGTGGCTCCGAGCAGACGACCGAAATCGCGACCCGCTCCGTCTTCATCGAGCCGGAGGGCAACGGCAAGACACCGATGCCCGATTCGGTTCGCGAGCAGCTCGAGGGTTTTCTGATCGACTGGTAGCCGGACTCAGGCGTCGCCGGTGCGACGCTCGAGCTCATCCAGCTGAGCCCTGATTCCGGCTGGCAGACGGTCGCCGAAACTCGCGAGGTGCTCCGACACCTGAGCGAGCTGAGCGCTGACATCCAGCGGATTGACCGTCAGCAGCTCCTGCATCTGCTCTGGCGTGACATCCGCTCCGCTCGTATCGATCTCCTCGACAGGAGGAACGAGGCCGATAACCGACTCCTCTGCACCGCCATTGCCATCGCAGCGCTTCATCACCCAGTCGAGTACGCGGATGTTGTCTCCGAATCCGGGCCAGATGAAGTTACCGTCGGCGTCCTTGCGGAACCAGTTGACCAGGAAGATCTTAGGCAGCTTGGACTCATCGGCCTTGCTGCCCATATCGAGCCAATGGGAGAAGTAATCACCCATGTTGTAGCCGCAGAACGGCAGCATCGCCATCGGGTCGAAGCGAAGAGCGCCTACCTCTCCCGCTGCGGCCGCGGTGGTCTCCACCGACATGGTCGCGCCAAGGAAGACTCCGTGTTCCCAACTACGAGCCTCGCTGACCAACGGCACGACGGTCGCGCGACGGCCGCCAAACAGCATTGCGTCGATTGGGACTCCGGTTGGATCCTCCCAGTCCGGGCTGATCACCGGACATTGCGCGGCTGCAACAGTGAAGCGCGAGTTCGGATGCGCAGCGGGCTCGTCTGAATCCGGCGTCCAGTCCTTACCCAGCCAATCGATCAGATGATCGGGTGCCTCCTTGGTCAGGCCCTCCCACCAGACATCACCGTCGTCGGTCAGAGCAACGTTGGTGAAGATCGTGTCCTTGGCGATCGACTCGATCGCGTTCGGGTTGGTCTTCTCACCGGTTCCCGGCGCCACGCCGAAGAAACCAGCCTCGGGGTTGACCGCGTAGAGACGGCCGTCCTCACCAAACCGAAGCCAGGCAATGTCGTCTCCCACCGTCTCGACCTTCCAGCCTTCGAGCGTGGGAATGAGCATGGCGAGGTTCGTCTTGCCGGATGCCGAGGGGAATGCCGCTGCGATGTTCTTGGAGACGCCCTCGGGCGATGTGACTTTGATGATCAGCATGTGCTCGGCCATCCAACCCTCGTCGTGCGCCATCGCAGAGGCGATCCGAAGCGCCAGACACTTCTTGCCGAGAAGGGCGTTTCCTCCGTATCCGGAGCCGTACGACCAGATCTCGCGGGTCTCGGGGTAATGAACGATGTACTTCTCAGTGTTGCATGGCCACGGCACGTCTTCTGCGCCGTCGCCGAGCGGAGCACCCACCGAATGTACGCACGGGATGAAGTCGCCATCCGAGCCAAGAGCCTCCAGTGCTGCGGTGCCCATCCTGGCCATGATCCTCATCGAGACGACCACATAGGGAGAGTCGGTGATCTCTACTCCAAGGCGCGCCACCGGCGAGCCGATGGGCCCCATGGAAAAAGGAACCACATACATGGTCCGGCCCTTCATCGAACCGGCAAAGAGTCCGTTCAGCCTCTCGCGCATCTCGGCCGGGTCCGCCCAGTTGTTGGTCGGCCCTGCATCGACTTCCTGCTCCGAACAGATGAAGGTCCGATCTTCCACGCGCGCTACATCATCGGGGTCGGAGCGAGCGAGGAAGGAGTTAGGGCGCTTCTCCTCCGAAAGACGCAGAAAGGTTCCGGACTCGATCAGCTCTTCGCAAAGACGGTCGTACTCGGCCTGGGATCCGTCGCACCAGTAGACGGAATCAGGCTGTGTCAGCTCTGCGACCTCCTCTACCCAGGAGACGAGCTTGGCGTTGTCGGTCGGCGGCGTAGTCGCGTTCTCACTCACGGTTTTGCAGTTGCTCCTCTCGAGTTGGTCTCAGGAATGCTGAGCCGGTTGATCGCACCAAAAACCGGCGGGTCTTCATTCTTTACGAAATCGTCACGCGATGACTTGCCGACCCCCACCGGGCGCGGTCGGCTAGGGTTCTTCGGCCACGACCCGAGGCAAATTCCCGGGCTCTGGATCAAACTCATGCGCTTCTACGAATTCGAATCCCGAAAAATCGTCGAGCTGGCTGGTATCCCGGTCACCGAATACGGCTTCTGCACCACCGCAGACGAAGCCAGGGCTGCCGCTGAGCGCATCGGGGGGCCAGTCGTGGTCAAGTCCCAGGTGCTGACCGGCGGGAGGATGAAAGCTGGTGGCGTCAAGTTCGCCGACTCGCCAGAGGAGGCCGCAGCCCTCGCCGAAGAGATACTCGCCCTCGAGATCAACGGGCACATGCCGCGAGGAGTACTCGTGGATCCGAAGGCCGAGGTGAAGCAGGAGTACTACGCCGGCGTGGTCTGGGACGGCACCGCAAAACGTCCGCTGATGCTGTTCAGCGACATGGGTGGAATCGACATCGAAGAGGTGGCCGAGAAGCACCCCGATCATGTCGGGCGAGGCCACATCTCCAACCTGATGCCTATCTCCGACTACGAGGCAAAGTGCGTGATCGCAGCCACGGGCGTGACCGGCTCCCAGCTCAACCGTGCAACCCCGGTATTGGCGCGACTGGCCCGTCTCTTTCGCGAAAACGACATGACTCTGGCCGAGATCAACCCGCTCGCCGAGCTCGAAGACGGCAGCTTCGTGGCACTCGACGCCCACATGGAGATGGAAGACGAAGCCAAGGGGCGACAGAAGAAGCTTCTGGAAGGCGAGCTTGGAATCGAACCCGAAGACACGCGCGAACCTTATGAGCCAAGCGACTTCGAACGCTCCGTCACGGCGATCGACTCTGCCGACCATCGTGGAGTTATCCAAGGCAAAGACCACGGATTCGAAGGCAACCTCGGATTGGTAATCGGCGCCGGTGGCGGATCGCTAACCCTGACCGATGCCGTTCGCAGCCAGGGCGGCAAGCCCGCCAACTACTCGGAGATCGGCGGGAACCCCTCGGTTGCAAAGGCGTGTGGCTTGGCCAAGGAGGTCCTGGGTAAGGAAGGCGTCGAGAAGATCGCCGTGATGATGTCGATCGTCTCCAACACCAGGGTGGACATCGTCGCCCGTGGCGTGATCAAGGCCTGCCTCGAACTCGACAAGGACCCGGCCGAGACGATCGCGATCTTCCGTATACCGGGAGCTTGGGAAGAGGAAGGCTTCAAGATCCT
>JBEIRY010000004.1:0-44555 GCA_040375675.1 Thermoleophilales bacterium | reverse complement strand
GGCAGCCAGCCGAATTTGTTCGAGAGCGCCATCACCAGTGTTCCTCGGATACGAGCCTGCACGTTTTCCTCGGCCAGACCAGGCTCGGTTCCCTCGAATGCAGACTCCAACAGTTCGTCGTACGAACTCATCGCCTCACCGATAGGTAGCTCGATCAGCTCACACCCAAGGTCAGCCGCCATCTCGCGCGCATCTCCTTGGGTCTCTGGGCTCGAGTGGGGAGAGGGCATCACCACGCAAGCCACCGACTGGGGACCGAGAGAATCGCTCGCCAACATAGCCACCAAGGCAGAGTCGATTCCACCCGACAAGCCGAGAACGACCCTTTCGAAACCGTTCTTTCGGGTGTAATCGCGAAGGCCGAGACATAGCGCTTCATACACCTCATCGAGGTCTGGCAGAGAAGGAGAGATAGGGCCTGATCCGCCGCCGCTCGAGGCACCTAGTTCTACGACCAGAAGATCCTCCTCGAACTGCGGGGCGCGAGCGATCACCTCGCCATCCGATCCGCAAACCAGAGAGGCGCCATCGAAGACCAGCTCATCCTGGGCTCCAACCATGTTGCAGAGTGCGACGGGGACGCCGGACTCCACCGCGCGCGAGGCAACGATCTTCGCGCGTGCCTCAGACTTTCTGCGGGCATAAGGGGACGCAGAGCAGTTGACGATCATCTCGGCGCCCGCCGCCACCGCCGCCACCGCAGGGCCGTCCGCGACCCAAACGTCTTCGCAGACCGTTACTCCGACCGAACGTCCAGCGACCTCGATCACGAGGTTCGAGATTCCGGGTTCGAAGTGTCGACGCTCGTCGAAGACCCCATAGTTCGGCAGCAGCTGCTTGCGGTAGGTCTCGGCGACCTTGCCGTCCCTCAACACAGCAACCGAATTGCTCGTGATAGGGCGAAGGGGGGAGCTGAGCGGGTCGACCTGCTCGGACCCTTCCCCTGCTGCGGCCTCCGGGAATCCAACCAAGGCCACGATGTCGTTGACCTCGGCCGCCAGCGCCTCCAGCGAGGTACGTACCGCGACGAGGAAGTCCTGCCTGAACACGAGGTCGTCCGGTGGGTAGCCCGAGAGGACCAGCTCAGGGAAGACGACGAGATCTGCCCGCTCGTCTCTCGCACGCGCGATCGCATCACTCACCAACGAGCGGTTTTCCTCGACGGCACCCACCGTCGGGTTTACCTGCGCCAGCGCGACTCTCAGGGGGTTGGTTCCACTCATCACAGGTAAGTATGGCCAGACCCGTCGCTACTCTCGCAACCGACATGCCCTTTAGAAAGAAGAAACAGGCGCCCTCGTTGCCCCCTGCGCCCAGGAAACCGGGCGCTGCGCTGCTCGAGGCTCACATCCGCGACCTCTGCGATGAGTACGAGATCGCGATCGCTGGCTCATCCAGCAGAGGCAGGGCGATTCGATACGTAGGCGGAGGACTGGAGATCGCGATCCCCGAGATCCGCGGGCAGGTGACCTACTTGATCGCTCTGCACGAAATCGGACATCTGGTCGGAGCGGGGCGGTCGGCTCCGCGGCTCGAATCAGAGGCGAACGCATGGGTCTGGGCCCTCGAGAACACCGAGGTCGAACCCACCGATGCGAGCTTGCGCTCGATCGGAAAGAGGCTGGATGGCTATCTTCATTGGGCTCTCGCCAGACAGCACCGCAAACACCCACCGCGAATTCCGCCCGAGGATCACGTCTTTTGGCGCCTGCGACGGCTCAGCGGGACTTCGCTCGACTCTTTCGAGTCTTTCGGGCGCGCGGTTTGATCGAGGTCTTGCGCCCGAGGTTTCCAACGATCGTCGCGACGACCGTAACCAGATAGACCTGGCCGAGGATCGACTCGAGGGTAGCCAGCGCCCTCCCAACCCCGCCAGAGGGGATCAGATTCCCGTAACCGGTCGTGGTCATGGTGGAGAAGCTGAAGAAGAGGTAATTGCTGGTCGTCTCATCTCCCTGCTCCCAGAAATTGGAATCGCCAAGGTCTGCGAGCACGTTGTATGCAGCCGCAAACGCGAGCCCGAGCAGGAGATAGAGGCAGAGAACCCCGAACATGGTCTGGAGATCGATGACGCCCTTCTCGAGACCATGCCGGAACAGTCCTCGCACGATCACGGCCGGAGCAATCACGACCAGGATCAGGGTCGATATACGCGTTGCGTGATCGCCGATCGCAGGGACACCGAGCGACAGGCCCGCGCTTGCAAGCACCAGCAAGATCACCGCGACTCGCGCAAGACGGATCAGGTTGACGGCACTCTCCGCCGCCGTCATGGCGGTAAGCAGGGTCAGGCCGTAGAGGAGAACCACGAGCACATGTCCGGCCTCGCTGTCTGGGGCGGCAATCTGGACGATGATCGAGGTGAGGATCAGAAGCAGGCATGCGCCATATCTGCGATCTAGATACTTCTTGAACGGCATGTAGTACGGGACCACGCGGGTGATTCAATCAGGCGGTGCTGTCGGATCCGCCGAGTGCGATCTCTCGCGAAGAAGGCTGCAGAGGGGCTGCGCCCGATCAGCCATGATCGGCATGTGAAAGGCACATCCGATCACATGCAGCGCCGCCTGATCATCACCGCTGACGATTACGGCTACTGGCCCTCGTACAACGAGGGAATACTGGCCGCGATCGACTCAGGGGGAATTGACGCGGTCAGCGTGATGACCGAGCGACCGGACTGCGACCCCGTGCCACTGCTGGATCTGGGGGTCGAGCTTGGGTTGCACGTGGACTTCGAAAGTCGGTGGGGGGCACGAAGCGGCGCCTCGGCAAAGACCTCACTCCGAGTCCAGATGGAGCGATTCACCGACCTGTTCGGACGTTGGCCTGCCTTCATCAATGGGCATCACCACTGCCACGCGAGGCCGGAGCTCGCCACCCCCGTATTCGAGATGGCCCTGCAGGTGGGGTGTCCGGTGAGGGCCGTCGGGCGGGATCACCGGCAATGGCTCAGCGAGCGTGGCATAGACACCACCGATCATCTGATCGGTCGCACCGAGCCAGACGAACCAGTACAGCCCGAAAATCTGCACAGCCTCGGGGATGGAATTACCGAGTGGTTCGTACACCCCGGATACCCCGACCGAGAGTCAGGGTCTTCCTACGACGAAGCTCGCAAAGAAGATCTGGATCTGGTGACTCGACTGCAGCTGCGGGCACGATTCGACGAGCCGGTATGGGGCGAGGCAGCTAGATCGACATTCACGGAGGCCTTCCAGCAAGGAGACGATTGAGCTCAGGCGGCGTCGAGGTCGAGCCGCAGGGCCGGTCCGTCGTCAGGTATCACCGGTTCGGGCTCGCCGTCGCGACGCAGGCCCGAGAGTCCAATCCCGATCAGCCTCAGGGGCTCGGGAGCATCGAGGGACGACAAGAGCTCTCGGCCTATCCGCGAGACCTCGTCACGATCGCGCGTGTGGCTGGCGAGCGTGCGAGAGCGGGTCAGGGTCTTGAAGGAAGAGAGCTTCGCCTTGAGCACAACCGTGCGCCCGGTCCTCTTGCCCTTCAGAAGGCTCGCGCAAACCTCACCGGCCAACTCCTCGACCCGCTCACCGAGCCAGTCGAGGTCGGCGACATCCTGATCGAAGGTCGTCTCGCGGCTCTCTGACTTCGGCTCACGGATGGGCTCGAGAACCCGTTCATCGCGGCCGTTCGCCCGCCCGCGCAAGCCCTGGGCATGGCTTTGCCCGAGCAGATCGGTCAGTTGCACGAGATCAGCTCTTGCGAGGTCGCCAACGCTGCGTATTCCCATCTCCGACAAGCGATCCTCGGTCTTCGGACCAACCCCGGGGATGATCCGGGCGGGGAAGCCATCTACACGTTCCGGCATTTCCGACTCGTTCAGAACTGACAGGCCATCCGGCTTCTCGAGATCAGAGGCGATCTTCGCCAACAACTTGTTGCTCCCCAGCCCGACCGAACAGGTAAGGCCGGTCCGCTCCTTGACCAGGAATTTCATCTCTCTGGCTCTCGTCTTGGGTGCGATCGAGCCTGAGAGGTCGAGGTATGCCTCGTCGAGCCCCGCGACCTCGATGGTGTCGCTGAACTCGGCGAAGATCTCCATGACCGCCTTTGACGCTCTGCGGTAGAGATTCATGTCGCTCTGGACGAGAATCGCCTGGGGGCAGCGTCGGTGAGCCATTGCAAGTGAGAGCGCGGAGTGAACTCCGAACTCACGGGCTTCATATGAGGCGGTCATCACGACACCGCGCGAGCGCGCGCTCGTTCCGTTGGCCACTATCACCGGCTTGCCGCGCAACTCCGGCCTGCGAAGGAGCTCTACCGAGACGAAGAATGAGTCCATGTCGACATGGGCGATCACACCGATGATGCTAGGAGGGGCGACCGACGAAAGCCACGCACGAGACCGTGCGCCACACCACTCGGTCTCGCCTACATTTGCCGCGTGAGCAGTCCGGAAGGGAAAAACCTCGAAGCGATCGCGAAGGCGATAGACCACCACAACAGGAACTGCGATTTCCCGGCAGCGGAGATCAGGATGAACCCGTTCGAAGTCGAGCGCCTCGGATGGGACGAGTTCATGGGTCTTCCGATAACGCCGGACCCTGGCCTCAGCACCGGAAGGTTCAAGATCGTCTGCTCACGCGACCTGGAGGGGGAGGGGATCGAAGAAGCAGAAGCTCTTGGTATCCCCGTCGAAGTAGCGGTACCAGCCGGCCCGCGGGTTGGTTGACGCTAGTACTCGGCTGAGAAGTTCAGGCCGAGATCGTTGAGCAGCTTCTGCGCCTCGATGTTTAGGCGGAAGAACTCTCCGGTCCAGATCAGGATTCCCATCGTGATCAGAATCACTCCGCCAACTGCCATCAGAACGGGCTGGTAGCGGCGGATCCACCTGAAGGCGGTCGACATCCGACTGAACGCGAGTGCGGTCAAAAGGAACGGGATCGCCAGACCGGCCGAGTAGAAGGCGAGCAAGAGAGCCCCGCGACCAGCAGTTTCTGAAAGCGCTGCGGCTGCGAGGATCGCACTCAGGGTCGGGCCTATGCATGGGGTCCAGGCCAACGCGAACGCGGCTCCTGCGACGACCGGGCCACCCTTTCCTGCACGCTCCATCAACGCATCGACATGCCACTCTCGGTTGAGCCGATCGATGAAGAGCGATGCGATGAAAAAGACCCCCATCACGATGATCAGAGTCGCCGCAATCTTTTCGAGCAGCCTGCGATTGTCGCCAAGGATCGAACCGATTCCGGTTGCTGTCAGACCGAGCAGAATGAAGATCAGCGAGAAGCTCGCAACGAAAAGCAGGCTGGGTACCAGGACGCGGCGCCAATTCACCTCGTCGAGCTCGCTGTAGGCGACCCCGGTTACTGCGGACAGGTAGCCCGGGACGAGCGGAAGCACGCAGGGAGAAAGGAACGAGATCGCGCCCGCCAAGAAGGCTGCTGCCAAACCTATGCCGCCCGCTGGGTCTCCAACCATGACTGAGGCAATTGTGACCTTTGGAGGCGCTCGGCGCCGCGATACGCGGTTCTCGGATACCTTCTGCCGGTATGAAGGGCATCTCGAAGAGATCTTCCGCCGGGACGGCCATTGGCGTAGCTCTCTGCGCCGCCTCCTTGGCAGTAGCTGCCTGTGGAAGCTCGAGCAACCAAGTCGATCTGACCGCTACTCGGGGATGCCTGGCTGACTCTGGATACCGGCGGGTGCAGGTGGTCGATGTCGAAGGCTCGCTGCCCGGGTCGGTAGCCGCAAACCTAACCATGGAGAAATCCGGGACCACAATCGAAGCGATCGTGAACGGAAATGTTGCCCGCGCGCAGCGAAGACTGGCCGATCTTCGTGGTGCATTGCAGAGCTTCGGCGCACCTGACCCCGAAGGACGGGTAGTCCGGGTGGACAATGCAGTCGTGGTCTTTACGCCCGTTCCGACAGCCGGGGCACGCAGGGATGTGCTGACCTGCTTCGAGCAGGGCTAGAGACCTTCGCTCAGATGCAATGCTCGCTAACAGTGATTATGGAAACTCACTCGTCTCAACAGGCACAGGCATGACTCAGGCGTGAGCGGCAGCAAATTCAGCAATTACGTCGCCCAGGCGCCCTCCGCTCCAGGCGGTCGGGGTGTCACCGGGCCGGTCGACTCTTAACTCAGCGCCCGGAATCGTCGCGGACCAGGCCTCGGCAACGGCCTGCGGATGTCCCGGGTCGGCCTCGTCGCTACTTGCGATTACCAGCGCGGGAACGGATACATCCGCGAGGTCATCGATTGCGCTGAACGGAGTCGAGCGCGGGATCCACCAGAGGGCATCGGCCAGGGCCTCAGGGTGCTCATGGAGTTGGATGCGCTCTCGCGCCAAGGCGATAAGCCGGTCGCGCCACTCGCTGGTTGCTGCCAGCCCTTCGGAGTAAGCCTCCACGAAACCCTCTGGGCCACCGTCACGCAGGCCGATACTCAAAAGGTCCCAAGGCTCGAGAGACTCGGCGTCGGGGGTCTTGCCTGCGTAGGCCGGCCCAATCAGTACGACCCCGCTGATGCGCTCGGGGTTGTTCAACGCGTAGCCGATGGCCGTATGAGCCCCCATCGAGCTGCCTGCCAGATAGAAGGGCTCGTCGTCCGGCACGGATTCGGAAATGATCGCATCCAAATCGTCAGCCAGCGCCGGGTACCCGTATGCCTGCTCAAGGGGCACATCCGGAGACGGGATCCCTGATCTCCCATGCCCGCGGGCATCGTAGGCGACAGTCCTGAAACCAGCTCTCTCGAGCCTGCGTGAACCGTGGATTACCTGCGATCCGACCGCAGTCAGTCCATGGAGCAGAACGACCGTTGGTCCCTCTCCGCTGATCGTGCGAGAAAGACTCGGTCCGTCTCGTCCCATTCTCTATCTGGAGATCTGCGGGTCGCAGTCCTCAGAGCAGGCCTGCGACCGCCTTCTCGAGATCGTCGACGTCGTGGTAGGTCAACCCGAACAGAGGCACGTGTCGATATCTGATCACACCTGAGCCGTCGATCACGAACACGGCACGACGGATGAATCCACCCGGGCCCAAGGCGCCGTAGGCCTTTGCGACCTCCTTGTCGGGGTCAGAGGCAAGCGGCGTCGTCAGTGAGTTCTCTCTGCTGAAACGCTCATGGGAGTCCACGGACTGGGGCGAGATTCCGAGCAGTGGTACGCCGAGTGCCTCGAGCCGGTCGCCGTCGTCACGGTAGGAACAGAACTGTTTCGTGCAGACCGGGGTGAAGTCCCCAGGGTAGAAGGCGAGGATCAAACCGTTCTCGAACTGGTCCAACGAGTAGTCGGTCCCACCCGTGCCGGGCAAGCTGAACTCAGGTGCTTTGTCGCCAAGCTTCAAAGCCGCCATCAGGCAGGAGAGATGCTCACCGAATTGATAACCACCGGAGCGCTCGGGGTTCCGCCAGCCTGGCCCAACTCCTCTATCCGAAGCACTACATCGAGGCCGCTGATCACCTTTCCGAGCAGTGCGTAGTCCGGTGGGAGTTGCGCATCCTGGGCCGTCACCACGAAGAACTGGCTCCCTGAGGTGCCCGCTGCCTCGGTTCCAGTCTTGGCCATTGCAACCACTCCTTGCAGATATTTGAGATTCGAGGGAGGCTTCTCGACCACGCTGTAGCCCGGACCCCCGCTACCGTCGCCTCTCGGGTCTCCCCCTTGGATCACGAAGCCAGGCTCGATCCGGTGGATGGGCGTGTCGTCGTACAGACCCTGGTCAGCGAGATAGGCGAAGGAGGCAGAGGTCTTGGGTGCTTGCTCGACGTCGAGCGAGATCGTGAAATCGCCGCAACTGGTCGAGACGACAGCATTGGTCGGCGTGGTGAGCGGCTTGGAGGGGGCCTTCAGTGCGACCTTCTTGGCAGGGGGTGTATCTACTGCCTCGCATCCCTCAGGCAGCACCACCCCTTGCTCATCTGATTCACCGCTGCCGGCGCAGCCATAAACCAAGGCAGAAGCTGCCAGCACGAGGATCAGCAGAAGGGGGCTTTTGAGTCGGATCGAAGACTTCATCCAATGCCCAGATTAGGGGACCCGGAGACGGATCGCTTGCCTGCAACTATTCAACGGATGCCCGACGGACAGGAGAACACGCGCAGCAGCGGCTCGCGGACGCAGACTCTGATTCGGTCTGCAGGTCACGGGGTGGGAAAAGCCATGCTCAGAGCACCGTGGCTCTGGCCCGTGATGCGCGGTCCGGTAAGACGTTTCTTCGACCTCAGGGCCGAAAGCTGGGATGCGAGGACGGTCGAATCCGATCCCGGCTTCCTGCTGCCGATGGCAACTGCCCTGACACACGTCAGGGAACCGGAGAAGGCGCTGGATCTGGGTACCGGCACCGGAGTGGCGGCGCTCTTGGTAGCGCGGGAGTTCCCGCGCTGCAGCGTCAGGGGTGTGGATATATCCGAGCCGATGATCAAGCGGGCAACCAAGCGAATCGGTCTGGACCCGGATGGAAGGGTGTCGTTCCGAGTCGCGGATGCCTCCGCCCTCCCCTTCACCGATGGGTCGTTCGATCTCGTCACCCAACTCAACCTCCCCCCCTTTCTGGATGAAACGGCGCGGGTGCTCCGACCCGACGGATACTTCATCTCTGCAACCAGCTGGGGAGAGCGAACCCCTTTCTACGTGGACCCGACAACCCTCGAGCGAACCGCAGCACGACACGGGCTCCAGCTCGTCGCCTCTGGGCAGGTCGGGAACGGCATTTACTCGGTATTCCAACCAGCCCTCCACCCTCCCGGCTAAATTCCCTGCGGTGAGCAACGACGGGCGCTCCTTGGCGCTGATCCTGAATCCCGCCGCGTCCGGTGGGGCCTCTGAGCGGGTTCTTGCCGAGGCAGAAGAGAGTCTCCGCCAAACCGGGGTCGCCTATAGCGCTGTACGCAGTGATAGCGTCGACGATCTGGCCCGGCTCGCACGAGCGGCTGCAGATGCCGGCGAGATGCCTGTTGCGGTTGGAGGCGACGGGACCTTGGCCTGTATGGCGAGAGAACTCGTTGGAGAGAAGCTCTCGATCGGCCTGATACCGGCTGGTCGCGGGAATGACTTTGCCAGAGTGATCGGCATCCCGAGCGACCCGCGTGAAGCCGTCGAGGCGTTGATCGCTGGCAAGGACATCAGGATCGACCTCGGCGAGGCAAACGGCAAACCATTCCTCGGCATCGCATCCTTCGGCTTCGACTCTGAGGCCAATCGGATCGCCAACGAGTCACGGTTCATTCGGGGCAGCTTCGTCTATGTCTATGCGGCGCTGCGAGCCCTGGTCAGCTGGAAACCGGCACGCTTCGAGGTCTTCTCCCCCGGCATGCAGACATACGGCTTTACCGGCTGGAGCGTTGCCGTCGCCAACAATCAGGCCTACGGCGGAGGGATGTTCATCGCACCCGACGCCGATCTGCAGGACGGCCTTTTCGACCTGATCACCATTGCTGGCACCCGCAAGCTGAGGTTTCTCGGCACTATGCCGAAGATCTTCAAGGGAACCCACGTCGATGACCCCGAGATCAACGTGACCAGGCTCGCGGAGGTCGAGATACGTGCCGATCGACCGTTCGACGTCTACGCCGACGGCGATCTGTTGACCCAGCTACCGCTGAAAGCGAAGGTCCTGCCCGCGGCCTTGTCGATCCGCGTTCCGAACGAGGAGGATCGATGAGCGGCGATCGCCAGTCTCGTGCCGCAAGGCTTCCCTGGAGACTCTCTGTCGCCCTGGCAAGGACCGCAAGGGCATTGATCAAGGCGACGGGGCGCAGCGGCGGAACCACCCTCCCAGGGCGAATACTGACTGAGGTCAGACCCGATGCAATCGAGCGGATGGCACGTGAGATACCGGGGGGCTCGGTCATCGTCAGCTCGACCAACGGAAAGACGACGACGGCCGCGATGATCTCCTCGGTGTTGGCTGCCGGCGGTCGAAGCGTTCTGCACAACAAGGCTGGCTCCAATATGCACTGGGGCGTCGCCACCACCCTCCTCGATTCGGCAGACCTGCCTGAGGATGCGCTCGGCTTGTTCGAGATCGACGAAGCGTGGGTTTCGCGGCTTGCTCCACTGCTCAACCCGAAAGTGGTGGTCTTGGGAAACCTGTTTCGCGATCAGCTGGACCGATACGGAGAGCTGGAGCGACTGGCCGACGAATGGTCTGCCATGGTCGCCGCCTTGCCTGAAGACTGTGCTCTGGTG
Source organism: Thermoleophilales bacterium (assembly GCA_040375675.1). GTDB lineage: Bacteria > Actinomycetota > Thermoleophilia > Solirubrobacterales > 70-9 > CAIUSP01. The sequence goes on along the minus strand of JBEIRY010000004.1, from coordinate 34,398 downwards.
CTTTGCGCGGATGACCCGTCGGTGGCGGACCTCGCTGCCTCCTTGCCACCTGGTCGGGAGGCGATCTATTTCGGCATGGAGGATCTGAATCAAGCACTCGCAGAACAGGCCCATGCTTTCGATGCCAAGTACTGCCGCAGATGCGGCGGGCAGTACTCCTACGAACGGACCTTCATAGGTCACCTAGGTCATTACCGATGCTCGAGTTGCGGTCATGCGCGCCCTGCCGACATTCAAGTGACCGCCACTTCGGTCTCCCTCAATGGTCTCTCGGGTAGTGAGATCGAGTTCGACACTCCGATTGGACACTCATCTCTGACGCTCCCCCTGCCCGGCCTCTACAACGTCTACAACGCACTCGCGGCGATTGCCGCTGGCTATGCGATGGGCGAGCCTCTGACAAGCGTCGTCGAGGGTATCTCCGCGACTGCGTCGGTATTTGGCCGCTCAGAGAGGATCGAGCTCGACGACGGCGACCTCGCACTGCTCTTGATCAAGAACCCGACGGGTGCCAACGAGGTCCTTCGGACGCTAGGTAACGAGGCCGGTCAATCCGGCAATCTGGATCTCTGGATTGGCCTCAATGATCGAATTGCGGATGGTCGTGATGTCTCCTGGGTCTGGGATGCCGACTTCGAACCACTTGCAGATCGGATCGGCAGCGTTACCTGCTCGGGAACGCGTGCATCCGAGATGGCGCTCAGGTTGAAGTACGCCGGTTGGCCTTCCAGTCGGCTGACCGTCGACGAAGATCTCGAGCGATCGCTGCTCGCCGCAGTGAAGCGGTCTGACGGAATCCTCTATGCCCTCCCCACCTACACAGCCTTGCTCGAGGTTCGCGGGAAGATCGCCGAGAAGGGGCACGCCGATGATTTCTGGCTCTAGGGATTGCGTCGAGCAGACGCAAGTGGAGATATCCGAGGTCGATTGGCAAAGGCTGGAGCTCGGCTCCTTCTCGGCCGACCTTTCGGCCTGGACGCGCCTCGCCGACTCCTGCGCAGGCCCGATACTGGAGCTCGGATCAGGGACGGGCCGCGTTTCCTTTCATCTGGCCGAGGCAGGGCATCGGGTGATCGCCTTGGAGTCGCGCCCGCGATTGGCTGAAAACCTGAAACGTGAGGCAGATGCACGCAGTCTTCCGGTCTCGGTTATCTCGGGCACGGTAGAGTCGGCGCCCCTACCCGACCCGTTGCCGGCCCTGATCATCGCCCCGATGCAGTTTCTCCACTACCTGGAGCCGAGCTCTGCAGGTAGAACCTTGACCCGATTGACCGAGCCGTCCGCCACGAGACCAACGATCGGCCTGGCGGCTCTGCGGGATGAGGAGATCGAAGAGGGCGTCTTCGCCCCCAGGTCGCTGCCGGACATGGTCGAGGTCGAGGGATGGCTCCTCTCTAGCCGGATCAGTCGGGTTACCTGTGGCCCCGCACAGATATCGATCGAGCGGCTCCGTGAATCGGTAGCCCCGGATGGCTCGCGGAAGACCGAGGTCGCGATCGAAACGCTCTGGCGCTACCCACAGGGCGAGGCAGAGAGGATCTTCGCCAGCGTCGGTTATTGCCTGTATGACACCGAAATGCTTCCAGAAGAACCAGGGACGGTATCCGCGGAGCTCCTCGTGTTCGGGCCGCATGGCGATCGGGGAAATCCGTGAGCAAGAATCGGCTCAGAGTCACCGCGCTCTATCCGGACAGGATGAACATCTACGCCGACCGGGGGAATTTGATCTTCCTCCAACGCAGGTGCGAGTGGAGAGGGATCGAGTTCGAGCTGAGTAGTTGCGGCGAAGGTGACGATTTGGAACCCGACTCGACCGACCTGATCTACATCGGGGGCGGGCAGGACCGCGATCAGATCGAAATTGCGCAGGACCTCGTTGCGAGTAAGCGCCCGGGTATCGAGGGTGCTTTGGAATCCGGAGCCTCACTGCTTGCAGTCTGCGGCGGTTTCCAGCTGCTCGGACACAGCTATGTCGTTGGCGATCAAACCATCGAAGGGCTCGGGCTCTGCGACCTCGAGACGCGAAGAGAGCCGGGAGAGAGACTGATCGGGAACATCGAGATAGAGGTGAGCGGCCTCGAGGGGGTATCGGGCACGAAAGTCCTTGCCGGCTTCGAAAACCACGGCGGGCGAACGTACCTCGGCGATGGAGCTACTCCACTCGGCCGCGTGCTGAACGGAAACGGCAACAACGGAAAAGACGCAACCGAGGGCATCCGGCAGGGACGCGTGATGGGCACTTACCTGCATGGCCCCCTCCTGCCAAAGAATTACTGGTTTGCCGACTGGCTGATCGGACAGGCGTTGGTCGCACCGGGAGAGCGACCGCTCGAGCTAGAGCCCCTCAACGACGATCTGGAGATTGCGGCCCACCAGAGCGCGCTGGAAGCTTGCCGCCGCTAGTCCTTGCCTGAGGAGCCGAAGCCTGACTCGCCGCGTGCGGCATCACCGAGTTCGTCCACCTGTCTGACCTGCACTGAGACGAACGGGATTATCAGAAGCTGTGCGATTCGATCTCCCTGCTCGACTGCGAACTCGGTCTCGCGATCGGTATTCAAGAGCAAGACCCTCAACTCCCCCCTGTATCCGCTGTCAATCAACCCTGGAGAGTTGACCAAGGCGATGCCGTGTCTCAGCGCAAACCCTGACCGCGGAAGGACCAGACCCGCCATTCCCGTCGGAATGGCGACAGCCAGACCGGTGCCAATCGAAACCCGCTGCCCGGGCCCGAGGCGCGCTGACTCGACCGAGTAGAGATCGAGACCCGCATCGCCATCATGCGCTCTGGTTGGCTCCTTGGCGGATGGATCCAACCTGCGTACCTGAAGCTCTTCCATATTGCGAACCTAGGGGCTCACTCGGTCACGAAGAGCCAAAAGAGGCTGGAAGTGGGCCTCAAACGCCCGTTTTACGGCTCTCAGCGGCCTTCTGAGCGCCATTCTGGGCCAACTCGGGGTCGAACCCGTTTTGCACTCTCTGAGGCTTGAGGTCGGCAAAGCGGTCTATCTCCTCTGGGCGCATTCGGGCCCGAACCAATGTCCCCTCCGGAAGGTCTTCTCTTTCCAGATCGCCGGCGGCGCGGTAGACATCGGAAAGCCGATCCCCACTTTCGTACGGGATCAAAAGCTCTACTTCGGCCAGAGAGGATCGCAGCGAATCCGCCCAGACATCCATAAGGCGATCGAGACCGCTGCCATCCGACGCAGATACCTGGACAGCCTTCGGGTACAACCGGCGCAACTCCTGTCGCTCCTCGTCGCCGAGAAGATCGACCTTGTTCAAAGCAGTAACGCGAGGGACATCCTCCGCGCCGATCTCCCGTAGAACAGCTTCGACCGCTTCGATCGCCTCCTCCCTCTCTGTCTCTGGCTCGGAGGCATCGACCACATGACAGATCAGATCGGCGCGATGAGTCTCTTCGAGGGTGGCCTTGAACGCTTCGACCAACTCATGTGGAAGCTTGCGGATGAACCCGACAGTGTCGGTAAGCAGAAAGCCCTTGCCACGATGCCTGAACGACCGCGTAGTCGGGTCGAGCGTGTGGAACAGTCGTTCACCCACGCCAACTTCCGCCGAGGTGATCGCGTTCATCAGGCTCGACTTGCCGGCGTTCGTGTAGCCCGCCAGCGCAATCGTCGGGGTCTGAGACGCGTCTCTACGCGTTCGCCTGACCGCCCTCCCGCGCTCGGACTTGCGAAGTCGACGCTTCAGCTTTGCGATTCTGTCCCTGGCGAGCCGCCGGTCGGTTTCGATCTGAGACTCTCCAGGTCCTCGGGTCCCTATCCCCGCCCCAAGTCGCTCGAGATGTGTCCAGAGCCCCCGCATTCGCGCCAGGTTGTAATCCAGCTGGGCGAGTTCGACTTGCAGCTTGCCCTCAGCTGTATGAGCGTGGTCGGCGAAGATGTCGAGGATCACGGCGGTGCGATCGATCACAGGAACACCGAGTTCCGATTCGAGGTTCCTCTCTTGTCGAGGCGAGAGCTCGTCGTCGCAGGCCACGAGGTTGGAGTCGGTCTGCTCGATCTCATGTTTGATCTCAATCAACTTTCCACGACCCACGTACCGATCGGGGTCGGGCTGGTCTCGGGGCACCAACATCGATCCGCTGGTTGCAACGCCCGCGGTCTTCAACAATTCCTTCATCTCGTCGAGACGGTTCTCGTCTCGCTGGCCCTTGTCTACCACGCCGATTACGAGGGCTCGCTGTCGGGCGCGCGGATTGGTCAACCCGGCGGCTGCGCTGTTCCCTTGCCCTGTCACGGGCTTTGTTCGATCCTTACCCACTCAACCCGATCTTAGGACCTACCCCAGCCGGGCAGTACCGCTTTCCACTACTCAGGAAAGGTTCTCCCGGATGCGCTCCACTGCTTGCGTGATCTGCTCGTCGGGAGTGGTCAGTGAGATCCGGAAGAAACCCTCCCCGGTGGGTCCATAGAGAGACCCGGGAGAGACGATCACCGCTGCCTCCTCGAGAGCATGCTCCGCGAAAGAGGTCGAAGTAAAGCCCTCGGGTACCGGCGCCCAGACATAGATCGTCGCCCTCGGGGCCTCGGCCTCGATCCCTATTTCGCGAAGCGCCCCGATCACGAGATCCCGGCGGCGTTGGTAGATCTCACACATCTCGCGCACAGGGTCCTGGGACGCCGTCAGGGCCGCAGCGCCAGCCAACTGCACGGCTTCGAACATGCCCGAGTCGACGTTCGTCTTCAGTCGCCAGTAGGTCTCGATCGCCTCGGTGTTACCCACGATCGCGCCACAGCGCCAGCCAGTCATGTTGTGCCCCTTCGAGAGCGAGAAGACCTCGACTCCCACTTCGAAGGCACCGGGGGTCGCCAGGAAGCTCGGTGCTACGTATCCGTCGAACACGATCTCGGAGTAAGCATTGTCATGTACGACCAGGAAGTCGTACTCATTGGCGAGCTCGATGGCTCGCTCGAACACTCCGTCGGGGACTACCGCACCGGTTGGATTGTTCGGATAGTTGAGAAATAGCAAGCGGGCGGCCCTTAGCTTGTCCTCGGGGACCGAATCGAAATCAGGAGCAAAACCGCGAGAGGGGTCGAGGCCGACGAGTACCGGCTCCGCGCCAGCCAATATCGGTCCACCCGTGTAGACCGGGTAGCCGGGGTCAGATGCGAGAGCCACGTCGCCTGGGTCGAGAAAAGCGAAGCAGAGGTTGTAGAGACACTCCTTCGATCCGAGCGCAGGGATGATCTGGCTGTCGGGGTCGAGCTCGACTCCGAACGAGTCCCGGTAGAAGCTAGCCATCGCCTCTCTGAACTCCTTGCGCCCGCGGTTGGACGGGTACTTCTGATTTGCCGGATCGGCAACGGCCGCTTGCATCGCTTCGACCGTATGGGGGAATGTAGGCAGGTCAGGGTCGCCGATGCCGAGGCTGATGATGTCCACCCCCGCGTCGCGCTTTTCTTCGACCTTACGCTCGAGCTCGGCGAACATGTAGGGAGGCATCGCCTCGAGCCTGCGCGAGGGTTTGCCCAAGTTCGGCTTCTGCGACGAGGAATCCATTCCCGAACAGACTACGAGGTGCCGGTCAGGCTTGGCGGCTCGACCTCGTCGGCCAGAGCGCTCATCAAATCACCAGAGATCTCAGCTGAATAAACAGGCACTGCCCAGCCGGTGAGATGTATCTCCATATCCTCACCGATCTCGACCCGGAGAGTCCCTCCGTCGAGATCGACTTCGATCGGCGAGTCAAGACCGGAGATTGATGCAGCCACTGCGGCGCCGGTAGCGCCCGTTCCCGATGAAAGCGTCTCCCCTACCCCGCGCTCGAAAATCCTGGCGCGGATCCTTGAGCCGTTCTCGCCCCGATCTCCGTCGCGGGTCCAAAACGACACGTTGGTGCGCTTTGGAAAGCACTCGGCCGACTCGATGTCAGGGCCGATCAGAGACAGGTCCAATTCCTCGAGACCAGCCTCCACCTCGATCGAACACTGTGGGTTTCCGATAGAGACGTGTTGGAACTCCCACTCTCTCCCCCCGGCGCTAACGGTGCCCACACCAGATGGTTCGCCTGCTGGGTAAGAGTCAGACGCAGTCGCCGCCACCCCCATAGCGACCCGTGCCTCGCTCGGTGAGATCACCTCAGGGGTGACAGGACCTGCGTCGGTCTGAATCGTGAAGGTGTCGCCGCCGGTGCGTCCATGGCTGTGCAGATAGAGAGCCACCTCACGCACTCCATTTCCGGATAGCTCGGCCCTCGAACCGTCAGGGTTGTAGATAGCGAGTCGCGCGATAGCGCCATCGCTGTCCGGCTCCGAGAGCTCGCAGACCCCATCGGAGCCGAGGCCAAAGTGCGGATCACAGAGTCGTCTGATTCGCGCCTCGGTGAGATCCCAAGGAAGAGATTCGCGCTCCACGATCAGGTAATCGTTGCCGAGGGCTTGCCACTTTTCGAGCTTCATCGCTGCCCCAGAATACGCTGGGCAAGCTCGGCATCGGTTGCACCATCTCGCTCGACCAACTCGACCCCGGGCATCTTCTTCATCCAGGTGATCTGTCTCTTGGCATATGCCCGGTGTTGTGCCTTGACTTCATCGAGCTCACCTGAGACGAAGCCATCCACACCGATGGCGGCCCGAGCGGTACGTGAAGCTCCCGACGAAGCGAGGGACCGAGCCTCCGTACTCGCCTCGCGGTGCATTTCCTCCACCCTCTGATCTATCCGGCGGGCGATCTCTTCGCGTGTGTCGATCAGACCAACCATCCGGGTCGGGTGCCTCAGGTCTGCCTGCCACATCCCGCTCGAATCCGTCTCGGGCTGCATGCCGCTGCGGATCAGCGCTGTCCAGCGAGCGATTCTGTTTCGGTCATTCGGGTGAACCCGGTTTGCGAAACGGTCGGGAAGCTCTTCGTGCAGTGCATCGGAGCCCCTCTCCTCCATCTCCCTCTCTACCTCTTGCCGCAGCGTGTCTTCGACCGGCGGAATCAGGCTCAGATTCGAGAGCGCAGCTCTGAGCCACAGGCCGGTACCTCCGACGACTATGGGCAGCTGCCCTCCCTCGATCAGCTCATCTATCTCTGCGTGGGCGATCTCGGCATACACACCTGCGCTCATTTCCTCGCTCGGATCGACGAAGCCGATCAATCGATGCTCGAGTAGTTCCTGCTGTTGCCGGCTCGCTGCGCCGCTGATTACCTCGAGGCCGCGATAGACCTGGATCGAGTCGCAGTTCACGGCAACCGGGCTCTCCCCACGCTCTCGCAAGATGCTTGCCATCTCTATGGCGACACCCGTTTTGCCTACCGAGGTCGGCCCGAAGAGCGCGATCACCCGCGGCTCCCCCGGGCGTGGCCGAGTTGTGCCGCCCATAGGAAGAGATTGGCTGGTCGCGCGCATCAGACTCTGGCCATCAGGACTTCAGCGCCGTCGAGGCTGTGGGAGGTGGTGCCCGTGATCTCGACCACCGCCATGTCACCCGGTTTGGCGAGTCCGTCGAAATTCACGGCCTTGTTGCTGCGCGTTCTGCCGCGAATTCGCGTTGGGTCCGTTCTCGAGGCTCCCTCCACCAGAACCTCGACTTCTCTTCCGAGAAATCTCGACGACCGCTCAGCCGCCCTGCGATTGACCAGCTCCACGAGCCTTCCCATGCGAGCGCTCTTGACCTCTCGATCTATCTGTCCGGGCAGGTCAGCTGCCTCTGTACCTCGCCTCGGAGAAAACACGAAGCTGAACGCGGCGTCGAAGCCGACTTGGTCGACCACCTCGAGAGTCTCTTCGAAATCCTGCTCGGTCTCGCCGGGAAAGCCGACGATGATGTCCGTGGTTATCGAGCAATCGGGTATCCAGCTGCGAATGGAAGAGACACGGTCTAGATAGCGCTTCCTGTCGTAGGTCCGGCGCATCCGCTTGAGAATGCTGCTCGACCCCGATTGCAAGGGCAGGTGAATGTGCTCGCAAACAGAGGCCAGCTCAGCATGCGCCTGCAGTACATCGTCGCGCATGTCTTTGGGGTGGGGGCTCGTGTAGCGCAGGCGGTCCAGCCCGTCGAGTGAGTCGAGGCTCCGCAGCAGGTCAGAGAATCCGATGCGCCTGTCCCGGGGGAGATCCCTGCCATAACTGTTCACGTTCTGTCCCAGCAAGGTGATTTCCCTGACACCTTCGGAGATCAGCCCTTCGGCCTCGGCCCGAATGCTTTCGGGGTTCCGGCTGACTTCGCGACCCCTGGTCGAGGGCACTATGCAGTAGGAACAGGCGCTGTTGCACCCCTGCGAAATCTGCAACCAAGCTTGGAATTCTCGCTCTCGCTCTCCGGGGAGATCGCTGGACAGTGCCTCGAACTCGAAGTAGCCCTGGGCGGTAATCGAGTCCGAATTGAGGAACTCGGCAAGGCGATGGATCTGGCCAGGCCCAAACGCAACATCGACGAATGGAAATCTCTCGAAGATCTCATTCTGCAGAGACTGGGCCCAACAGCCCCCGACACCGACGACCTTGTCGGGATTCTCTCGCTTGAGGCGCTTGGCATCCCCCAGGTGAGCCAGCAACTTCGAATCTGCCGTCTCTCTGATGGAGCAGGTGTTGAAGAGGATCAGGTCTGCGACCTCACGGTCATCAATCCGGCCATAGCCGAGCGAAGTGAGCATGCCGGCCAGCCGCTCGGAGTCGTGCACATTCATTTGGCACCCGAAGGTGGTTAGGTGGAAAGTTCTGCTCACAACGGCTTCAGGCTAGCGCCCGCTGCGTTATCGCTCGGGATCTGGGAGCCGTTAGTTGACGCGGCCGGTGACCAGCAGGTCTCCCTGCATTCCGGCCTGGCGGTGGCCGGGAATGGCGCAGTAGAAGACGTACTCACCGGGATTGAGCTTCAGTTTCAAGCTGGCCTTGCCGTTGGTCACCGTGGCGGACTTGCCGATCTCCTTGCCCTCGAACTCGAGTGCGACGTTGTGCGGGACCATGGACGGGTTGTCATAGACGATCTCGACCTCGCCAGCTGGAGCCTTGAGGCCTGCGGGCGAGAACTGCAACGCGCCGCTGGAGGGCGATGTAAGCGCTAGCTCGGTCAGAGCAGACTGCCCTGAGGCCGGAACCCCCGCCTCCTGTTTGGCCGCGGACTCTTCTGCCAGAGGCTCACTCTCGCGATGGTGCTTCTCATCTTCGGCGTGGAGCCAGGCAAATGCGGTCGTTCCGATCACCAGAGCGAAGAAGACCGCAGCAACCCCGAACAGAGCTCCACGGCTAGAAGGGAACTTGTCCGACCTCGCTCCGATGAATGAGATGACGAGGGCGGAGAGAACGAGTACGCCGCCGAAGATCAAGAAGAGTTCGTAGTTCATTGCGCTGAAATCCTAGCCGTTGCCGCCGCCGTCACGCCTCGTGCGTTCGTATTCCCGCAGAGCGTCATAGGACACCTCCGATTCGAAACCCCTACGAGCAAGCGCCCCGAGAGCCTTGCGGCGCTGATCCGGACCCTCGACCTCCATGCCCTTGGAGGCGAGAAAATCCACCGCTCGTTGGAGCTGCACATCACGGTCTTCCGCGGCCAGCGCAGGCTCTATCAGGGAATCTGGCAGGCCTCGATCCCTGAGTGCAACGCGTATGCGCTCAGGACCCCAGCCCGAGATCTCCCGCTTGTCCTCGGCATAGCGGACCGCGAAACGCTCATCGTCCAGCGCCATATCTTCGTGGAGCTGCTCGATCGCTTCGGCCAGCGACTCCTCATCTACTCCCTTGTCGCGGAGTATCCCTTCTATCTCAGAGACCGTGCGCTCGTGAGACGAGAGAGCACGCAGGGCTATGCCGATCGCGTCGGGCTTGTCCTGATCAGGAGCCGCGACGGATCAGGCGGCCTTCTTCTCTGACGATTTGCTGGCCGCAGCAGCCTGTTTGCCTGCGGCCTTCGGGGCAGGCTTTGTGGCTGCCTCCTCCGGCTGCTCTGTGTCGGCCTTTGCCTCGGCAGGCTTCTCCTGCCTGCCCGAAGCTTCGGCCTTCTCTTCGTCAGCCTTGAGTACGGCCTCACGGACCTTGGTCTCTATCTCGTCGGCAATCTCCGGGCTGTTGCGCAGGAACTGCTTGCTGTTGTTGCGGCCCTGACCCAATCGCGTCTCGCCGTAGGAGAAAAAGGAACCGGACTTCTGGACCAAGTCATGCTCGAGACCGAGGTCGAGAATGCAGCCCTCGCGGGAAATGCCCATTCCGTACTCGATATCGAATTCAGCCTGACGGAATGGCGGGGCGACCTTGTTCTTGACCACCTTCACGCGGACACGGTTACCGACCGCCTCTGTGCCCTCCTTCAGCGTCTCGATGCGACGAACGTCGAGTCGCTGAGAGCAGTAGAACTTCAGCGCGCGACCACCTGGCTGCGTTTCGGGTGAGCCGAACATGACACCGATCTTCTCGCGTATCTGGTTGGTGAAGAGGCAGATGGTGTCTGAGCGGTTGAGGTTTCCGGCCAGCTTTCGCAGCGCCTGAGACATCAGACGAGCCTGGAGTCCAACCTGCATTTCTCCCATCTGGCCTTCGAGTTCAGCTCTTGGTGTCAGTGCTGCGACCGAATCGACCGCGACGATATCCACGGCACCTGATCGAGTGAGGACATCCACTATCTCGAGGGCCTGCTCGCCGTAGTCCGGCTGAGAGACCAGGAGCTCGTCGATATCGACACCGATCCGCTTTGCGTAGACAGGGTCCATCGCGTGCTCTGCGTCGACGAAGGCGCAGACACCGCCCTGGGCCTGAGCCTGGGCGAGGATGTGGTAGATCAAGGTCGTCTTACCCGAGGACTCAGGTCCAAAGATCTCGACGATGCGTCCCTTGGGAACTCCTCCGACTCCGAGGGCGAGATCCAGCGAAAGCGCCCCTGTAGGGATGGCTTCTATCTCGACAGCGCTCTTATCACCAAGCTTCATCAGAGAGCCTGCGCCGAACTCCCTCTCGATCTGGGTTACAGCTGCCTGCAGCGCCTGATCGCGTGCCTTTGCATCCTTATCCTTGCCGGCAGCCTTCTTGGTCTTGTCGCTGTCGTTTGCCTGGGCCATTTCGTCTTGCTCCTTCTCTTCTCGTTGCCCACCGAGGCTCCAAATCGGCCTTTACCGGCGGGTGCTTCTCTGCTCCGTGGGGGAGCAACTACGAGAAGGTAGTTGCGGCACCGGACGGAGCAGCTGATTTCTGCAAGATGGAAATTAGGAAGTCGGTTGCTACCCAACAAGCCCCGATCGCGCCGAATCAGAGACCCCGCAGCCTCGGGCGAGTATCAGCTGTCGAGCGAAGCGAGAAATGCCAGAAGGTCCTCCGAGTAGAGCTCAGGTTCCTCGAAGGCGGCGAAGTGCCCCCCACTTGGCATCTCCTTCCAGGACCGCAGATCAGGCAGCACCCTCTCGGTCCAACTCCTTGGCGGCAGCAGTGGTTCGCCTTTCCAAACCGATACGGCGGCAGGGATATCGAGGCTTTCGCCTTTGGCTAGGCGCCAACGATCCTGCTTTTCGCCCCAGTAGAGACGCATCGATGAAGCGATCGAGCCGGGGCCCCACTGAGCGGTCAGCCAATCACAGAGAACCTCAGGGGAGAACCTCGAGAAGAGATCGCCTTCGCAGTCTCCCCAGCGACGATATTTCTCCAGCAGGTAGGCCGCAAAGCCGGCCGGGGAATCCTGGAGGGCGGGTGAAATCGCGTCGGGAACGATCGACTGCACGATCATGTGGTGGCCGCTGCGTTTGAGCCATTTCTGTGCGCTCCCCGCATACTCGATCTCCTCTTCACTGGGCGCCGGGTCGTCGAAGTCAGCCGGTGCAGGGAGAGTCGCTGGGGTACTCACATAGAGGCCCGAGATCTCACCGGAAGAGTCGTAGACCATGCGCGCAGCGATGATCGCGCCCCAATCACCACCGGCAACGACATACCGGTCCAATCCGAGTCCTTCGGTGAGCAGAGACCGCAGGCGGCGGCTGGCCTCCGGGACGGTAATCGGCTGTCCTGGGTCATCGGAAAAAGCAAATCCTGGCAGCGAGGGAACGATGCAGGGGTGACCGGCTGCAGCGATCTGCTCCGCAGCGCTGAGATACTCGAGCGGGCTGCTGGGCCAGCCGTGAAGACAAACGACAGGTACGCCGCCTCCATTCATTCCCAAAGCGAAGGTATGGACTCCGCCGTGAGAGACCGGTTCGAGCGCATTGAGCCTGTCTTCGGTCAGGTGCCAGTCATGTTCCTCCACCCAATGCCCACAGACAGCCTCGAGCGTCTCGCGGTCGCAGCCGAGACTCCATCCCTCATCGCCGTCAAACAGATGCGGCATTCTTGCCTCACCGAGGCGATCCCGCATTGGCACCAGGACCGAATCCGGAACCTCGATCGGAGCTGGAGTGGCTTTCATCTGGGAGGCTCTTGACCGGTTATAAGGTGGCGAAGCAGGTGCAGGGCGACTACGACCGTCCGCAAGCGGATCGAAGCTCGGTCCCCCGGAATCAGCGGATCGCGGGTCAGTTTCTGCCCATCGCTCGACGCAGCGCAGATCCAGACTGTCCCAACCGGCTTGTCCTCGGTTCCGCCTTCGGGACCCGCAACGCCGGTCACGGCTAGTGCGAAGTCCGACCCGAATCTCTCAAGCGCACCCTGAGCCATCGCCTCGGCGACACCTTGGGACACAGCCCCTTCGCGTTCGATCAGGCCGGGGTCGACACCAAGAAGGTCCGCTTTTGCCTGATTCGAATACGAGACGACCCCTCCCAGGAAGTGCTCGGACGCCCCTGGTCTATCGGTCAGTCGCGCTGCCAGCATGCCCCCTGTGCATGACTCGGCAACCGCAACCGTGCGTCCTGCCAGCAGTCGCGCCACGACCTGGTCGGCCAGCTCCCCTTCCTCGCTGAAAAGAAAGCGGTCGTGTCGTGCTCGCAGACCCTCTCGCACCGCATCCGCCGCAGCCTCAGCGCCAGATCGATACCGGACATCGACATATATCTCTCCGCCTCGGAGGCAAGTCACGATCTCCAGGTCGGAGAGATCCGTCTCCTCTTCGATCTCGCGCAGGCTCGCAGCCAGCTCTGATTCGGGCAGCGCATGCATCCGAATGGCGAGGTTTCGGTAGGGCTCGGTGCGGGAGAGAATCCCCGAGACAGATCCCGTAGCCAACGCCGAGTCCCACATTCCCTGCAGTTCTCGCGGAGGCCCAGGGAGCACGACGATCACTTGCCCTTCTCTGCCTGGAACGACCAGGCCGGGAGCGGTCCCCACAGGGTTCAAGGGCTCGGCGCCCTCCGGAACCATCGCCTGCTTCCTGTTCGACTCGGCGAGGGCATCCGGATCGAAGTTCCAGCGCTTCGCGTATCCGGCGAGGATGCCCGCGATTCGAGCCTCCATATCTTCATCGAGTCGCATTTCGCGGCCAGCGTGATCTGCCACCGTTTGAGCGGTCAAATCATCAGCGGTCGGACCCAAGCCACCGGATGTGAAGACGAGGTCCAACCCTTGACCTGCCATGAAGTCGAGAGCAGCGCCGAGATCTTCGGGCCTGTCGCCTACGCAGAGGATCGATATCACTCGAACACCCAGATCACCCAAGCGCTCTGAGATCCACGGCCCGTTTCGATCCGTCACCTGTCCCGAGAGGACCTCGGTACCGGTGACGATCACGCCAGCGGTCACTTCATCTCGCTTCACGGTTGCCTGAGGGTTCGGCATCGCTTCATTCTGCCGCCTTTTGCGGCGGCCGGCACTTGCCGCTGAGACCTGGGCTCAGTCGCTGTCGCGCGCGGGCGAAGTGGCCACAGGCTCTTCGGCAGGTCTCTCATCCGAATCGGCTGTATCGCTAGAGCCGGTGCTGCCCAGCAGGGCTGGTAGGTCTGACGCCCCAACTAGGACCTGTCGTGGCTTCGACCCCTCGTAGCCAGAGATGATCCCCCTTCGCTCGAGCATGTCGATCAAACGACCCGCTCGGGTGTACCCGACTCGCAGGCGGCGCTGGATCATCGAAACAGAGGCCGTGCCGCTGTCAACCACTACCTGCGCGGCTTGGCTCAGAAGGTCGTCCTGATCAGGGTCGAAATCGTCATCGCCTGATGACTCCTCTTGCGAGGGCTCAGGAGATTCGAGCAGCGACTGCTCGAAAACAGGCTCACCTTGGCTCGACCAGTGATCGGTCACCTCCGAGATCTCCTCCTCGGTGACGAAAGCGCCCTGGATCCGCTGCATCTTCGAGGTTCCGGCTGGCCTGAACAGCATGTCCCCTTGTCCGAGGAGGGTCTCGGCGCCACCTTGATCGAGTATCACCCGCGAGTCGACCTGAGATGAGACAGAGAAGGCGATACGCGCAGGGATATTGACCTTGATAGTTCCGGTGATGATGTCGGTCGATGGACGCTGCGTGGCGAGCAACAGATGGATACCGACAGCTCGGGACTTCTGCGCCAGACGGATGATTGCGTCCTCTACCTCGGTGGGCGCAACCATCATCAGGTCTGCCAGCTCGTCGATCACGCAGAGTATGTACGGCAGGGGCGGCTCCCCTTCGGAGCGGCGGGTTTGATTCAACTCGTCGAGATTTCGCGCCCTCGCCTCGCTCATCACCTGGTATCGACTCTCCATCTCGGCGATCAGGTTGTTCAAGACGTTGGCGGCAAGGCGCGGTGAGGTAACGACGGGGGTCAGCAGGTGGGGCACTCTCTCGTAGTGATTCAACTCGACCTGCTTGGGGTCGACCAGGACCAGTCGCAGTTCATTCGGAGATGCATGCAGCAAAAGAGAGGAGAGAATCGCATTCACGCAGCCGGACTTACCCGAGCCGGTGGTACCTGCAACCAGAACGTGAGGCATCTTCTGGAGATCGGTCCAGACCGAGTGACCAGCGATGTCCTTGCCGAGCCAAGCAACCATCGGTGAGGAGCCTTTCGGTCTGCCCCCGTAGATATCTCCGAGGCGCACGAGGCGACGGCGCTGATTGGGCACCTCGACCCCCACGGCCTGCTTGCCGGGAATGGGCGCAAGGATCCTGATGTCGGTAGAAGCAAGCGCGTAGGCAAGGTCGTCTTTGAGCTGGGTGATCTTGCCGACCTTGGTGCCCGGCGCGAGTTGGATTTCGTAGCGACTCACATGTGGTCCGGATACGACGCCGAGCAGCTTCGCCTCGATACCGAAGTGCCCGAGTGTCTCGAGCAAAGCGGTGCCGACGGCCTCGTGATCGGCGCTATCGGACTTCTTCTCGGGTTTGCCCTTCTCGAGCAAATCCGGTGACGGCACCGTGTAGTCGATCTCTTCGGACTGGGTGTACCCACCCCGTTTCTCACCCTGCGGAGTGAGCGAGCCCGCAGGCGGATTCGGCTTCGAAGGGGCATCTGCCACCGGATCATCTTCGGAGGACTCTTCACCGTCGAAGAGGTGCACCACCTCGGCGGTTGAACCCTCCTCGGGTTCCTCCTCCTCGGGCCCGTCATCGGCAACGCGAACGGCCTCATCGAAGTTCGCAAACTCTCCTTCCCCCTCATCGATGGTCGGAAGCTCCGGGACGATGACCGTCGGCTCCTCGTCGATCGGCTCAGGCGGCCCGAAGACCGGGTCGGTGTCGTTCGGGTTGGTATCGACCAGGTCCGGATCGACGACCCTGGTGTCGCGAACAGCGGTCGCAATCTCTGAAGTTGCTTCCTTCGCCCGCGATGCCCCTCGGCGAGCAATCGCACCAAGATCCATGAGCGAACGGTCGGCGATCAGGAGAACTCCAGCAAGCATCAAACCGACGGCGAGAATGTGCGATCCGAGGCGTTGAAAGAGCGTCACCGTTGCCCAGTAGAAGACCTCGCCGATTCCACCACCGTGCTCGGTGAAGAAAGCCGGGTCGAAGAGACTTTCCCGTGTACCCGCCGGCCCCACTCCCGCGGTTTGGGCAGCGAGAGCAAGCAGGAGCCCGCAGAGGATCGCAGCCAAACCTGCGCCGGTCGATGCAGGTGAGCGCATTACCGGTTTCAGGATCAACATCAGGCCGACACCGAAGAGAACCAGCGGAGCCAATACAGCTCCCGCTCCGAAGAGGAACCCGAGCATGGTGTCTGCTCCGTTGCCCACCGCGCCACCGTCTCGCTGGAGATAGACCACATAACCGAGATAGATCGCCACGCCAAGACAGGCCAGGCCTGCGAGATCTGCCTTGCGCTGGCGCTTTTCGGCAGCAGCCGCAATCCGGCCTCGCGCCGGCGCTTTCTTGGCTGCCCCACGCTTGGCCTTTGCCCCCTTTACGCCTGAACCACGCTTCGCTGCCCCACGCTTGGGGGCCTCCTTCTTGGTGCCCGGACGTGCCTGAGCCCCTCCCTGTTTGGGTGGTTTACGTGTGAGTAGGTCCGCCAGCATTCCTCACGCTTTCGGCATCTCTTCTCTGTTCCCTGCGCCTAAAGGTTCGGTCAAGAAATACGCCTGAGGGCCGAGGTCGGGACTACCCTTCCCCAACGTGCCCGATCAGGAGTCAAGCGCCCGCATTCTCGTAGTCGAAGACGACGAGGCAATAGCCGACGTGGTGCGTCGGTCGCTGAGGATCGAGGGGCACGATGTCCGCTCGGCGGCAGACGGAGTTGAAGCTCTCTCGATGGCGGAAAGCTTTGCCCCGGACCTGATCATTCTCGACTTGGGCCTTCCGAGGCTCGACGGCACGGAAGTGCTCAAGAGGGTCAGGGCAGAGAGTGACGTCCCGATCCTCGTTCTCACCGCGCGAGTCGAAACCGCCGACCGTGTCGAGGGCTTGGACTCCGGCGCCGACGACTACCTGCCGAAGCCGTTTGAACGAGACGAGTTGATGGCGCGCGTCCGCGCGCTCTTGCGACGAAAGCCTCCGCGCGGACAGGCAAGGCTGGTTGCTGGAGATCTCGTCTGCAACCCCGATACGCGCGAGGTGTTCCGCGGCGAGAGAGAAGTCGAGCTGACGAACCGCGAGTTCGAACTCCTCGAATACCTCCTCCGCAACCAAAAACTCGTTATCTCCAAACAACAACTGCTCGAAGATGTCTGGGGATATGACCCGCTGGATGAAACCAACACGGTCGACGTCTTCATCTCCAACCTGAGACGCAAGCTCGAAGCGGACGGTGAGAGTCGCGTCCTGTTTACCAAGCGCGGCGCTGGCTACGTGATCAAGGAGTCCTGATGCTTCCGATCAGGTCGACTGTCCGCTGGCGTATCGCCGGCCTGTGCGCAGGCTTGACTCTGCTGATCCTGATCGCGTTCGCTGCGGTTCTCGGCACTCTCCTGACCAACCGGATTCAAGACGACCAGGCCGCGGAACTACAGCGAACGGCTCGAGATATCGCGGCTGGACTGCCCGTTGAAACAGACCCCTTCGGTCACCCTCACCTGCGGATGAACCAGGTGCGATTGGACCAGCCGGCAGTATTCGACAATGCCGTCTATCGGATACTGGACCCATTCGAGGTAACGCGCGCCGTGAGTTCCAAGGTCGCTTACACATTCGATCGTCCGAGCTCCGAGATAACCGAGTCGCAGGGAATCCTCGTTGCGACCGTGCCGATCGGCGGAGGAGGCGAACCCTTGGGGTTCGTCCAGTTCGGAAAGCCCGACGATGCGATGGACTCGACGATCAACCGGGTCTGGCTGTTTCTCGGACTCTGCGTGGTCGGAGGGACGATCCTGGCTCTGCTCGCGGGATTGACAGTTGCCGGACAGGCGATGCGGCCGATCACCTCGCTTACCGAGCTCGCCCGTAAGGTCGCCAGATCGGGAGACCCTTCACAGCGCGCGCCGGTCTTGACCTCCGACGACGAGGTCGGCGAGTTGGCAAAGACCTTCGAGGGAATGCTCGATTCGATCGAGGCCGCCGAGGCCGAGCGCGAACGAGCCTTCCAGCGCCAGCGCGAGTTCGTCGCCGACGCCTCCCATGAGCTTCGCACGCCCCTTACCTCGATCCAACTCAACCTCGAGCTTCTGAGAGATGGCCATAACGAGGACGGCGTCGCGGTCAGTTCAGCCCTCGACTCGACCCGACGCATGAACCTGCTCGTCTCGGATCTGCTGCTGCTGGCGCGCGCCGATGCGAGTAAGCCGCGGTCGCTCGAGCCCTTCGACCTCTCTCAAGTCGTGCGATCCGCGGTCGACGAGGTCGAGCCAATCGCCACCGACCATAACTTGGTCGCTTCGCTGAACGAGTGCCCCGAGACAGCTGGCGATGCAAACTCGCTACAGCGTGCATCGCGCAACCTGATCGAAAACGCCATCAGGCACACTCCTGCGGGCACCACGGTCACAGTCACGACCGAGGGCCGCAGCGGGGAGATACGGCTGATCGTGGCTGACGACGGACCCGGTCTGCCTGACGGAATGGAGGACAAGATATTCGAGCGCTTTGCGCGGGCCGAGGGCACCGCAGATACGACCCGTAGCGATGGGACCGGCCTTGGACTATCGATCGTCAAGGCAGTCGCGGAGTCT
Source organism: Thermoleophilales bacterium (assembly GCA_040375675.1). Classification (GTDB taxonomy): domain Bacteria; phylum Actinomycetota; class Thermoleophilia; order Solirubrobacterales; family 70-9; genus CAIUSP01. Next base: position 16,022 of record JBEIRY010000004.1, on the reverse strand, counting down.
CACGGCGGCACCGCGACGGCGCGGAATCTCCCGGAAGGCGGGGCGGAATTCACCATCTCTCTCCCGCTGACCGAAGCTTCTCGCTGAACCGAGGTCGATTCAGACTTCTACTACGACCGGCAAGACCAGTGGGCGGCGCTTCATCCGCTTCCAGGTGTGCTCGGCGACATCTTCGTGAAGATCCTGCTGGATCATCGTGATCTCACTGATCTCGTCATCGGCAGCATCGGCGAGCGTGTCGGAGACGACCTCCTTGAGCTCTGCGACCAGCGAGGATCCCTGTCCATCCTCGCCCTCTGGAACACCGCGAAGAATCACTTCAGGGTCAGCAACCTGTGAGCCGTCATCGGCGGAGATCGTCGCCACCACGATGATCAGTCCGTCGCCGGAAAGCTTGCGGCGGTCGCGCAGGGCGAACTCGTCGGGCTCTCCGATCGCGACTCCGTCTACGAAGATCATGCTCGCATGGACGTCCTCGCCAAAGCGAGCACCTTTCTCGTCTATGACCAGGGGCAGACCATTGCGTCCGACGAAAATCGAATCAGGAGAATGTCCGACTGATTCGGCCAGGGCTGCGTGCAGGCGAAGTCGCTTGTTGTCGCCATGAAAAGGAAACACGTAGCGTGGCTTGGTGACGTTGAGCATCAATTTCAACTCGTCCTGCCAACCGTGTCCTGAGGCGTGGATGGGCGCGTCGGCCGCCGTTACCACCGATGCGCCTATCTCGAAGATCCTGTCCACCGTCTCGTTGACCGACCGCTCGTTACCGGGTACCGGTGTTGCCGAGAAGACCACCGTGTCGCCGGAGTGGAGTTCGACGTCAGGATGATCGCGGTGGGCCATCCTGCGCAGGGCCGACAGGGGCTCCCCTTGACTGCCGGTCGAGATAACGACCACCTTTTCGTCGGGCAGATCCCCGATCTCTTTCGGTGAGATCAAGAGGCCGTCTGGGGCCTTGGCGATTCCGAGACTAGAAGCGATGTTGAAGTTCTTCCTCATCGAGCGACCGACGAGCGCGACCTTCCGGTCGAGCTTGGCTGCGGCATCGATGACCTGCTGAACCCTATGCACGTTCGACGCGAACGAGGTCACGATGATCCTCCCCTCGCAGCGCGAGAACTCCTGCTCGAGAGCAGGGCCGACGCTGGACTCTGAGGGTGCTGTGCCGCGGCGATCGGCATTGGTCGAATCACCGCAGAGACACAAGATGCCCTCCCGCCCGAGCTCTGCAAGCCGCGGAATATCGCTTGGCCTTCCTCCTACGGGGGTTTGGTCGAACTTGTAGTCGCCGGTGACGAGAATCGTTCCGAGCTCGCTGCGCAGCGCCACCGCGCGTGAATCGGGAATCGAGTGGGTCATGTGGATCATCTCCATCTCGAACGGCCCGATCTCCGCCACCTCACCCAACGGGATGTCCACGAGGGGTACATCGCGCAATTTGTGCTCGTCCAGCTTGGAACGAACCATGCCGACTGTCAGAGGACCGCCGTAGATGACAGGAGGGATCCCGAGTTCGCGCAGGACATAAGGAAGCGCGCCAACGTGGTCCTCGTGTCCGTGGGTCAGAACTATCCCCTCGATGTCATCGGCCCTGTCGCGCAGAGAACTGAAGTCAGGCAGGACGAGGTCGATGCCGAGCATCTCCGCGGTCGGGAACATCACGCCAGAATCGACCAGGACGATCTTGCCCTCGGTCTCGATCGCGGTCATGTTCTTGCCGATCTCTCCCAGTCCTCCGAGCGGCAGTATCCGGATTGGTGATGCCATCCCTAGCCCCCCGCCCCGTCGATTCCGAGGTCCGTCAGTGCGACATCTATCTCACGACGCTCGTCCTTGCTCGCCGGGACCATCGGCAGACGCATCCTGCTGTCACAGAGGCCGACCGATTCGAGCGCTGCCTTGATCGGTATCGGATTCGTAGTCACCCCGAGGGCCGCGTAGAGCGGCTGCAGGCGTTCGTCCTCTGCTTTGGCGGCCCCTAGGTCACCGGCTGCGACGAGGTCATAAATGGAGCGCATCTGCTTTCCAACGAGGTGTGATGCCACCAGGATTCCGCCTACCCCGCCTGCCTCGAGGCAGCGCAGGTACGAATCGTCGTTGCCCGCGATCAGGTCCAACCCGGGAATCGCCTGGATCTCCTCGTTGTTTGCCTGTTTGACAGCGACAACGTTTTCGATTCGGCCCAACTCCTCGAGCAGATCTGGAGGCATGTTGATTACTGCGCGCGAGGGGATGTTGTAGAGAACGACCGGGCAGCTGACCTCTCCTGCCACCTCGGCGAAGTGAGCAAGTATTCCGGCCCTGTTGGGCTTGTTGTAATACGGACAGACCACGAGGACACCATGCGCCCCTGCCTTTTCTGCCTTTGAGGAAAGCTCTACCGAGTGAGCGGTGTCGTTTGATCCAGTCCCGCAGATGACCGAAAGTCGATCGCCGACCTCCTCCAACACAGCGTCCAGCAGGGCGAGCTTTTCGGAATCGTCAAGCGTCGGTGATTCCCCCGTGGTCCCCGCGACCACTATGCCATCGGATCCGTTGTCGGCCAGATAGACGGCAAGCCGGCGTGCGGCAGGAAGATCGATCGATCCGTCCTCGGCAAACGGAGTGACCATCGCGGTCAGCACTCCCGTGAACGTGGTCATCGCTCAGTCCTTGCTGGCTGCATCGACGGCCTCGGGTCGCCTCTCGTCCCAGGGATAAGCCTGCTCGAGCTGTGCGGCGACTCGAATGAGCAGATCCTCCCGCCCGTAGGGCGCAATCAGCTGAATCCCTACCGGCAGGCCGACTTGACTCATCTGCAGCGGCAAAGAGATTGCGGGGTTACCCGTGGCGTTGATCAACGCAGTGAAGGCCCCCATGCTCTCTGCCCGCCTCATCGCCTCGAAGGGGTCCGGCCCGGTGGTTGGGAATTCTCCAAGCGCCGGCGGCGTCTCGGCGAGCGTTGGGGTCAGCATGAGGTCATGCCCGGTCGCAAACCAGTCTCCGAGCATCCGCCCTATGGCCTGGTGGAGGGTCACCGCACCGAGGTACTCGGCGCCTGTCACAGCCTTGCCCCGTTGGGCCATCTCCCAAGTCAGCGGCTCCACATCGTCGGGTCCGATAGAGCGGCCGGTGACCATCTCAAGCTGCTGGAAGGTGAGCGTCTGCCCCACATACCAGCGAGCCATGAATGTCTGTGCCGGATCTGGCAGCCCTGAAGAAGCGGCTGGCGCCTCTGGTGTCTGCTCGTCTACCTCGTGGCCGAGGTCGGTCAGCATCTTCGCTGCTGCACCAACCGCCACCTGCACCTCGGGATCGGCTTCGAGGTCGATATAAGGCGTCGAGGTGAGCCCGATCCTGAGAGGACCGGGTTCAGCGATCAGCTCGTCGCGATAAGGACGCAGGGGAGCAGGCGCTGTATAGGGGTCGCCCGGAGCGAGTCCGTGCACGGCATCGAGTACGCCGGCGACATCTCTCACGCTTCGTGCCACCACAAGTTCTTCGACCAGGCCGGACATGGTGTCGCCGACCAGCGGCCCCTGAGATGTGCGAGCACGAGAAGGCTTCAGCCCTACGAGACCGCAGCAGCTGGCGGGGATCCGGATAGAGCCACCGCCATCGTTTGCGTGAGCGACGGGAACGATTCCGGCTGCCACCGCTGCCGCAGAGCCACCGCTAGAACCGCCGGGGCTATGCCCCAAATTCCAAGGGTTCTTCGTCGCGCCGTAGGCAAGGGGCTCTGTAGTGGGAAGGATTCCCAACTCGGGGGTGTTCGTCTTGCCGATCGTCACCAAACCGGCATCACGAAACCTCGCTCCGAGGTAGGTGTCAACCGGTGCGCGGAAGTCGAGCTCTTTGAGGAACCTCGTTCCCATGTGCAGTGGCTGTCCAGCCAGGACTGCACCGAGGTCTTTGAACAGGAACGGCACGCCCGTGAAGGGTCCGTCTGGCGCCTGATCGGCGGTCTCGACTGCTTCCGAATAAAACTCGTGGATGATCGCGTTGATCTGGGGGTTGAGCCGGCCGGCTCGTTCCACCGCATGCGCCACCAGCTCGCTGGGCTTGATCTCACCCGAGCGGACCAGCTCTGCCTGAGCGGTCGCGTCGAGCCAGCGTGTCTCTTCTGCCGTCTTACTCATCGCTCCATCACGCTCTCTAGCCCGATTGCGAACCGTTCGGGGCTCGATTGGATGTTGCGCACAGCCAGCAGTATCCCCGGCATGAAGCAAGCCCGGTCGAGGGCATCATGTCTAACCGTAAGCGTCTCGCCCTCCCCTCCGAAAATCACCTCTTGGTGAGCGACCAACCCTGACAGACGCACCGAGTGGATGGGCTCGGACACGCTCCCGCCTGCCTGCGCGATCATCTCTGCGGTTCGCCTTGCTGTGCCCGAGGGCGCGTCGAGTTTCGCTGGATGGTGCATCTCGACTATCTCGGCCTCAGGCATATATCTCGCAGCTTCGGCAGCAAAACGCATCATCAAGACGGCTCCAATCGCGAAGTTCGGCACCACGAGACAGCGAGCCTCGCCGGGCGCGCCCTCGACCTTGGCCCGGAGATCATCGAGGTCGAATCCGGTGGTACCGACCACCGCATCCACTCCGGCCTCTACCGCCTCGATGGCGTTGCCAGGGGCGGCCTCCGGTGTAGTCAGGTCCACCAAGACCTGAGCTGGTGCGAGGGCAGCACCCAGCTCATCGCCTGTGCTGGGGTCAGCTCGGCCCACGAGTTCGAGACCCTCGGCCGCTTCGATCGCCTCGCAAGCAGCCGTTCCCATGCGCCCCGCAGCGCCTGAGACCGCAACCTTTACTTCTGAGCTCATGCCGCCGCCAGATCCTTGCTGACCGACTCGAGGGCGGTACGGAAGACTTCCTCATCCTTGCCAATCGCAGCAGCGGAGAAGCGTTCAGGAACCATCAGCTCGGCTGCGAGCGAAGTGATCTCCTCGGCAGTAACCGACTCGACCTTCTCGATCATCTCGTCGAGGGTGAGAATCGGGAGGTCGAAGAGAGTCGCTCCGGCCAGCGCAGACATACGGGCGCCGGTCGACTCCTGGGCGAGCACGAGCCTTCCCTTGACGGTCTCTTTGACCCGCCGCAGCTCTTCCGCCGGCACCTCCTGAGTGCTGAGGAGCCTCAACTCGTCGCCAACGACCCGCATCGCCTCGGCAACACGGTCCTCTCGCGTTCCAACGTAGAGCCCGACCATTCCGGTCTCTTGGTATGCCGCGACGTATGAACCCACTGAATAGGCAAGGCCTCTCTTTTCGCGAACCTCCTTGAACAGCCGCGACGAAGAGGCTCCGCCTAGCAAGGTATTCAGCACTCTCAGGGTGTACCTGCGCTCATCCGACCTGCTGAGCCCGGGGGCTCCGAGGCAGAGGTGGTACTGCTCTGTGTCTTTGACCTGAAATGCGATGCCGCGATCGCGCTCGGCGGGCTCTGCTGGCGGAGCGCCTGCGGCCCCCGGCTCTGGTGAGATGAACTTCTCAGCGAGGGCGTGAATTTGATCGTGCTCGAGATTACCCGCGGCTGCAACCACGAGATTGGCTCCCGTATAGCGAGCGGCGTGATAGGCGGAGATCTCGGGAACCGGTATCCCCCCCACGACCTCAGCGCTGCCGATGATCCTTCTCCCGAGCGGGTGATCGCCAAAGAGCGCCTCGTCGAGCACATCGTGGACCTTGTCCTGCGGCTCATCTTCATACATGGCGATCTCTTCGATGACCACTTGCCGCTCCGAGTCGACCTCTCCCTCGGGAAGGGTCGAATGGAGCATCATCTCCGACATCAAGTCGAAAACCTCGTCGGTGTGCTCGTCGAGGAAGCGTGCATGGATATGCGTCGTCTCCTTGCTGGTCGCTGCGTTGAACCCTGCGCCCAGAGAATCGAAGCGTTCATTCAGCTCGATAGCCGAGTAACGCTCCGTTCCTTTGAACAGGAGGTGCTCGAGGAAGTGCGAAACGCCCGCCTGATCAGCGGTCTCGTCTCGCGAGCCGGTCCTGACCCAGAGGCCGAGCGCCACTGAGCGAACCGACGGAACGGCCTCGGTGACCACCCGGACCCCCGAGTCGAGCTCGGTGGTCCTGGTCGCCGTCTTGCTCAACGCCTGCGCCCGCCCCTCTCGCGCCCGCGGCCTCCACGGCGGTCATCTCCGCCACGGCCGCGTCCACCGCCGGGGCCGTTGTCTCCGGTCCCGACATTGGCGAGCTCTTCGGGGGTCTTGCCTGCGACGTCGGGATCGTCGGAGAGACGTAGGCCGATCCTGCCTCTTTCCTTGTCGACCTCGACTACCGTGACATCGATCTCGTCGCCGGCGTTGAGTACATCTTCTACTGCTCCAACTCGCTCGCCGGGCTTCACGTTCGAAATGTGAAGGAGACCGTCGGTTCCCTTCTTGATCTCCACGAACGCACCGAAGGTCGTGGTCTTGACGACCTTGCCCTTGAAAGTGTCACCGACTTCGGAGTCCTTGGTCATGCCGTCGATTCGCTCGACGCAGGCCTCCACCAGTGTGCCGGTGGGCGCATAGACCCTGATCGTTCCGTCGTCTTCGACGTCGATCTCTGCTTGGAACTCCTCGCAGAGAGAACGGATCGTCTCTCCGCCCTTGCCGATGACCATGCCGATCTTCTCAGGGTCGATCTGGATAGAGGTGATTCTCGGCGCATGCAGGGAAAGCTGATCCCTCGGCCCGGTAATCGCCTCAGCCATCTTGCCGAGAATGAACTGACGGCCCTTGAGGGCTTGGTCCAGTGCATCACGCGAGATGTCGAATGTGACACCTGTGATCTTGATGTCCATCTGCAGCGCCGTGATCCCGTCTGCAGTACCAGCGACCTTGAAGTCCATGTCACCGAGATGATCCTCGACTCCAGCGATGTCGGTGAGGACGATGTAGTCATCGCCCTCCTTGATCAGCCCCATTGCGACTCCGGCCACTGGTGCACTCACCGGCACGCCAGCTGCCATCAAGGCCATCGAGGAGGCACACACCGACCCCATCGAAGAAGATCCGTTCGACTCGAGCGTCTCAGAGACCGCCCTGATCGCATAGGGGAACTCCTCTTCGTCGGGAATCGTGGCAACCAGCGCACGCTCAGCCAGTGCTCCGTGTCCTATGTCACGCCGCTTGGGTCCGCGCATGAACCCGGCCTCTCCCACCGAAAACGGCGGGAAGTTGTAGTGATGCCAGAAGAGCTTGCGCTCCTGCAGGCTCAGGTTGTCCACCTTCATATCCATCCGGGTCGTACCCAGAGAGACATTGGAGAGGATCTGGGTTTCGCCGCGAGTAAACAAGGCTGATCCGTGGACTCGAGGCGCGATGTCGACTTCGCACTCGATCGGACGGATCTCGTCCTGTGCGCGGCCGTCGGGGCGCTTCTTGTCGATCGCAATTCGCTTGCGCACGACGTCCTTTTCGATCTTGGCGAACAGTGACTTGACCTCGGCAGCGCGGGCGCTGTCGGCGGCTTCGTCTCCAGTCGCAGGTGCGTACTGAGCCACTACCTGTTCCTCGACGGCAGCGACCGCATCCTGGCGTGCGAGCTTCTCGGCGACCGAGGTTGCCTCGTCTATCGCAGGGCCATGAGACGCAACTATCTCCGCCATCAGAGCCTCGTCGACCTGAGGTGGCTCCATCTCCACCTTGGGCTTTCCAGCCTTCTGCCTGAGTTCTTCGATCGTCTCGCAAACACGCTTGATCTCCGTGTGCGCGATATCCAGGGCATCGAGGATTTCCTGCTCGGACACGCCGTTGGCCCCAGCCTCGACCATCAGGATTGCCTCGGAGGTCCCGGCGACAACTAGGTCGAGCTCGAGATTTTCGTGAGACTCCTCGTCGGGGTTGACGACGAACTCGCCGTCGAGCTTGCCGACCCGGACCGCACCGACGTGCTCGGCGACCGGAACCTCGGAGACAGCCAGCGCAGCAGAGGCGCCGTTCATCGCGAGGATGTCATAAGAGTTCACGCCGTCTACCGACATCGTCTGGCAGACCAGCTGCGTCTCGCGGTGCCACCCCTTCGGAAAGAGTGGGCGGATGGGACGGTCGATCAGGCGGGCCGTCAGGGTTGCCTTCTCACCTGCCCTGGCTTCGCGGCGGAAATACGAACCTGGGATCTTGCCCGCTGCATAATGGCGCTCTTCGACATCTACCGTCAGCGGTAGGAAGTCGACATCGCGATCGTTGCCTGCGGTGGCGGTGCAGAGGACCATCGTGTCCCCAGACCTGACCACGACCGCTCCGCTCGCCTGTCGGGCGAGTTTTCCGGTCTCGAAAGAAATCTCTTTGCCGCCAACCTCCAGCGAGACGCGGCTCACGTCGAACATGCTCATCTATTCACTTTTCCCTTCACGCCGCCCGGTTGGCGACTCTGTTGCTTTTAGAACTCTCGTTCTCTGGTTTGCGCAGGTTACACGCCTCGGCCATAACTTCAGGCGCCGGACATGCTGCGCAGGGAGCGATGCAAGGGGGCTTTTACGGCCACGCCTCCAACGAACGCAGCGGGCGTGGCCGAGACACCTGCGCGCACCCCAGATTGGAAATCACGCTGAACTCGATCCTCCACATCCGGCGAGCGGCGATCTTGCTCAAAGCGGTCGAGATCGAGGCCAAACTCCTCGGCAGCTTCCCAGAGATGAGGGTCGTCGGTTCGACCTCGGTCGGCAAAGAGCCGATCGACGAACGGCCAGAACTTGCCTTGCAGTCCGGCTGCCTCTGCGGCAGCGTGCAGAGCCGGCGAGCGAGGATGCTGCGATTTGATGGGAAAGTGCCGAAAACAGATACTCAGGCCGAGGTCCGACATCCCCTGCCATGTGGCGGCGCAGTGTGGACATCCAAGATCCACATAGAGGACCACTTCCAGCCCATCTCCGCGCAGATGGTCACCGGAGCCGACCGGTGGCACCTGCGCGCTGGTCAGGTCGGTCATTTATCTGGTCAGGCCGAAAGTGCGTCGAAGATCAAGTTCGCGCCCGGAACCTCGAGGGGCGGCGAGTGATAGACCCAAGAGACCGAGCGATCAGGCTCGACAAGGAAGATGCTGCGGCTGGAACATCCGTACTCGGGCGAGTAGGCGCCGTATGCGGTCGAGACCTCTCCTTTGGGGTGGAAGTCCGCCAGCAGCGGCATGGTCAAGCCGAGCTTCTCGGCAAAAGCCCCGTGGCAGGCGCTCGAGTCGACCGATGCTCCGACGATCACAGCGCCGGCATCGGAGAAGTCGCTCTTGAGGGACTCGTACAACGCCAGCTGGTCGCCGCATACATTGGTGAAGTCGCCTGGATAAAAGCAAAGGACGAGCCGTTTATCGGCGAAATCCGCCAGTGTCACCTCTTCTCCGTCCTGATTCGGGAGACTGAAATCGGGCGCGCTGTCCCCTGGCTCGACCAACGCTGTCCTCAGCTACGGAGGCCGAGCTCGGAGACGAGCGAACGGTAGCGCTCGAGGTCATCGCGCTCGAGGTACTTGAGGAGACGACGACGCTTGCCTACCAGCTTCAGCAGGCCGCGGCGCGAGTGATGGTCCTTCTTGTGGGTGCGCAGATGCTCGGTCAGCTCGTTGATCCGCTCGGTGATCATCGCCACTTGGACCTCAGCGGATCCTGTGTCGGTACCGGAGCGGCCATATTGGCCGATCAGCTCAGTCTTCTGTTCTTTAGTCAAACTCACGGCTGCGAACCATAGCCTAGGAGAGAGAAAATGCTGCACAAGCCTTGCGAGCATCCTCGACGTCCACCTTCATCTGCTCGATCAGCTCTTCGGCGCCCGAATAGCGTTTCTCCCCGCGAAGTCGATCCACGAACGCGACCCGGAGTGGCTGGCCATAGAGATCCAGGTCTTGATCGATCAGGTACGCCTCGACCAGAACCCCCCTTCCGGTCTCAAAGGTGGGTCTGACTCCAACATTCACTGCTGCGGGATACTCGTTTGCGAAGGCTGCATACACCCCGTGCCCCGGGTAGACGAGATCATTCGACGGGACGATGTTGGCGGTCGGAAAGCCAAGCTCGCGCCCACGCTGGTCACCCGGAACGACCTCGCCCTCGAGCATGAATGGTCCTCCGAGGCAGCGCGAGGCCGCAGCAACATCACCGGCTGCGACAAGAGCTCTGACCCTGGTCGACGAAACCGTCTCGCCATCGACCTCTACGAGAGGAGCAACCCTGGTTTCGAACTCTGGCCGGGCCGCCAGCATCGCTGCATCACCGCTGGCTCCAGCGCCGAACCTGAAGTTCTCTCCGACCGACACCCATTCGGCGCCGAGCTTCTCGACCAGCACCTGCTCGACGAACTCTTCTGCACTCAACTTGGAGAAGTCGTGATCGAACGGGATCACTACGAGTTCCTTCACCCCGAGCCCGGCAAGTACATCACGCCTCATCTCAGCGCTCATGATCATCTTCGGCGCCGCATCGGGGTTGATGACGGCAAGTGGGTGTGGGTCGAAGGTGAGGACGGTATCGGCACCCTCGATGACGGCGCGATGCCCTAGATGGACCCCGTCGAAGAATCCCACCGCGACCCTCCGGGAGCGTTTCGACTCGGCATCCGGCAGGGAGACGACCTCGATGCTCATACGAGCACCACCTCGGGCCGAAGGTCTCCCTCGTCACCCAGCCTTGCCACCGCGAGCACCTCGCTGTCGGTGGTAATCCGAACCCTGTCGCTTGCACCATCGCCGACCAGATTGGGATCCAACTCTCCGATATCTATTGCCGATCCATGGCCGACCTTGTCTGCCTCTTCCTCATCCGCCCGACGCTCTGGCATGAAAGCCAGGAGCTGATCTGCCGAGAGGGGAACAGGGTCGCCAGCCGGGACTCGGAGCTCGCCGATTGCAGTGCGTCGCAACTCTTCGCAGTACGCATCTGAGAGGGTTTCCACCAGCGTGCGCACATATGTGCCCGCCGCGCATTCGATTTCGTAGCGGGCCCGTTGCCCGTCGTTCTCGAGTAGATCGGCTCTGTAGACCTGAGTCTCGCGCTCAGGGGTCTCGATCTCCTCGCCTCGGTGGGCCCGCTTGTAGAGTCGCTCGCCATCGACCCGCACTGCGGAGGTCATCGGCAGCTTTTGGGTGACCGTGCCGGTGGGCAACTCAAGTGATCCCGGAATCATCCCCGTCTCGGTCAATTCACCCGTTGGGTCCCCTGTGCTGGACCGCCACCCAAGACGTGCAGTTGCCTCATAGCGCTTCGGCAGCCCGAGCAGGTAGCGCTGCAGCCTCGTGGCTCTGCCGAGCAGGCAGATCATCAAACCGGTGGCAAACGGATCCAAGGTCCCGGCGTGACCGGCCTTGACCCCGTATTCGCGACGCACCTGCTGCACCAGATCGTGTGAGGTTGGACCGGCTGACTTGTCGATCAGAAGTGCTGCCGGTACATCACTCAGCTGACGGGAGTTCATTCCGCAGCACCTCCAGGATTTCCTGGTAGCCAAGGTCGGTGCTGAAGCCAGCTGCCCGCGGATGGCCTCCCCCGCCTTGAGAGCGCGCAATCGCCGAGACATCCACCTCGGGGTCGGTACCTCTGAGGCTGACCTTGCGCGCAGTTCCTTCGCCAGAGGATCTGTCTCTCACGACGGCGACCAACCTGGTTCCGTCGAGCGTACGCAGAGAATCGATGATGCCTTCGGTGAGAGTCTCGGAGGCGCCGGTCTCCTCGTAGTCGGTGTTCGATACGTAAGCCGTCGCGATCTCACCGTCGTCGGTCCTCTCGATCGAAGACAGGGCTCGCGCCAACAGGAGCAACTTCTCTATAGGAGCGTGCTCGTAGAGGCGGCGGTAGACCTCACTCGGGCGAACTCCGCACTGAAGCATCTCTGTAGCCATGCGATGCGATTCCTCGTCGGTGTTTTCGTACATGAATTTGCCGGTATCGGTGACCAGACCCACGTAAAGCGCCTCTGCCATCTCGCGATCTATCTCCACTCCGAGTTCGTGAGCCAGACGCCAGACGATTTGCGCTGTGCAGCATGCATCGGGGTCCACCAAGTTGACCTCACCGAATCTCGTGTTGTCGTGGTGGTGATCGATGTTCAAGACGACTGCACCGTCGGTCTGGAGGAACTCGACCGGCATCCGATCGACATTTCCGCAGTCGAGGAAGATCACGGTGCGATCGGCAATGTCTGCAGGTGCTTCGTGAAACACCTCCTCGAGTGGAAGGAACTGATACTCGACCGCAAGTGGGAACTCCTTGGCTGCCAGGAACATCACCGAGTCCTTGCCGAAGAGAGTCAGCAGTCGCTGCATCCCGAGCATCGAGCCGAGCGCATCCCCGTCCGGGTTTTCGTGGGTGGTGAGGATGAACCTCTCGTCTGAGCGCAGGCGCTCGGCGACTGCGGCGGTGTCGGCTGCCAAAGTGGACACAGGCATCAGTCTTCCAGCAAGCGGGAGATTCGGTCTCCTCGCTCGATCGTGTCGTCGTAGTGGAAGCTGAGGGTTGGGGTGCGTTTGATCTGCATCTCCCCTCCGATGCGCGACTGGAGAAAGCCCTGAGCGGATTCGAGCCCCGCAAGGGTCTCGGCCCTGTCCTCCTCGCTACCGAGAACGCTTACGTACACCTTTGCGGCGCGAAGATCTGGAGCGGTATCCACCTGGGTGATCGTCACGAAACCGATTCGGGGGTCCTTCATATCCGAGGAAATAGCCTCCGCGAGAATCTCCCGCAGGGCCTCGTTGACTTTGCGCATACGCGAGGTGGTCATCTGATCGAGGCGTAGGGCCTGCGCAGCCTCTCTACTCCAGTGTCTTCTCGATCTTCTTGATCTCGAAGAACTCGAGCACATCGTCGACCTTGACGTCAGCAAAACCATCGAGCACGACTCCGCACTCCAGACCTTCGTCGACCTCGTTTACGTCGTCCTTGAACCTGCGCAAGGAGGCAAGTGTCCCAGTCCAGGTGATCGTTCCCTCGCGGACCAATCGCACATTGGCGCTGCGCGTTGCCTTTCCGCTGGTTACCTCGCACCCCGCGATCGTTCCGATCTTGGATGCCTTGAACAGATCCTTGACAACCGCCTGGCCCACGACCTGCTCGACCTCTTCCGGTTCGAGCATCCCCTCCATAGCGGCGCGCAGCTCCTCGGTGACCTTGTAGATCACGGTGTAGGTGCGGACGTCGACCCCCTCCGACGCAGCTGCACGCTGTGCCTCGGCGAGAGGGCGAACGTTGAATCCGATCACGATCGCATCTGATGCCGAGGCGAGCATGATGTCGGACTCGTTGATACCTCCGGTCTGGGCGTGGATCACATTGACCGCTACCTGCTCTTGCGGAACCTTCGCAATTTCGTCCTGAAGCGCCTCGAGAGAGCCTGCAACGTCGGACTTGAGCACGATGTTGAGTTCTTTCAGCTCGCCCTGCTTGGCCTTCTCGAACACTTCCTCCAGGGTGACCTTCCGTGCCTGGCGCCTTGCCAAGGCCTCGGTCTTCAGGCGATTGGAGCGCTCAGCTGCTGCCTGGCGAGCGGCGCGTTCATTTTCGACCACGCGAACCGGCTCTCCCGCCTCGCATACGCCATCGAAACCGAGTATCTCCACCGGCATTCCGGGCGTGGCCTCCTCGACCCGCTTGCCGTTGTGATCGAGCATCGCGCGCACCTTGCCCCACTGCGCACCGGATACGACCGCGTCGCCGATCCTCAATGTTCCACGCTCCACCAGAAGACCGACCAGCGGCCCGCGGCCCGGATCGAGCTCCGACTCTAGAACCGTGCCGCTGGCAGGAGCGTCAGGGTTGGCTGAGAGTTCCTCGAGCTCAGTGACCAACAGGACCATCTCGAGCAGGTTGTCCAGGCCCTCCTTCGTCTTGGCGGATACGTCCACGTAAACGGTTTCGCCGCCCCAATCCTCAGGTGTAAGGTCTCGCTGCGCAAGTTCGTTTCGGACGCGGCTTGGATCGGAGTCCGGCTTGTCGATCTTGTTCACGGCGATCAGCATCGGCACCTCGGCCGCCTTCGCATGATCCACAGCCTCGAGCGTCTGAGGCATCACACCGTCGTCCGCCGCCACCACGATCACCGCAACGTCGGTGACCCCGGCGCCCCTGGCGCGCATGGCAGTGAAGGCCTCGTGTCCCGGTGTGTCCAGGAATGTGATGGTGTGCCCATCGTGTGCCACCTGGTACGCACCAATGTGCTGAGTGATTCCGCCAGCCTCTCCTCCGACCACATCGGTCTGCCGAATCGCATCCAGCAGCGAGGTCTTGCCGTGATCGACGTGCCCCATCACGGTGACAACCGGCGGACGGTCGACCAGAGTGGCATCGTCGTCTTCATATTCAGGTATGTCCGGCACCTCGTCGGCGGCGGTAACGATCTCCACCTCACGCTCGAACCGCTTCGCAATGCCCATCACCGAATCATCGGTCAGCGTCTGGGTGAGAGTTGCCATCTCGCCCTGTTCCATCAAAGCCTTGATCACCTCGGCAGGCGAGAGCCCAAGCAATTCCGCAACCTCGCGAACCGTTGCCCCTGAGTTCACCTTCGTTGCCGGGATGATCTCCGGCTGCTTATCGGCTTCGGAGACCGGCTCTTCGAGGACCGGCTTGCGGCGCCTCCCTCCGCGTCGCCGTGGAGCACGGGGTGGCGGCTGGTTCTTGGTTATCTGATCGCGACGCGATGCCTGAGAGTCGATCACGACGCGGCGCATCTTCTTGCCTGAAGCAGAGGCAGCGGGAGGCTCCTGGCCTGCCGACTGCCCTTCTGACCTGGACTCGGCCGGCTTTGCCTTCGCCTCGGCTTTCTGCGGGGCAGCCTGTTCAGGCGCTGGCTGCGACCCGGCAAGCGCCCGCTCGGCGTCTGCCTCTTCCACGTTGGACTGGGCGGCCTTGGCGTCGACGCCAGCGGCATGCAGGGCAGCGAGCAACTCCTTGCTCGTTATCCCCTTCGCCTTTGCGATCTCATGGACGCGCCTTTTTGCCACCCTGTTCGCTTACTCCTTCTCTTCGCTGTCGCCATCAGTACCCGCTGCAGGTGCCTCTTCCTCGGCAGGTGTCTCCTCCTCGGCAGGTGCCTCTTCCTCTGCAGGTGCCTCTTCCTCGGCAGGTGCCTCTTCCTCGGCAGGTGCCTCTTGCTCGGCATCCGAGGACTCGCCTTCAGCGGCCTCATCCTCAGAGGAAGCTTCTTCTTCTGCTGCAGCCGCCTCCTCTTCCTCCTTCTTCAGGCGCTCAGCTTCTTCGGCCTCCTTGGCCTCTTTGGCGAGGCGCTCAGCCTCGGCCTTTTCGAAGACCTCTTCGGCACCGGTAACGATCGCTTTTACATTGGCCTCATCTGAACTCGAATCCGCCAGAAGGGCCACCTCGTCGTCACCGAGATCCGCAACGACGGCAACCTGATTGGTGCTGAACCTGATCAGCGCCTGGTGCTGAGGGAGACCGCAATAGTGGGATCCCTCGATAACGGCATTCGGGCAGCGCCTGTCGTTGGCCAGTAGAGCCATGCAGCGACCATCAGGCACATCTTCGCCTTCGTACTCGACGCCCTCCTGATCGGTGTGAGCGAACTCGGTTTCGGATTTGATGTCGATCTTCCAACCGGTCAACCTCGCTGCAAGTCGTGCGTTCTGGCCGTCGCGGCCGATCGCAAGTGAGAGCTGGTCGTCGGGAACGATGACCGTTGCCTCCTTGGTCTCATCGTCCACCAGTACCTCACGCACCCTCGCTGGAGAAAGAGCCTTGGCGACGAACCTGGCTGGCTCATCGTTGAACGGAATGATGTCGATCTTCTCTCCACGCAACTCCGAGACGACCATGCGCACCCGGGAGCCCCTGGGACCAACGCAAGCTCCTACTGGATCGACACCGTCACTGTGAGAGATGACAGCGATCTTCGAACGCCATCCAGGCTCACGGGCGACATCGGTGATCTCGACCAGATTGTCGGCGATCTCAGGTACCTCGAGCTCGAACAGCTTCTTGATCAGCTCGGAGCTACGACGAGAGACGACCACGCTCGGACCCTTGTTCTCTGAGGAGACATCGGTAATCACCGCTTTGACCCGCATGCCGTGGTCGTAGCGCTCGTTGTAGACCTGCTCCGACCGTG
>JBEIRY010000117.1:0-1982 GCA_040375675.1 Thermoleophilales bacterium | reverse complement strand
GACGACCTGCTGCTTCGCGAGATGACCGCCGCCGACGCCGTGGGCGTCGCCGATCTGGTGCGGCGCACCTACGCCGATCACTACGTCCACCAGCGCATCTACCAACCGGAGGACTTCTTCGCCGACCAGGAGGCCGGCCTGCACACGAGTGAGGTCGTGATCGCGGAAAACGGAGAGGGAGAGGTCGTCGGCCACTGCGCATTCACCTTCCACGGACCGAAGGTCGCCGAAGGCGGGATGGTGATAACCGATGAGCGCTACCGCGGCCACGGAATCGCATCGCGTATGGAGGCAAACCTGATGGCGCGGATCGTCGAGCGCGAAATCAAGTGGGTGATGGCGGAGCCCTCGATCATCCACACGGCCAGCCAGGAGATGATCATCGGCCCTTCGGATCAGGGAGCGATCACCGGGATCAGGCTGAAGGAGTTCACTCATTTCGATCTGGATGCCTTCGCCGATCACATGGAACGCGACCGGATTTCGGTCGCCGTGGGGTTCATCCCCTTGGCAGAGATGCAGGCACACGATGTATGGATCGCACCCGAATACGCCGAGATCCTCGAGATCGTGCTCGCGCCCGTAGATTGGCCGCGACAGCTGATCACCGAGATGCCGAGCGACCACTCCCTGCCGGATGAATCAACGCTCTCCAGCGATTTCGACGAGGCCGTAATGAAAGCGGCGATCGAGGTGGAGGTGATCGGTGCCGACCTGGCCGAAGCCGTCGAGGCGGAGCGCGATGCGCTCGCCGCCAAGGGTGCGAAGTTCATCGAGGTGCACATCCCCACCAACGAGCCTTCGGCTGCCACCGCTTCACTGATCGACCACGGCTTCTCGTTTGCCGGCTTCCTGCCCGAGATGCGCGGTCACACCGACCTGTTGCTCTTGCAGTGGATTGCTGATCCTCGAATAGAGTGCGACAAGTGGGCACTGCTCAACGACCACCTCGAGCGCCTGGCCGACGCGATCGTGGATCAGGCGCATCTCGCGGCCGAACGCCGCTGACCACTCCGATCTCAGAGCTTGGTAGAGAGCGCCTCGGCGATAGCGCGTAACGGCTCGAGGTCGAGCCCGATATCGGCGGGTCCCGGGATCACCGCGATAGAAAGCGCGGGGATAAGCGACCAGATCGGCAGGAGGATCGGTCTCGACATATCGGCGAACGAGATTCCGGTGATCGCCGCGATCATCGAGCCGACTACGAGCAGCAGGACCACCAAGAGCGTTGGCAGGGTGCGGTGAGCCACCGCGGTTATCGCGGCAGCCGAGTTGTTGAGACTCGCGGCCGCATCCACGATGGCGCTCTCGTCGCTGTCTGAGGTCTCGGGGGAGAACGCGTAGCGGTGGATCGATTTCTCCAGCCGGTCGAGCGGCTTGGCCGATGGCAGGTTCAGGGTGTTACCTGTCTGCAGATACTCGGGGTCCTCGTCTGCCGAAACCAGCAGGTAGGTCCGTAACTCTCGCTGCAGTTGTTGGGCGACCTTGCGATTGGAGACGCTGTCGAAGGTCCATACCAACTCCTTTGCCTGAGCGGCATGGTTTTCGATGTACTTCTGGCCGGCGTCGAGGGCATCGGTCGTAACCGTGATCGAGAACCCGACGAAGAGCGCAAAGGTCGCAGCAACGCCGGTCAGCAACCTCGATGCCTGATCAGCCAGCTCGTCTCGCCTCTTCTTGCTGTTGTGGCTGAGCACATAGGCCCTGCAACCGAGGCTCAGGGTGAGGAAGTAGACGAAGAGGACTAGTACGACTACCCATGTAGGAGTGGAGGCGAGGATTTCCCGCATTGGAAGCGACGCTAGCACCAACGCGGCCGACGCCGGCCGGCACCTCCGGCGAGGGTAGGCTGGCCCTGATGGAAACTCGCGAGGAAGGCACACCGCAACACCCCGCACTCACCCAAGCCCATCGGGTGCTGACCGCCAGTTGGCGCGAAGGCAAGTGGGCTGCTCCATACCCGGACACACCGGGAGAGGAGG
>JBEIRY010000086.1:0-4624 GCA_040375675.1 Thermoleophilales bacterium | reverse complement strand
GTGGTGCTCGCGCTTCTGGTCGAGCGTGTAGCCCTGCCAGGTTGCGAGATCCGGCACGCCGAACCACGTGAGCACCTTGTCCATGTCCTCGCGCACCTGGGCGGGCGCATCGGGCAGGGCTGCGAGATCTGCCATCACTTCGAGGAAGAAGTGACCGGACTCGTGCAGGAAGGTCGAGAGATCGGACTGCGGTCCGAGCGAGATCAGGAGCGTTTGCGGGTTGAAGGTGCCGCGGGCTTGTTGTTCTAGGACGTCTTGCCCAGCACTTCCTGCGCGATCGCCAGGTCCTCGTTCTCCTGATCGAACTCCTCCTGCGCCGACAGCGGCTTGAAGTTCTGCATCGACGGCTGCGAGGGTTGCGCTGATGTCGGCGTCGGAGACGCCTTGGGATCGGGCGAGCTTTGCGGCTGCGTTGGCATAGTCTGGTGCCTCGTCGTCTTCGTAAGCATCGGCGGCTTCGTCAGCGGTTTTTGCCGCATCGTAGAGGCGCTTCTCAGGATACCACAGTAGGGCTTGGAAGTCGGACATCGTCAGTGCCGGGTACTGCTTTTGCAGCTCCGCCAGCGCTTGCCCAAAGACTTTGCGGATATTCCCACGCTCGGGCGGGCCGGCGGGCGCCTCTTTTTGGCCGTCAAGATACTTGGTGAGCGCGTTGCCACCCTTGCGAAGCTCGTCGCCGATCGACACTCGGACTTGGTCTTTCTTAGGCTCACCCAAGATCTCGGCCAGGCGAGCCTGACCCGCCTCGTCGACCATGCCGATTTTGGCCATAGCCACGCGGTTGACAGGTTTTTGCGAGGCTTTCCAGATCGCTTGCCCCACGGCATCAATGTCGCCGACGGTAAGTTTGCGCTTGATGATGGTCTCAAACGCCTTTTTATCGGCTGGCGTCAGCGACTGGATCAGCGACTTAAGCGCGGTGCGCTTAGCCTTGACCTGAGCTGGGTTCGACTCGACCAGCGTGCCGGTCCAGCGCCCCCAGGTTCGCATCAGCCAGCGGTCCATGGTGAGCTGCTCGAAGCGGCCGTACAGGTTCATGAAGAAGCCGTTGCCGATCTTCGGGCCGAGCGCCGCAGCGCCGTAGACCATGGTGGTCTTATTCTCCCCAGTGACTTTCTGACCGGTGAACTTTTCCACCTCGCCTGCGGTCTGCAGCGTGGTCATGAACCGCTCAACGGTCTCAAACCCGTGCTTGGCGATAAGGGTGTTGTAAAGGCCAAGCGAGCGATTGATTGCTTCGGCTGCAGTGCCAATGCCGATGTTGGTGGGCATCTGGCCGGTAGTCTTGTACCCCTGGTAGACCTTCTCTGCGAGCTCGAAGTTCTTGTCAACCTTCAAACCGTTCGACGTGACGGCCATAGCCCACACAAACGCAAACTTGGCCTTCGGGTCAGTGGCGATCTCCGGGTGAATCAGCGACACCAGGCGCAGGGCCTTGGTCACTTTCTCGTTGTACCAGCCCACCGCGTTGGCGTTAGTGCGCAGCGCGGTCTGGCCATCAACCACGGCAATGCGCACCAGATACTGCTCGACACCCTGGGTGAACTCGTCGAGCTTGACCTTTGCAGCCTTAGCAGCCCCAAGAACGCGGGCCTGAATAGCCAGTTTGAAATCGCGGTTGTTGGGGAATTTCTGCTCGCCAGCAAACTGGAATGATGCTTCGACATTGGATACCGCATCAACGCTGTCAGGGATCGGCTTGCCAGTTTCCTGAACCCCGCGCTGCCTCAAGATATTCGGATCATTCGGATCGAACGCGCCCGAGTTGCCGGTGGCGGATTTGATTTGGGTGGGGGAGAAGGCGATGTACGATAAATGAGATCCATCAACACCATACCCAGCGTCATCTGGAATAATTACGGCGTCGTACCCTTTTTCACGAATTGCTTCTACCACCTTGTTTTGCGTTTTTCGGCCAAGCCGGAATAAATAGCCGCTTGAAACCCACTCATACAAAGACATGTAACCAAATTCATCATCAATCAAATTTAGATTTAAAGACTCTTCCTCAATGTCATTTAATACTTGTTTAGCATCTGATTGTTTAATTGAAAACGGGCGATCTGCCTTTAAATAAACTGCAATTGAAGAATCCCTTTTTCCTTTCCCATATGAATGCGCAAGGCTGAGATCAGTTGTAAAATAAATTCCGCCAAAAGGAATGTCTGGAGTGCTAAACGAGGAATATTCAGTCCCGTGATACACCACCAGCGGACGCCCCTCGGCATCAACTATCTTGCTGTCGCCGAACCAGTTCTTGAACTCAGGGGTCTGGATCTGATCCGCCCCCGCATTCAGCACCTCGCCCTGCCCCATCTGCCCGGCGACCTTCACGGAGAAGCGCTCGTACATCTCGGAGGGTGTGATCCCGAACCGGGATGCCATCACGCTGAAGAACTGCGACTGCAGGCGCGCGTAACCTTCGTTCACATCTGACGTGAAGCGCCCTGCCTGGTCGAGCTGGCCCTTGATCGTCTGCTGGACTGTGTCGACCTCGGTCTGCCAGGCGGATTGGTCTTGGGCTTGCTGCAGGACGCGCTCGGCGTCTTGCTGGATAAACTCTGCCGCCTTCTCGGCCTCCACGCGCGAGGGCGCCTCGGGGCTGCCGACGCGGGCGTTATCGTTCAGGATCTGCTCGAGCTCCGTGCCCGGTGCGATCGTGAGCACATCGGCCATCGAGATTGGCACGGTGGCGTTCATGGCCAGTGCATCGGGGATCTGGGCGCGCACCGCCTCGGGCAGGAGGGCCTGCATTTCAGGGGTGAGTTGATTCAGCACCTCGGCATCGACGTGGATCTCGGTCGGAGCACCGTCCGGTGCGTTAGCGACGACCTGCTCCATGTTTGCGCGAAACTGCTCGGGGCTTCGCTCACGCAGCGCGGACATGCCGGCCAGTTGCAGTTGGCGCTTCAACCGGTCCTGCTCGTAGACCAGCGCCTGGTCGCTGGCTTTCTCGACCAGCTTGTTGATGCCTGCGATCGCCGTGGTCTGCACGCCCGTACCGATCAGGGTGGCGATGAAGGTCTGGTAGGCCGCCTCCGGCCGCTCGGCCAGGAACTCGGCCGTCGTCTTCTCGGGGTGCAGGGCCATCCACTCGTTGAAGTCCTGCGCGAGCGTAGTGACCTGCTCGGTCCAGCCCTCTGTGACGGTTTGCTGGGCAAATTGCTTCAGCAGCGAGTTGTCGAGCTCGATGCCCTTGAACAACTGCCCGGCCGGGATCTTCTCCATCAGGAACTCGACGCCGGCATCGTTGATGCCGTACAGCGCGGAGTTGAACCGCCCTACCCCCTCGCCTCGCGCGCGCTGGTAGGAATCCGCCCCGACACCCACGCTCATCGCGCCTGCGACGGCAGCACCTGCCGCCTCTGCGGTCTGGAACAGCCCCCGCTCGAGGCCGAGTGGGAGGAGTGCAAGGTTCTGACCTGCGGACTCCAGCCCTGATTTGACGGCCCGCCCGGTGGAGGTGTCGGCCTGCAGGCCGTAGGCGTCCATCGCCTCGCGCGCGTTCTCCGACATCGTGCGGTAGCCGCCGGAGAGGTAGTCCAGTCCGACCAGATCGGTGGCGGCGCCGAACACGTCGAAGATCATCTTGCCGACACCAACTGTGCCACCGAGTGCAAGAGAGCGCGCAGCGCCCCCGGCATCGCTCGCCATCTCACCGCTCTTGGCGTAGTTGGCGATGTTGGTGAAGCTCTGCTCGATTTGTCGCAGCGTGTCGAGATCATCGATCGCTGCGGCCGTGAAGGTGGGGTCTGTCATCTGCCGGAACAGCACCGGCGAGTCGCGCATCATGCGCTGCAGATCGATCGCGCGCGCGATCTCGCGGCGCTTCAATTCCTGCTGGTTGCGGGCGACGACGTCGGGCGGGAGCCCTGTGCTCTGCGACAGGCGAACGCGCTCGGCAGCGGCCTCGGGGTTGTCCTTGCTGGCGATGTCGATGACGTTGCGAACGTAGTCCCGCTGCTGGGAGACCTCGGTGTCCAGGACATCGTCGAACTCGCCTTTTTCAAGGCCCGAGCTGAGCGGCGGCAGAGTACCAGCGGATTCTTGATCAAGGACCTCGTCGAACTCATTGGCCATTCGGGTACTTCCGCAGATAGGTTTCGACGATGGCCTGCTCCGTCACAGGCAGACCTCGAGCACGGCGGGCACTGATGATCGCCATGCGCTTGTCGGCAGGCACCGCAGAGATCAGCACTTCCTTGTCATCCACCTTGACGTAGGCGCCAGAGGTCTCTTCGGGCGTCAGCAGCGGGGCAAGTTTCTGCGGGTCTGTGCCCCACTCGTTCACATACACGCGGTCCAGAACGACACCGTCGATCACGGCCTGCTTCTCGTCAGGCGTAAGCGGTTTGTTGCCCTTGGAGGCAGAGGCCTCGCGCGTGCGCTGGTCGATCAACCCCAGCACGGCATAGGCCTCTTCGCCTTGCTTCTTCTTGTCGATACCGAGATCGAGCAGCGCCTTGTTCTGGCGTTGCTCGTCGGTCAGGAACCCGTCCTGCTGGGACTTGCCTTGCTTCTCGGCCAGCCCCTTCAGATCACTGGTGCTGATCGCGTTGCTGTACTTGCGCAGATCCACGGCCTCACCCCGGCCAATCGCGTCGTTCAGTTCCAGGTAAGTGGT
>JBEIRY010000030.1:0-19346 GCA_040375675.1 Thermoleophilales bacterium | reverse complement strand
TCCGATCATCGCCTGATTGCGACCGCCGAGGAAGTAGGCGTTTACGTAGTCGCCGCTTGCCGGGATGAAGGTCAGCAGTGTGCCGGCAACGATTCCCGGAGCGGTCAGGGGACGGGTGACCTTGAGGAAGGCGGTCTTCGAGGAGGCGTAGAGATCTTTTGCCGCCTCGATCAGCCTGCGGTCGAGCGTGTCGATGCTGGTGTAGAGCGGCAGGATCATGAACGGCAGGAAGTTGTAGGTGAGACCTGCGATTACCGAGGCCGGGGTGTCGAGGATTCGACCGTTCGAGCTCAGCCCGATCGAGGCGAGGAACTCGACCAGCGGACTCTGGTCGGTCAGGATCGTCTGCCAGGCGATCGTCCTGATCAAGTAGGTGGTGAAAAACGGAGCGACCACCAGGAAGAGCAGGAGGTTTCGGTACTTGCCACCCCGGAACGAGATCGCGTAAGAGAGCGGGTAGGCGATCAGCAGGGCGAGGAGTGTGGCAACTCCGGCGTAGATGAATGAGCGCACGAATTGCTGTGAGTAGTCACTCAGGACATCCGAGTAGTTCGAGAACTGCCAGTTGAAGAAGAAGCCCTCGGTCAGGCTGCCGGTGCGAAGCGACAGCTCCCCCATGTAGACGAGGGGAATTACGAAAAAGAGGACCAGCCAGAGGAGCCCCGGCAGGAGAAGCAGATAGGGCAGAGCCCGACGACCGCCGCTCACGGGGTAGACCCCGTGAGCGGCGTGATGGTCGTCGACGGCTGCATCGCTTTTACCGCTGGCCAGGCAGTGCCTAGCCGGTTATCGCCTGTTCGAATGCGTTCTCGATCTCCTGCTCATCGGCAGCGTCGAGGCTGGGCTGGTTCGAGCACTTGGAGGTGAACGAAGCAGACGGGAAGATCAGCTGGTTTTCGGCCAGCTTTGGATCCCGCTTGGCGAGGACTTCCTTGGCTCCATCTACCGGCGTGATGTAGTTCACGTACTCGGCGATGTCTGCTGCGACCGTGGGGTCGTAGACGTAGTTGATCCACTCGAGCGCGGCGTTCGGGTTGGGAGCGCCGACCGGAATGGTCATGTTGTCGGACCAGAGGATGCAGCCCTGGGTCGGCATCCTGAACTCGATGTTCGGGTTGTCGGCCTGCAACTGGACTGCGTCACCGGACCAACCGATTGCGGCAACCACATCGCCGCGCACCATCGGGCCGGCATAGTCGTTGCCGGTGAAGTCGCGGATCTGCCCGGAGGCAGCGGCCGACTTCAGCTTGTCGATCGCGTTCAACCAGTCTTGCTTGGTTGCGTCGTCCGGATTGATCCCGTCGGCCTTCATCACCAAGGGCACTGTGTCGCGGAGCTCAGAGAGCACCGTCACTTTGCCCTTGTACTTGGGATCGAACAGGTCGTTTATCGAGCGGACATCGGGTGCGAGATCCTTGCGGACGATCAGACCGGTCATCCCGCTCTGCCATGGCACCGAGAACGCGCGGTCCGGGTCGAAGGCAGGTGTCTTCAGATCCGAGCGCAGGTTTGCATCGACGTTGGGCAGGTCGTCGGTAACGCTGAAGTGCTGCAGGTATCCGAGGCTGTCCATCCGCGATGCCATCCAGTCGGTCGGCACGATGATGCTTCGACCACCCGACTCACCTTGCTCGAGCTGCGGACGCAGCTTGCCGAAGAAGCCGGTGTTGTCGTTGTAGTCCTCGATGTACTTGACCTGAACCCCGGTGTCGTTTTCGAAGTTCGAGACGGTCTTCTCATCGATGTAGAGAGGCCAGTTCGAGATCACGAGTGTGCCGCTGGCCTTGGCATCTCCCTTGGAGACAGTGGTGATGTCCGCGTTCGATGCACCGCCGACCTGACCACCGCAGGCGGCAATCACGACCGCTGCGCCGAGTCCGACCGTGCCGATCAGGACCTTCCTCATTCGTCCTTTGCTCTCGTTGCCTGTGTTCATCTCGTCCTCTCTATTCGTTTGATTTCCCGTTGCTGACAAGTCTCTAGACCACCGTCGTATCGCGCACGACATGCATGTTTTCGGGGTCCCAAGCGAGCTTTACCTCGGCTCCGGCGCCCGGGAGTGCATCGCGCTCGCGCTCACTTACATTCGGCACCAATACGGTCATCGGTACCTCTCCCGGCAGTCGAACCAGTATCTGGGTTGCGGTACCGAGGTAGAGCGAGCTTTCCACGACTCCGTCGACGCTCGGCAGCCCTTCGCCGATGCCGCCTGAGCGGCTGTCGATCAGGAGCTTCTCGGGGCGGACGATCGCGTGGCATGAGTCTCCTGGCTGAAGCCCTTCTACGCTGCCCTCGACCGCCGGACCTGCCTCGAGCTTGACCTCACCGGATGCACCGGTCTTCACGACCTCGGCAGGCATCAGGTTGGACACTCCGATGAAGCCCGCGACGAAAGACGTAGTCGGTCGGTCGTAGACCGTTCCGGGATCAGCGACCTGTTCGACCCGGCCAGTGTTCATCACCGCGATCTGGTCGCTCATGGTGAGCGCTTCTTCCTGATCGTGGGTCACGTAGACGAAGGTGATTCCTACCTCCTGTTGGATCCGCTTCAACTCGATCTGCAGACCTTTGCGGAGCTTCAGGTCGAGCGCGCCCAGCGGTTCATCGAGCAGCAAGACCTTGGGGCGATTGACCAGTGCTCTGGCAAGGGCAACCCGCTGCTGCTGGCCACCCGAGAGCTGAGCGGGCTTCTTGGAGGCTTCGCTTGCCAGGCCGACCCGTTCGAGTTCTTCGGTTGCTCGGCTCCGCGACTCATCCTTTTTCACTCCGTTTCGCTTGAGTCCGAACTCGACATTTTCGAGCACGGTCAGGTGCGGGAACAGCGCGTAGCTTTGGAAGACGGTGTTGGTCGGTCGCTGGTGGGGCGGAAGCCCGGCAACATTCGAGCCTTCGATCAAGACTTCGCCAGTGGTGGGCTGTTCGAACCCCGCGATCATTCGCAAGGTGGTCGTCTTTCCGCAGCCGCTCGGACCCAACAAGGTGAAGAAGCTGCCGCCTTCGATCTCGAGAGTGAGATCGTCTACCGCGACGAACTCGTCGAACTTCTTGGTTACGGCACGCAACTGGACGCTGTTGCTCGCACCGCCTGATTTCTCGGGTTGGGCTGCCACTCTCCTGACAGGGAAAATAGCGCCATCGGGCATTGCGGGAGCGGCGGGTAGTCCAACCGGATACTGAGGGTGGATGCTTTGCTTTTCCAGCCGGTATTTGACGCATATTGAAAAAACGGTTTCGCGCCCGGCATCTATGGGCGGTCGTAGGTGTAGGCTTCTAAGTGAGGAGTCGCCCACGGCCTAGGCTGGGAGGGTGAAAAACCGAAGGTCGGCCTCGCAGCCATGCGATCGGCGGCTGGAGATCATCGAAGGAGTGAGATAAATGGCGGAAACAACCGTCAAGGAACGTTCAGGCACTCAGGCCCGTCAGGACGAACTGCAGGAGAAGGCACTTCGCCATCTCTGGATGCACTTCACCCAGATGGGGCGCTACGACGCCGAAAACCCGATCCCGATCATCGAGAAGGCAGATGGCCCTTACGTCTGGGATGTGCACGGCAAGAAATACCTCGACGGCCTCTCCGGTCTCTTCTGCGTAAACGCAGGCCACGGCAGGACCGAGATCGGCGACGCAATGGCTGCCCAGGTCCGTGAGCTCGACTTCGTCACGATCTGGAGCTACGCCCACCCCAGGGTTATCGAGCTGGCCGAGCGTCTGGCGCACCTTGCCCCGGGCGATCTCAACCGTTGCTTTTTCACCTCGGGCGGTGCCGAGTCGGTCGAGTCGGCCATCAAGCTCGTTCGCCAGTACCACCTGAAGACCGGTAATCCCCGTAAGACCAAGTTCATCTCGCGCGACATCTCCTACCACGGCACCACGCTCGGAGCGCTCAGTGCTACCGGCCTGCCGGGATTCCGCGCACCGTTCGAACCGCTCGTACCGGGCGGATGTCATGTTCCGAACACCGACAGCTTCCGCTGGCCGGAGGACCGTGACCCGCTCTGGGCGGCGGAGAAGATCCGCGAGCGGATCGAGTTCGAGGATCCAAGCACCGTCGCCGCGGTGATTCTCGAGCCGGTGCAGAACGCCGGCGGATCGTTGATGCCGCAGGAGGGTTACTTCCAGCGGGTGCGGGAGATCTGCGACGAGCACGACATCCTGCTGATCTCCGACGAGACGATCTGTGCCTGGGGGCGCCTCGGCACGATGTTCGGTTGCCAGCGCTTGGGCTACCAGCCAGACATCATCACCACGGCAAAGGCCCTGACCTCGGCTTACGCACCGATGGGTGTGTTGATCGCCTCAGACAAGCTCGCCGAGCCGTTCATGCACGGCAACGAGATGTTCGGCCACGGATTCACCTTCGCCGGACATCCAGTGGCCGCCGCTGCAGCGATGGCAAACCTGGACATCTTCGAGCGCGAGGATCTCTGCGGTCACGTGATGAAGAAGGAGGCTGAATTCCGGGGGATGCTCGAGAGCCTTCGCGACATCCCGATCGTCGGCGATGTTCGCGGTATCGGCTACTTCCAGTCGATCGAGATGGTCAAGGACCGTGAAACCAAGGAGACCTTCAGCGAGGAGGAGTGCAAGTGGCTGTTGCGCGACTACCTCGATGTGGAGCTCTACGAGCGTGCCCTGATCTGCCGGGCAGACGATCGCGGGGAGCCGGTGATTCAGTTGGCGCCCACGCTGATCTGCGATACCGAGCAGATCCAGGAGATACACGATGTGTTGAGGCCAGTGCTGGAAGAGGCCTCTCATCGCATCGGGCTCTAGGCTGCTCACCTTGAAAGCGACCGAGAAGGAGACGAACCGATGAAGGTCGGTGTTCCGACAGAGATCAAGGATCAGGAGTACCGGGTTTCACTCACCCCGGTTGGCGCGCGCGAGCTTGCCAATCGCGGCCACGAGGTGCTGGTTCAGGCCGGCGCCGGTGAGGGCAGCGCCATCACCGATGCTGACTATGAGGCTCAGGGTGCAAAGATCCTGCCCGATGCGGCGAGCGTCTTCGGCGAGGCCGAGTTGGTCTTGGGGGTGAAGGAACCACAGCCGGTCGAGGTCGAGATGCTGCGCGCAGACCAGACCCTTTTCACCTATCTGCACCTCGCCCCCGATCCGGAATTGACCAAGGGCCTCGCTGCGACGGGGGCAACCTGCATCGCGTACGAGACCGTGGAGGATGTAAACGGCGGCCTTCCGCTGCTCGCACCGATGAGCGAGATCGCGGGCAAGATCGCCACTCAGGCTGGTGCCTTCATGCTCGAAAAGCCCCTCGGCGGCAGGGGGATCCTGCTCGGTGGAGTGCCGGGTGTCGCAGCGGCCAATGTGATGGTCGTGGGCGCCGGTGCGGTTGGGTTCAACGCCGCCGTGGTTGCGATCGGTATGGGAGCCGACGTCTTCATCTACGACATCTCGATCGACAGGCTCCGCGAGGTGGAGACGGTGCTGGGAGAAGGCTGCTCGACGGTTTTTTCTTCATCGCTGGTGATAGAGGAGCATCTCGCGACAGCAGATCTGGTGGTTGGCGCCGTGCTCGTTCCGGGCGCGAAAGCACCGAACATCGTCACCCGCGAGCAGCTCAAGCTGATGAAGCCGGGCGCCGTGCTGGTGGATGTCGCGATCGACCAGGGCGGCTGCTTCGAGACCTCCAAACCCACCACGCACGACGATCCGACCTTCGAGGTCGACGGGGTCAT
Organism: Thermoleophilales bacterium; assembly: GCA_040375675.1. Lineage (GTDB taxonomy): Bacteria > Actinomycetota > Thermoleophilia > Solirubrobacterales > 70-9 > CAIUSP01. The sequence continues at coordinate 13,653 of JBEIRY010000030.1, read as the reverse complement.
CCATTACTGCGTTGCAAACATGCCCGGCGCTGTGCCTGTCACCTCCACCAGAGCATTGACGAACGCAACGCTTCCTTATGTACTCGCGTTGGCTGATCATGGCGTCGCTGACGCGGCACAGCGCATGCCGGGACTGATTCCCGGTATCAATTGTGCTGGAGGAAAGGTGACCTACCAAGCCGTAGCCGAGGCCACAGGAACTGAATACGTACCCGTCGACAAGGTGCTCGAGATAAAGATCTAGGAGAGGAGATTCAAATGGCAACCGCCAAGAAGAAGCCCGCAGCCAAGTCCAAGAACGGTAAGAAGGCCGCAACACCGCTGAAGCTCAAGAACATGATCAACGGCAACTTCGTTGCTGCTTCTGGCGGCGCCGCCGATGACGTGATGAACCCTGCAACCGGTGAGGTAATGGCCAAGGGGCCGATTTCCTCCAAGCAGGATGTGAACAAGGCGGTCGCAGCTGCCAAGAAGGCCTTCGACGGTTGGTCCAACACCACTCCGGGCGAGCGTGCCAACGCAATGCTGAAGATCGCCGATGCGATCGAGGAGAACGCCGACGAGATCGCCGATCTCGAGGCAGCCAACGCAGGCAAGCCACGTCATGACTTCATCGCCGAGGAAATTCCCTTCATGGCCGACAACCTGCGCTTCTTTGCAGGCGCTGGTCGGTGCTTGGAAGGCAAGTCCGCCGGCGAGTACGCAGAGGGCTACACCTCCTACATCCGCCGTGAGCCGGTTGGCGTGGTCGCGCAGATCACTCCCTGGAACTACCCGCTGATGATGGCGATCTGGAAGATCGGTCCGGCACTTGCTGCCGGCTGCACTCTCGTGCTCAAACCCGCCGAGACGACGCCGGTCACGACCCTGACCAAGCTGGCCGAGATTTGCGCCGAGCATCTTCCACCCGGCGTTGCCAACTTCATCGGCGGTGCCGGTGAGACGGGTGCCGAGTTGGTCACCCACAAAGACATCGACCTCGTCTCGCTGACCGGATCGCCCGAGACCGGCAAGGCGATCGCCCGTGCAGCAGCCGACAGCCTCAAGAGGGTTCACCTCGAGTTGGGCGGTAAGGCTCCAGTGGTGATCTTCGATGACGCCGATATGGATGCGGCGATGGAGACGATCGCCGGAACCGCATACTTCAACTGCGGCCAGGACTGCACCGCGGCTACCCGGGTGCTCGCTTCCAAGAACGTCTACGACGATGTCGTGGCCGGACTCGCCAAAGAAGCTGGCAATCAGGTGATCGGCGACACCTTCAACAAGAAGACCACGCTTGGCCCGCTCAACAGTGAGCGCCAGCGCGAGCGGGTCGAGGGCTTCCTCGAGCGCAAGCCGAAGGGCGCCGAAATCGTCACCGGCGGCGTGCGCCCCAATCGCCCGGGCTATTACCTCGAGCCCACGGTGGTGGCTGGCCTGACTCAGAAGGACGAGATGGTCCAGGACGAGATTTTCGGTCCGGTGATCACCGTTCAGCCTTTCAGCAACGAGCAGAAGGCAATCGAGTGGGCCAACGGAACCCGTTACGGGCTGGCCTCCTCGGTCTGGACCCGCGATGTGGGTCGTGCCTTCCGCGTATCCAAGGCGCTGCGGTTCGGTTGTGTCTGGATCAACGACCACATCCCGATCGCGTCCGAGATGCCTCACGGCGGGTACAAGCAGTCCGGCTACGGCAAGGATCTGTCGATGTACTCACTCGAGGACTACACGCAGATCAAGCACGTAATGGCGAGCCTCTCCTAGAGGAGATCGCTCAGGGAACCGCGGTTCCCTCTGCTGCGACGCTTGCGCTTCCGGTTGCACCGCCGCCACCGGGGCGTCCGCCTACGCCCTCATCGGTCTGGGTGAGACGGTTCGCGAAGTAGACGGGGATGATCGACACGCCGTAGCGCTTGCTGACACCGGTCAGCTCTACATCTGGCTTTGCTGCGATTGGTCTCTCCTCCACTCGCTCAATATTTCAGAGGCCGACTTGCCTCCCAGACGATGGGGGGGGGAGATAGCGAAATACCCCGCGGCCGGCGTGGAGGAGAGGGGCTACTCGAAGACTCGGCAACGGACCCGCCAGTCCGGTTACCGATAACTCATCTGCGAGTTGCGGAGGGTCCTAGAAGTTCTTCGGGTGCCTGGCTACGAAGCCGGAGTTGGAGCGAAGCGTTCTGGCCCAGCGGGGGCCCGTGCCACCGGGTACTACATGGTTGGCTCCGGCTCGGGAGGTATCCCAGCGAAGTCCCGCGATGACCGCATAGGCGTGTCCACCGTTGGCATAGACCGTGATCCACTTGCCTTTACCGCGCTGTCCCCAGTTCATCATCGGGCCGGAGGGGAGCGGGCTCGACATCACATCAGCTCCCAGGGGACCGAGAACCGCCGAGACGCAACCTGAGCAATCGCAACCGCCCAAGGGAAGCTTCATGCTGGTTCTGTGTCCTCCGCCCCAGACGTACGGGACATGGTTGATCCGGTTGGCTACCGCGATCGCGAGGACCACACGGTCTGGAGCGTTCTTCGGCGCGAGCACATCGCCGTTCTTCATGATCTTGGCCTTGCCGGGAGGTCCTGGCAAGGGTTCCTCGCCAGGGAGTCCGGTTCCGCCGCCCGCGGCAACCGCGTTCGTCACGCCGAGCAGGCAGGCGCAGGCTGCAATCGCAAGCGCGACCGTAAGCTTCAAGTTCTGTCGTTTCGTTTGAGTCATTTCCTTTGATGCCTACGGGGTTAGCTGTCGGGCTGGCGCTAAAGGATTTCGCGCCCCCGCCTGATGATCCATTCGGCGGGCTCGCCCCAAAACCTTGGTTCCCCCGTTCCTCCGGCGAAGTCGCCTGAGGACTCGGCTATGTGCAACGAGGAGAACCCTAGCAAATGTGAGGGACTGCTTGCAGAAGGTTCGGGCGTATATACGCTCTCACGCCTGAAAATAACCGCTATCGGTCAGCGAAATCCCCCTATTTTGCGGGACTTATATGGCTCCTCACGCCTGCAGCCGGTAGGTTGGATGGGCATGAAAATCGAGGGCAAGAGAATCCTGATCAGCGGGGCCACCGGAGGTCTCGGCATTGCGATCTCACACCAACTCGCCTCAGAGGGCGCTTCGCTGGTTCTCAGCGCTCGAAGCGCCGAGGCGCTCGATCGGCTTGCTTCGGAGATCCCTGGCGGCACCGCGAGGCACACCGTGATCGAGACTGATCTGACCGAGCCCGACGCACCCGAGCGTCTGATCGCGGCCTCCGGTGAGCTCGACGGACTTGTCGCCAACGCCGCTCTTCCGGGGACCGGCAAGCTCGAGAGTTTCAGCGACGAGCAGTTGCGCAGAGCACTCAGGGTCAACTTCGAGGTGCCGTTGATCATGGCTCGTGAACTTGCTCCAAAGCTCGCCGCGAAAGGAGAGGGTCACCTCGTCTTCATCGCATCGCTTGCTGGCAAGGTCGCCTCACCCCGCGGCTCGCTCTACTCGTCGACCAAGTTCGGACTGCGTGGACTCGCCTTCGGGTTGCGTGAGGATCTTCGGCCTGAGGGGATCGGCGTATCGGTCGTCTCACCGGGGTTCGTCCGCGACGCGGGCATGTTTCATGACACCGGTTCCGAGGCGCCGGCGGTTCTCGGCACCACCACACCCGAGAAGGTCGCAAGGGCGGTCTCGAAGGCGATCCGCAAGGACCGCTCAGAGGTCACCGTTGCACCGATCCGTCAGCGGATCGCTGCAGAGATCGGGTACCGCCACCCTGAGTGGGCGGGCAGGGTGCAGCGCGTCGGCGGCGCGGAGGGCATAGTCGGTGAGCTGGAAGACCGCCAAGCCGAGAAGCGCTGACCCGCCAGATACCTGCGTCTGCGAGTAGTAACCTCCGCCAATGGAGATGTCCCGCCTCGACAAGGCGATCAACCTGATCGTCATCGTGGTGCCCTTCGTCGGGGTCATTTTCGCGGCAGTGATGCTCTGGGACCATGGCGTCGATGCGATCGACCTTTCCCTATTCCTCGTCTTCTACGTACTCACCGGCTTCGGCATAACCGTCGGCTACCACCGCTTGTTCACCCACAAGGCGTTTGCGGCCAAGCCGTGGGTCTCGAATACGCTCGCGATCTTCGGCTCGATGGCTCTAGAAGGGCCGGTTGCCGACTGGGTGGCAGATCACCGCAAACACCATGCCCATACCGATGTGGAGGGCGACCCTCACAGCCCGCATCTAGGCGAGGGATCAGGACTCAAGGGCCTGTTTCACGCCCACCTAGGTTGGATCTTTCACGAAGAAGACCGAGCTGATTCAGCCAAGTACGCCAAGGACATCCTCGAGGACCCGTCGCTTTCGCTGATCTCGCGGCAGTTCCCTGCCCTTGCGGTGATCGGGGTTCTCCTGCCGGGATTGCTCGGATATGCGCTTCACGGGTTCGAGATCGCGGGCCTGCTCACCGGCCTGCTCTGGGGTGGCCTCGTGAGGCTGTTCTTCCTCCACCACGTGACCTGGTCGATCAACTCCGTCTGTCACTTCTCCGGCACCCGTCGCTTCCCGCTCGAAGATCACTCGACCAACGTCTTCTGGCTGGCGATTCCATCTCTGGGTGAGTCCTGGCATCACAACCACCACGCCTTCCCCCGTTCAGCCGTTCACGGTCTCCGGCGTTGGGAGCTGGATCCTTCTGCAGCGCTGATCCGCACCCTCGGCAAGCTGGGGCTGGCCTGGAACCTGGTCGAGATCTCTCCCGAGAGGCAGAGCCAGCTCGAGGCCGATGCGTTGCAGGAGCCGGTCGAATCAGAGAAGTCCGGTGGGGGCAAGAAGCCGGCCACTCTTACCCGCCGTGCCCGTTTCGTCAGGGCCATGCGAGCGCTTGGGCCCAAGAAGCCCGCTGCCAAGCCGACCGGTTAGTAGCTCCGCTCGGCCTCGCGGCCTCGGCACCTAAACTGAAGTCAAGCCGGTACTGATCTGGCCTTCAACAGATGGACTCCTTCCAAGCCAAATCCACACTCGAAGTATCGGGCCGCACCTACTCGATCGCCCGACTCGACTCGCTTTCAGATCGCTTCGATGTGGCCCGGCTTCCGTACTGCCTCAAGGTCCTCTTGGAAAACTCGCTCCGGCTCGAGGACGGCACCTCCTTCAGCGCTGCCGATGTCGAAGCGATAGCCGGATGGGAAGCTTCGGCTGAACCTTCTGTCGAAATTCCCTTCCAGCCAGCACGGGTGCTGATGCAGGATTTCACCGGCGTGCCAGCTGTGGTGGATCTGGTGGCGCTGAGGGATGCGATGGAGGAACTCGGCGGTGACCCGTCCGCAGTCAACCCGCTGGTACCGGTCGATCTCGTGATCGACCACTCGGTGCAGGTGGATGCGTTCGGAACCAACAAGGCGTTTGCTCTCAATGCAGAGCGGGACTATGAGCGCAACGGTGAGCGCTACGCATTCCTGCGCTGGGGCCAAACTGCCTTCGAGAATTTCCGCGTTGTGCCGCCTGCCACCGGAATCTGCCACCAGGTCAACCTCGAGTATCTCTCCAAGTGCGTCTGGAGCTCAGACCGGGATGGCGAGACCTGGGCCTATCCGGACACCCTCGTCGGGACCGACTCCCACACCACGATGGTGAACGGTCTCGGTGTGCTCGGCTGGGGCGTCGGCGGAATCGAGGCTGAGGCAGCGATGCTCGGCCAGCCGATCTCGATGCTCCTGCCCCAGGTTGTCGGGGTCAGGCTGGAGGGAGAGCTTCCCGATGGCGCCACCGCAACCGATCTCGTACTGACCGTGACTGAGATGCTCCGTGAGCGCGGCGTGGTCGGCAACCTGGTCGAGTTCTTCGGCTCGGGTATTTCGGACCTCTCGCTTGCCGACAGAGCGACTATCGGCAACATGTCGCCGGAGTTCGGCTCGACCTGCGCGATCTTCCCTGTCGATGCCGAGACGCTGCGCTACCTCGAGTTCACCGGTCGCAAGACCGAGGAGATCGAGCTGGTCGATGCCTACACCCGTGAGCAAGGCCTCTTCCACTCGCCCGGCGATACGGAAGCGAATTACTCCGAAACCCTCGAGCTGGATCTCGGAAGCATCGTTCCGAGCATCGCCGGGCCAAAGCGCCCGCAGGATCGGATCTCTCTCGATCAGGCGAAGACGGCGTTCGACAGTGACCTTTCAGACCTCGCCCCTGCCTCCCGCGGCTCGGATACCGCGGTCGCGACCGAGGTGCAGCTGGCCTCGGGCGAAAAGGTGACCTTGCAGGACGGAAGCGTGGTGATCGCAGCGATTACCAGCTGTACCAACACCTCCAACCCGGCCGTGATGATCGCGGCTGGCCTCGTCGCCAAGAAGGCTGTGGAGCGAGGCCTGACCCGCCCGCATTGGGTCAAGACCTCGCTTGCCCCCGGCTCGACAGTCGTTACCGACTACTTGGAACGCGCTGGACTGACCCCGTTCCTGGATGCCCTGCAGTTCGACCTGGTCGGCTACGGCTGCACCACCTGCATAGGCAACTCCGGCCCGCTGCCCGAGGAGATATCGAAGGCGATCACCGACAACGACCTGGTGGCTTGTTCGGTGCTCTCGGGTAACCGAAACTTCGAGGGGCGGATCAATCCCGACACACGCGCCAACTACCTCGCCTCTCCTCCGCTTGTCGTTGCCTACGCGCTGGCCGGCCGGATGGACATCGATTTGACCACTGATCCGATCGCCAACGATCCCGACGGCGATCCGGTCTACCTGAGCGAGATCTGGCCCAGCACCGAAGAGGTCTCACGGGTGGTCGGCGAGTGCGTTCGCGCCGACATGTTCACCCGTAGCTACGCCGATGTCTTCACCGGCGACGAGCAGTGGCAGGCGATCGAGGTTCCTGCCGAGGATCGCTACGACTGGCCCGAGTCCACCTATGTCAAGCGGCCGCCGTTTTTCGAAGGCATCACCCGTGAGCCTGTGGATCTCGCGCCGATCGAGGGCGCCAGAGTTCTGGCCTTCCTCGGAGATTCGGTCACAACTGACCACATCTCGCCAGCTGGTGCGATCAAGCCCGACAGCCCTGCCGGGGTCTGGTTGCAGGAGCAAGGTGTCGATCCGGCCGAGTTCAACTCCTACGGAGCTCGCCGTGGCAACTACGAGGTGATGGTGCGCGGGACCTTTGCAAATGTCAGGCTGCGCAATCGCCTCGCTTCCAAGGAGGGAGGGTTCACCCGTCACTTCGCGTCAGCCGATGATTCCTCGACCGAGGAAATGGCGATCTACGACGCCGCGATGCTCTATCGCGCTGAAGGCATACCGCTGATCGTGCTTGCAGGGCGTGAGTACGGCTCGGGCTCGTCGCGCGACTGGGCGGCAAAGGGCACCAACCTCCTCGGGGTGCGCGCAGTGATCGCCGAAAGCTACGAGAGGATCCATCGCTCCAATCTGATCGGGATGGGTGTGGTGCCACTGCAGTTTCCCGACGGCAGCTCAGCCGAGGATCTTGGTTTGACTGGAGAGGAGACCTACGACATCGGCGATCTTGCTGATGGCGAGGCCAAGAAGGTCACGGTGACCGCACGAGATGCCGATGGCAATGAGATCGTCTTCGAGGCAACCGTGCGTATAGACACGCCGAACGAGGTTTCCTACTTCCGCAACGGCGGCATCCTGCAGCGGGTTCTGCGCGATCTCAACTCTTGAGGCGCGGCCACTTGCCCTGGTGAAAGGGCAAGAGGCGGCGCGGCGGGGTCGCGGGAGGCAGGGAGTCCTCGCGACCTCCGCCACGCCAGCGCGTCGGTAGCCAGGGAGGGTTTCCCGACGCGTTCGCCCCCGAAGGCATGGCCTGCCGGGAACGAGCTTTTGAAAGACGCAAGCAGAGTCTATTCAGGTTTTGCGCTCTTTTGCGGACTTGGCAGTGCTATCAGCAGACTTGATAGGGGCTTCGATCCCCCATCCCTTTTGTTCGATCAGCGCAATGCCGATCACGCTCCCGACCGGCCCGACCGGAGTCATCGTCGCAGCGAGCAGCGGGTAGGGGGCCTCTCTTGCGAGGCAGGCGATCAGCACTATCGCCGCGAGGATGCAAAAGCCGATTCCGTGAGAGAGGCCGAAGATGAATGTCTCGTGCTCGTAGCCCGGAGCAATCCAGAAAAACAGCAGTGCGGCAAACAACGCCAACTCGATCCAGGAGATGACCTTGACGACCGAGAAGAGTCTTCCCGGTACCGCGGGACGCAGGAGAAACGCCTTCCCGTCTTGCTCGCTCGCCTTTTTGTTGGCGTTCTGGCTCAAGCCGGGTCGGCCTTGCCGACCAACCCCGTGAGCACGATCCGTTCCTGCTCGAGGTTGTGGGCGACGGCGTAGCCCTCGCTGGTGCTCGCCCTCGACGGCCGCCCGACGTATCCCAGCACCACGCCGTCGGGGAGCAGCTCGGGCATCCGTCGTTGCATCACGCTCCATCCGCCCATGTTGCGCGGCTCCTCCTGGACCCAGACGATCTCCGTCAGGTTCGGATACTCGGCAATCAGTCCGGCCAGCTGCTCCTGGGCAAACGGGTAGAGCATCTCGACCCGCGCGATCGCGACCGTATCCGCATTCTCACGCTGATCAGAGGCCTGCAGCTCGTAGTAGATGCGGCCGGTGCAGAGGACCAGCCTCTCGACCCGATCCCGGTTCGAAGCGGCGCTGGGGTCGTCGATCACCAACCGGAATGAGCCCTCAGAGAGATCTTCCAGGGTCGAGGTCGCCGCTTCGGCTCGCAGGTTGCCCTTCGGTGTGAAGACGACGAGCGGCTTGGCCTTCTGGATCTTCGCCTGGCGCCTCAGCAGATGGAAGTACTGGGCAGCGTTCGACGGGTAGGCGATACGGATGTTGCCCTCGGCGCCGAGTTGGATGAAGCGCTCGATCCTCGCGCTCGAATGCTCGGGGCCGGCGCCTTCGTAGCCGTGGGGGAGCAGCAGAGTGAGTCGCGAAACCTGCCCCCACTTGGATTCGCCTGAGGCCACGAAGTTGTCGATGATCACCTGCGGCACGTTGCCGAAGTCGCCGAACTGGGCTTCCCAGCAGATCAGGCTGTTGGGGGCAGCGGCCGAGTAGCCGTATTCGAACCCGAGGCAGGCGATCTCGGAAAGCGGGCTGTTGTGGATCTGGAAGGGCGCTTCGGCATCGCGCAGATTCTGGATCGGTGCGTAGCGCAAGCCGGTTTTTTCGTCGTGCAGAACGAGATGGCGTTGCGAGAAGGTTCCCCGCTCGGTGTCCTGTCCGGTCAACCGGATCGGCACACCTTCGGTGAGTAGCGAAGCAAAAGCGAGCGATTCGGCTTGGCCGAAGTCGATCTTGCCGGCATCGATCGCCTCGGAGCGGCGGTCGAGCGGCTTGCGGAGCTTGCGGTGCACTGTGAAGCTCTCGGGTGTGCGGATCAGCTCGGCATCCAGGTCCTTCAGCTTCTCGGCGGAAACCGTGGTGTCTACCTGCGGGCTGCGCGTGCGGTCGAGCTCAGTCGTGCCGGTAGCCGAAGGCGTCTCGAACTCGCCCGCCTCCATCTTGCGTCTGAGCTCGTCGTGGATCGACTTCAGCTCGGTCTGGCGCTCGGTCTTTCGCTCCTCGACCTGGTCTGTGGTCACGACATCTTCAGCGATCAGCTTCTCCGCGTAGATCTGGCTGACTGGCGGGTGATCGGAGATCGCGGCTGCCATTACCGGCTGGGTGTAGGCGGGCTCGTCGGTCTCGTTGTGGCCGTATCGGCGGTAGCCGATCAGGTCGATCACCACATCGCGGGCCCATCTCTGTCGGTAGGCCATGGCGAGTCGGATTGCCGACACGCAGGCCTCCGGATCGTCGGCGTTGACGTGGATGATCGGACAGTTGAATCCCTTGGCGAGGTCTGAGGCGTAAGGGGTGGATCTGCCCTCGTGGGGCTCGGTGGTGAAGCCGATCTGGTTGTCCTGGATGATGTGGATGGTGCCTCCAGTTGCGTAACCCTCGATCGCCTGCAGGTTGAGGGTTTCGGCCACCACGCCTTGCGCGGGGAAGGCTGCGTCGCCGTGCAGCAGGACCGGTACGACCTTCGAAGGATCGTGGGTCAGGTTGGAACCGGCTCGAATCGACTGATCTGCGCGGGCAGCGCCTTCGACCACAGGATCGATGAACTCGAGGTGACTCGGGTTGGGGAACAGGCGCACATCGATGTCTGCACCAGAAGGGTGAGAGAAGTTCCCGGCGTGCCCGTAGTGGTATTTGACATCGCCCGTACCACCAGTGGGGATCGCGGCTACCGCCTTTACCGACTCGAGCTGCTTGGAGCCTTCGAACTCGGCGAGGATCGATTCGGCTGCGCGGCCGAGGTTGTGGGCCATCACGCTCAAGCGACCTCGATGGGCCATGCCGATCACGACCTCCTGGGCCCCGTCGGAGTGGGCGCGCATGAAGATCTGGTCGAGCATCGGCACGACCACATCGAGGCCTTCGATCGAGAACATCTTTTGCCCGAGGAAGGCTTTCTCCAGGAACCGCTCGAAACCGAATACGTCGAGCAGTCGGTAGAGCAGCGCCCGCTTCTGCTCGGGCGGGAGTTCCTTGCGATGCGAGCCGGTCTCGATCATCTGCCGCAGCCAGGTCCTCTGTTCGTGCGATGCGATGTGCTCGATCTGGTACGCGATCGGTCCGCAGTAGGCCTCGCGCATCCTCGGCAGTGCATCGAGCAGCGTCTCTCCCTCGACTCCGATCCGCAGGATCTCGGCAGGGATTGCCGCCATCAGCTCTGGTGTGAGGTTGAGCGACTCAGGCTGCATCGCCTGCTCGGTACCGGGGTCGGACCCGAGGGGATCGAGCTTGGCCTGTAGATGCCCGTGGGTTCGATACGCCTTGAGCAGCGAGGTCGCTGCCTGAACCGCCTGCAGCAGTTCGCGGTCTCCAGCCTTTACCGGCGCGGCGGGGGTCGGCGGGGTGGCAGGCGCGGGTCCGGCTGCGCGGACAGCCGCCGCGTCGAGGCCGAGATCGCCGGCCACGCTCTCGTAGAAATCGTCTTCGCCTCGGAGCAGCTCATCGACCTTTCGCAGGAATGTTCCTGACTCGGCGCCCTGGATCACCCGGTGGTCGTAGGTCGAGGTCATCGTCATCACCTTCGAGATACCCAGCGAGCGGATCCGCTCCGGGGTGGCCTGCTGCCATTCGGGCGGATAGGCGATCGAGCCGGTAGCGATGATCGTTCCCTGACCGCTGAGCAGTCTCGGAACCGAGGCAACGGTGCCGATGCCGCCCGGGTTGGTCAGGGTCACGTTGGTTCCCTGGAAATCGTCGGCGGTCAGCGAGCCCTCACGGGTCTTGGTGATCAATTCCTCGTAGCGGCGGTGGAAGCCCGCGAAGTCCATCTTGTCCGCCCCCGCTATACACGGAACCATCAGGCTACGGGCGCCCTTCTTTTCCACATCCACGGCGATCCCGAGGTTGGTCGCCCCGGGCTCGACTGCGTTGGGCTTGCCATCGACCTCGGCAAAGCTTCGGGCCATCACCGGCCAATCGATCGATGCGCGAACGATCGCCCAGGCGATCAAGTGAGTGAAGCTGACCTTGATCCCCTTCTCGGCGAGTTGCTCGTTGATCGCCTTGCGCTTGGAGTCGAGGGTGTCGACCGACAGCGTCCTGAACGATGTGGCGGTGGGGATCGAGCGGCTTTCGTCCATCGCCTTTGCAAGCGCCGCAGATGATCCGCGAAGGGGGAGGAGCTCTCCCTCGGGAGGTGGTCCCGAGGGTGTCGGAGCAGCCGCACTCCCACCGGCACCGTTTGCACCGGAAGCGAGCACATCGTCTTTGGTGATCTTTCCTCCGGCACCGGTACCGGTCACCTTCGCCAGGTCCACACCCATACTCGCCGCTATCCGCCGAGCGACTGGTGTGGCCTTGTGATCGCCGTTCGACGCGGCTGCCGCAGCCGGTGCAGAAGCCGCGCCGTTGCCAGATCCATTCTTTGCTTCGGCTGATGCTCCATTGGTCTCGCCCGCGGGTGCGTCTGAGCTGGCTATGGGGGCCGAGGGGGTCGCGTCGTCGGAGGTGTCGATCTCGGCGAGGGGCTCGCCCACGGCGACTGTCTCGTCGGGTCCGGCGAGGATCTTGGTCACCACTCCTGCCGCAGGAGCCGGCACCTCGGCATCGACCTTGTCGGTAGAGATCTCGACCATGGTCTGGCCTTCCTCCACTGCCTCGCCGACCTGGACGTGCCACTCGAGCACGGTTCCCTCGGTCACGGACTCGCCCATCTCGGGCATCAGCAGCTGAACGGTGGAGGCGGTTGCCATCTGGACCTAAGACTCTATGAAATCAGCCACACGTGCCTGCAGGCCATCGGCCATTTGTCTGGCATGCGGGACCGATCGGGCCGCTCTGGGCCGATCGGTCCCGCCACAGGATTGGGTGAAGCCCTTCTCAGCCAGTGACCGGGTCAGGAGCCCGGACGAAGAAGTAGGCCGAGGAGCTGCTGGTCTCAGAGGTAACGGTGAAGCGGTAGCGCCCGACCCTCAGCTTCGAGGTTGGGACGTCGAGCTTCAGCGTGCCCTTCTCGATCAGCACGGTGCCGGTCTTCGCCACCGAGCCGCTGCAGTCGGATCCCGAGCACTTCTGGACCTTGATCCTCGCGGTGCCGACGCCGGTCGAGAGGAAGGAGGCAGAGACACTCTTCCTGCCGACCCTCGTGTTCTTCGCGGCGGCATTCTTCACCTCTGGCGGGAGCCGCTTGAACCTGGCGGTTACCTGGGCAGGCTCGTCTTGCCCGATGTCGCAGGTCGCACCCTTGTCCTCGCATGCTCCGCCCCAGCGAACGAACTTCCAGCCCTTGGCAGCCTTGTAGGTGAGGTCGAAGTCGTCTCCGGACTGTCGACCGGTTGCGCACTCGGAGGCGCCATCGCCGCACGCGATGCCCGCAGGCTTGGAGGTGACGCGACCACGGCCCGAGACCTCGACCTCGAGCGGGTACCAGTTGCTGCCGGTGAACCATGCGGTGGTTCTCGGCTCGTCCTCGCTCAGCAGCGTGAGCAGGCAGCTTCCACCCGGGTTGGAAGAGCAATCACCGCTCCACGGGCCTTCGACGGTGTCGAGCGTTTGGCCAGCACCCGGGGTGGCGGTCAGGTTGACATTCAGTGGTGGGGTGGCGTCGGCAAACACTTGATTGCAATAGCCACCATCCTCACCGCAATCCACACCCCCGATATCGGAGGTGACGCGCCCGTCTCCCTCGGTCCCCACGTCGAGCGTGATCGCTCCGAGGTCGAGCTTGAACAGCGACGCTGTGCCTTGGCTGTCTCCGAATCTCAATTCGAGGCTTGCTACCGGCGTGCCGGGCTCGATGCTCCCGTTGGGCTCGTCCTCGTTCCGGTAGACGAGCGGGTCACCGATCGGGTTGCCACCCGAGTCCTTGGCGATGAGGGTGAACTCCTCGTATTCGCCCGGGGCCGCGTCGGTGTTGTAGGCAATCTCGAAGTGGATCTTGTTCACCGGCGTGGAGAAAGTCCAGGTGGTCGCGCTGTTGGATGGCTTTCCCGTATAGGGTCCGTCCGGCTGCCCGTAGTAGTACCAGTCGTCGCCCCACCAGCACTCTGCCTCATCTGCACCGCTGACCGGGTCTTGGCCGACGGTGATCCCGGCAACCGTTCGGTCGTTGGGGGGAAGGAAGCAAGGAACCGGTTCGAAGGCGTTCCAGGCCGACGCCGAAGCGGCGGGGATGGCCAGGAAGGCCGCGATCGATA
>JBEIRY010000056.1:0-11647 GCA_040375675.1 Thermoleophilales bacterium | reverse complement strand
CCCGATGCTAACCTTTCCGCGGTTCGCCTGGCGGGGCGAGTCTTTTGGTCCTTTGATGGGTTCTTGTTCTTAGAGAGAGCGAGGCCATCAGGTCGCGCCGCCCTCAAGAACCAATCGTGCCTGACAAACGTTCCAAAACAGATCAAACATCGGATTTCGACTTCCGGGTCGATCCCGAAGCCACCGATCCTTCGGGTACGAAAGTACCCCGAAAGCGGAGGGGCACCGGGAACGGTAACGGCGCCGCCACGCCGTCGCCTCGCAGTAGTGACTCGGACGCGTCCGGGCGATCCAGCAATGGAAAGCCGACCGCATCACCGCTACGGCGGCGCAAACGCGCTGACCGGGGCGGTGATGCCGGACTCGCCCCCTTCCCGGAGTGGTCGGAAGGCTCATCGGCCTCACGAAAGAGCAAGCCGCCAAAGGAAGAGGCCCGGAAGGAAGAACGCGCCAAGAAGGAACGCGGGCGTAGTACCGACGCAACCAAACCTGCCCGGAGCTCGAGCCGCGAATTTGCGAAAGAGTCGCGCCGTAGGGCAGCGCGCCGTAGGGTCGAGGGCAAAGACAGAGTCGAAAGCGACGATGTCCCGTTCGAATCACTTCTCGACCGACAGCCTCAGCGCAGCGCTATGCGCAAGAGCACCTCGCCGATTCTCGATGCCGCCAGAGAGGCGAAGGGGAGCATCACCGGGACCTTTGAATCCCTTCGCGGGGGGCTCAGAAGCGGCGGGGAGCGCATCAGGGGGACCAGCGCTGCGGTACGCACCGGGGAGCTGAGACAGGCTGTCCGAGTGCCGCGTCGGCGCGGATCGCTTGCACCAGGCGAAGTCGACAGAGCAGGACCATCGAACACAGGCTCCAAGGCAAGCCCACGTCACAAGACGCCCACAAAACGTGCCCCTAGGGAAGCGAAACCCGGGCGGCTCAAGCCGCTGCGAGTGGTGATCGTGGCTGGCGGTATCGGCCTGCTCGCCATCGTCTCGATCCTGTTCGGAATGATGATGGCGATCTCGAAGAAACTCCCGGAGCTGGAAAACAAGCGTCAATATGCCACCGCTCAGAACACCCAGATCTACGACGTGCGCGGGCGGCCCCTTGGAACTCTTCTCTCCAACGACCAGCGGTACCTGGTCCTCTCCGATCAAATCTCTCCATACGTCAAATCCGCAGTCGTTGCAATCGAGGACGAGCGCTTCTACGAACACCGCGGGATCGACTACAAGGGCCTCGCGCGTGCCGCGGCTGTAGACCTCATACCCGGCGGCTCGACTCAGGGTGCATCGACGATCACCCAGCAGTTCGTCAAGAACGCGCTGGAAACACAGAACAGGCGTACGGTCTTCGAGAAGCTGCGCGAAAGTGCATTGGCCTACCACCTCGAGAGAAAATGGGATAAGGACAAGATCCTTACCCAGTACCTGAACACCGTCTACTTCGGCGAAGGCGCCTACGGGATCGAGGCGGCTGCCAGGACTTACTTCGGATACAACCATCCCGGCTGCGGAGAGCAGGGTCAGGACCCCTGCGCCAACGAACTCCTGCCTGAGGAGGCTGCGTTGTTGGCTGCGCTGATCAACTCGCCATCGGCCTTCTCGCCCCGCGTCAATCCGCAGTTCGCGTTCGAGAGGCGCAACGTTGTACTCGAAAAGATGAACCAACAGGATGTTCTCTCCGACGCCGAGTATCAACAGGCGAAGGCCACCCCCCTGCCCGCTGCTTCTGAGATCGAGCGTCCGCAGGAGGACTCTAAGGCGCCCTACTTCACCACCTGGATGCGACAGATCCTCGTCGACAAGTTCGGCCCCGGCACAGCTTTCTCGGGCGGGCTGAGGGTGAGGACCTCGCTCGATATCCAGATGCAAGACACCGCCTCGCAGATCGCATACGACTCTCTAGCGGGGATCGACCCGACTGCCGCAGTGGTAGTGCTCGACAATGAGACAGGCGAGGTGCGCGCAATGGTCGGCGGGAGCGACTACGAAACCCGGCCGTTCAACCTCGCGACGCAGGGCTATCGACAGCCGGGATCGACATTCAAGACCTTCGTCCTCGCTACCGCATTGGCCCAGGGACGCTCACCCAGCGAGGTCTTCAGCTCGCAGCCCAAGCAGTTCCCGATCCCGGGCGTGAATCCGAACAAGGAGATGTTCGTTGTAAAGAACTACGACGACAACTACCTCGGTAGCGCCTCGATAGCAACCGCCACCCAGTACTCAGACAACTCCGTATACGCAGAATTGGGACTACAGCTCGGCACCAAGGAGATCGCCAAGGTCGCGCAGGACATGGGCATAGAGACCCCGGTGTCGACCAACCCGGCGATGACCCTGGGCGGACTCGACAACTACTGCTGTACTCCGCTGGAGATGACCCACGCCTACCAGACGCTTGCGGCGGGTGGAAACCGGATCAGCGGCACACTCGACAGCCTCCCGGGGGATGTCGGTAAGGACCCACGCGACGACGGGCCTGTGCCGCTTGTGAAGATCACTGACTCGAAGGGCGATCTCGTTGCCGAGAACAAGGTGACGAAGTCCCGTGTTCTTTCGACCGACAACGCAAACACGGAAAAGGGCATCCTCCAATCGGTGGTAACGGGTGGTACCGGGACCAACGCTGCCACTGGCGGGTACGCGTGGGGCAAGACGGGTACCACCGAGAACTACGGCGATGCCTGGTTCTGCGGAGGAAGCGAACACTTCACGGCCTGCGTCTGGGTCGGATATCCAGACAGCGTCAAGTCCATGGAAACCGAGTACGGCGGGCAGCCGGTTGCTGGCGGTACCTACCCTGCCGAGATCTGGTCTCGAATCATCCAGGCACTAGAAGCAATTCAAGCGGGATACGGATCGGGTGGCTCGGGCTCTGGCTCCTCGTCCTCATCATCCACCTACACACCCAGCTACTCCGCTCCCGCTGCGCCGGCTGCACCCGCAACTGGAGGCGGTGGCGGAGGGGGCGGACAGCCCCAGGCACCAGCTCCCGCGCCTTCTGGCGGCGGCGGCGGCGTGGGCCTCTAATCAACTAACCGCCGAGAGGTAGTCGAGGTCGCGAGACGTAATCAGAGTCGGCCAGGTGAAAGCGCCAAGGCCTTTCGACCGCTTGGCTTATTCCAACCCTTGGCCCGCTCAGGATTCGTGATTCGTCGACGGGTTCGGTCGAGCAAGCGAGATCGAAACCAACACGATGGTAAGGCTGACCATTGAGGCTCGGGTCTACTTCGAGCGCCTGACCCACTTTGCCCGGGCCAGAGCAGAGGTCTCTCTGGTCGACCTGGCCTCGTCGGCGCTGGATCTCGTCCACTCCCCTGAGAGGCTCCAGCGCCCTGATCAGGGCTGCTCCTGGGGTGCCTTCAGGCTCTGTGACGAGATTGAGTAAGAGATGTATCCCGTAAGAGCGATAGACATAGACGCTCCCAGGCGGACCGAACAGGGGCGCATTTCGTTCAGTCCTACCTCGATACGCATGACACGCCGGATCGTCAGGACCGTAGGCCTCGGTCTCAACGATCCTCCCTCCAACGCCGTCGAGATATATCTCGCAAGAGAGGAGCTCTCGAGCGACAAGGTCAGCCGGACGAGCGAAGAACTCTTGATTCAGCTTGCGTCCGATAGTTCCAGAGATTCGAGTTCGGCCTTTGCCGTTGCGAGTTGCTCGGCAACACGCACTGCAGACGTGCCGCCCTTGGAAATCTTCGAATCGATAACGTCGCGTTCTTTCATCGCATCCTCCACCCGCTTTCTGGCGTCATCCGCGAGATCAGAGAGCGCCTCGGGGCGCAATTGCTCAAATGGAACGTCCTCTTCGATTGCGCGTCTGACCAGGCCGCCAACGATCCCGTGGGCCTGTCTGAAGGGAACGCCCTCAGCCGCCAACACGTCGGCGAGGTCGGTGGCAGCCAAGAACTCATCCTCGGCAGCCGCCTCGAGCTTTTCGCGGTCAAAGCTGATGCCCTCGAGCATGCGTGCGGCCGCACGCAAAGACGTCTCGGTTGTATCCACGGCGTCAAAGAGGGGCTCTTTGTCTTCTTGCATATCTTTGCTGTAGCCAAGCGGTAGCGCGTGGAGTGCGCCCAGCAGCGAGATGAAATCAGCCGAAACCCTCGGTGCCTTGCCACGAAGTAGCTCGGCTGCATCAGGGTTCTTCTTCTGAGGCATGATGCTCGATCCCGACGAGAATGAGTCATCAGTAGTCAGGTAGCCAAACTCGGAACTCGACCAGAGGACGATCTCCGAGCCGAGCCGTGAGAGATGGGTCGAGCAGATCGCAGTCGCGGAAAGTAGGTCGAGCGCTTGGTCTCTGCTTGAGACTGCGTCCAGGGAATTCTGCATCGGGCCGTCGAATCCAAGGCTCTGCGCCATCTCGTCACGGTCGATATCCCAGTTGAGTCCCGCGAGCGCTCCTGAGCCTGCCGGCATCTCTGAAGCCGTCTGAGCCGCGGCACGGAAGCGCAACAGGTCTCGACGAAACATCCAGAAATAAGCGAGCAGGTAGTGGGAGAGGTATATGGGCTGAGCCCGCTGCAGGTGCGTATAGGCCGGTGAACGCCAGCCTGTGTGCTCACTCGCCTTCTCCAACAGCCCCTTCATCAGGCTCCATGTCAAGTCTGCGCACGCCAGAGAGTGCGCGCGGACGAACAGCGAGAGATCCGTCGCCACCTGATCGTTGCGGGACCTTGCGGTGTGGAGCTTTCCTCCGATCTCGCCGAGGTCCTCGGTAAGGCGGCGTTCGATGGCCATGTGTATGTCTTCGTCCTCGGGCTGGAACTCGAACTTTCCAGCTTCCAGGTCGTGGCCAATCTTCTCCAAGGCCCCGAGGATCGCTTCGAGTTCAGCCTCGTCGAGCACGCCCAAGCCATGAAGCGCCCTTGCGTGCGCCTGTGATTGCAAGACGTCATAGGGACCGAGCCTGCGGTCAAAGTCGATTGATGCGTTGATCTCGTGGAAAAGCTCGTCTCTCTCGGATTCGAACCGCGACATCAGGATCCGCCGCCCGTCTCTGCGAGCACCTGCTTGAGCGCCTCAGCCGCGCGCTCCACATCCGACTCCTTCATACCACCGTGAAACGGGAGCGCGAGGCTCCGCTTCGAAGCGGCTTCGGCGTGCGGACAGGTGCCCGCCTCGTATCCAAAGCGCTCTCGGTAGTCAGGCAGAAGGTGCACGCAGGGAAGATAAGGCTTTGCCGAAACCCCGATTGCGGTCAACTTTTCGGCTACTAGCTGAACGTCTGTTCCTGTAGGGACCCTGACCGGATAGACGAACCAGCTCCTGCGCTCCTCTCCCCTGTCTTTGCATGGCAGCAAGAGGCCATCAAAGTCACCCTCGCCAGCGAAGCTGGCACCGATCGCTGACAACGCGTCGGCATAGAGAGAGGCCACCCTCGCGCGATCCGCGAGGAGCTGATCGAGCCTCTCCATCTGGCCGACCCCGATTGCACTCGCGATCTCCGATAGCCGGTAGTTGAAACCAAGCCGTTCGTGGTCGACTGTGTTCATGTCGGCGGCCCGGCCCTGATTCCGCTCACTGCGCGTACGAGAAGCCATCGACGAATCAGTGGGGATCAACATTCCACCCTCTCCGGTCGTCAACTGCTTGTTTGCGTAGAAGGCAAAGATCGATGCATTGCCGCGAGATCCGACCATTCGTCCGTCAGAACAGATCGAGCCGAGCGCCTGGCACGCGTCTTCGAGGATTCCGAGATCGTTCGCGGATGCGATCTGCTCGATCTCGGGCATCGCAGCCGGCCAGCCAAAGATGTGGACGGGCAGTACGCCCGCGGTCGTCGCATCGACCTTTCTCTCGATCTCCTGCGGATCGATGCACAGCGTGATCGGGTCGACATCGGCGAAAACAGGCTCGACTCCCTCGTAGAGCAGACAGTTCGCGCTTGCAACGAAAGTGAACGGGGTGGTTATCACCTGGTCGCCTCGATCCCAGCCAAGAGCCCTCACACAGAGATGCAGTGCCGCCGTTCCGCTGGAAACCGCAACCGCATCAGGTACGCCGAGCCAACCGGCAAAGTCCCTCTCGAATTGCTCTTGCATGGGGCCGAGAGAGAGCCTGCCCGAGGCAATAACCTCGGCCACCAGCTCTGCCTCACGTCCACTCAGATCCGGCTTGGCAAGGGGCATCTGTTCGGTCGGCTCGCTCACCCGTCGCGCCTCTTCTGCAGTGCGTAGTCGAGAGACTCCAGCAAAGCCTCCCACGAGGCCTCGATTATGTTCTCCGAAACCCCGATCGAACCCCACTCGCTCGGTCCATCGGTGGAATCGAGCAGCACTCTGGTCACCGCCCCCGTCCCTTGGTGCTCGTCGAGGATTCGTACCTTGTAGTTGGTCAGCTCGACGCTGGCGAGCTCTGGGTATTTGTCGACCAGCGCTGCGCGCAGCGCGTTGTCCAGTGCATTGACTGGGCCGTTACCTTCTGCAGTCATCAAGGAGCTCTCCCCGTCGACCGACAGCTTGATCGTCGCCTCGGTGGTAACCCCTCCGCCCTCACGGCTCTCGACCAGCACGCGAAAGCTCTCGACCTTGAACAGCGACTCGTATCTGTCAGTCTCACGCCTCAACAGCAGCTCGAAAGAGCCGTCAGCCGCTTCGTACTGGTACCCCCTGTGCTCCTTCTCCTTCAGCGATCTCAGGGCGTGTGAGGCCTGGTCCTCACTCATTGCGATGGAGGCCTCCTCTGCCGCCTCGAGGACCGTCCCTTTGCCGGAGAGTTCCGAGACAAGGGCCTCTCTCCTGTTGCCGACGCTCGTAGGCTCGACGTGCTCGAAGGTTCTGGCATCGGCACGGACACCGGCCACGTGCATCCCCCCTTTATGCGCAAATGCGTTCTTGCCTACATAAGGCTGATCAGGGTCCGGACTGCGATTGAGTAGCTCGTCGATGAAGTGTGCTGTGGGCGTGAGGTTTTCCAGCTGCTCCGGCGAAACGACCTCGTAGCCCATCTTCAATTGCAGGGCAGGCAGGATGGAGGTCAAGTTCGCATTGCCGGTTCTCTCTCCTATTCCGTTGATCGTCCCTTGGACCAAACGGGCACCGGCATCGACTGCAGCGAGCGAATCAGCGACCGCGCACTCAGCGTCGTTGTGTGTGTGGATACCGACCGTGACCTTGCCATCGACTGCTCCTACCACGGCCGCAGTAGCCTCGGCAACCGAGGAGGGGAGGCTCGCACCGTTGGTGTCGCAGAGAGTGACGCACTCCGCTCCGGCCTCGACCGCAGTACGCACACACTCGAGAGCGTAGTCGCGATCGGATCCGAAACCGTCAAAGAAGTGCTCGGCGTCGTAAATGACCCTCTTCCCCGCTTCATCGAGGAATGCCACTGACTCCGCGATCATCTCGAGGTTCTCCTCGCGGCTGACCTTGGTCACCTTCTCGAGATGCAGGTCCCAGGTTTTCCCGACGAGCGTGGTCGCCGGGGCAAAGGTCTCGGCGAGAAGTTGCAGAGTCTCGTCCTCGGATGCACTCACACCGCGCCGGCGTGTCATCCCAAATGAAGTAATCACGGCGTTCTTCAGCTTCTCTTGCTCTAGCCGCGTGAAGAGCTCGACCTCCTTCGGGTTCGAGCCCGGAAACCCCGCCTCGACGAAAGCCACGCCGAGGTCGTCCAAGGCATGGACCACCCGGATCTTCTCTTCGACCGAGAGGGACATACCCTGTCCCTGCATTCCATCTCTGAGAGTCGTGTCGTATAGCTGAACCTGTTTCATCGCTTCCTTCCTTGAATCGAGACTCTTTCGGACCCGCCACTCTTGGCGGGCATTGGCGGCAGCGGTTGCTGCCAGCCGCGTGCCCTCAGGCGAACGCGGCCCCGGTAATTCGCTCGATTCGGCGCAAACAGGTCATTGATTCTCCACGATACGCGGTTTTCCCTCTCCAATTTCTTCGGCCTGAACCTGATCCGGGCGCGGCTCCGGTGGGGCAGGCGCGGTTGGCTCACCAACGAGATCCAACCACTCTGTGTACTCAGGCGCCCTTCCGTAGAGGGCATCCTCGAACCTCCCTTGCAGGGCCTTGGTGATTTCACCCGGCTCGCCCAGATCGTGCTGGTCGATCGAGCGGACCGGGACCATCTCTGCTGCGGTCCCCGTCAGAAACACCTCGTCAGCCTGATAAAGCTCGCCACGGGCAATATCCCGTACGACCACCTGATACCCGAGGTCTTCGGCGATCTTGATCACGGAGCGTCTGCTGATTCCGTCGAGTATCGAGGCAACGGAAGGCGGGGTAGCTACCTCCCCATCCCTCACCACGAAGATGTTCTCCCCTGATCCCTCACAGACCATTCCGCGCTCATCGAGCAGGATCGCCTCGTCATATCCGGAGTTGGCAGCTTCCGTCTTGGCAAGGATCGAATTCAGGTATTGCCCCGAAGCCTTCGCCTGCGGAATCAAGCTGAGCGGCGAGATCCGTCGCCAGGAGGAAACCTTCGCCTGGATACCAACGCGCTTACCCTCTTCTCCCAGATATGCACCCCAGGGCCAGACGGCGACCATCACGTCCACCTCTGAGTGAGCTGCGTACAAACCCATCTCGCCGTAGCCGCGAAACACGAGCGGACGGATGTAACACGAGCGCAGACCATTGCGACGGATCAGCTCGCGAGTTGCTTCACCGAGCTCGTCGACCGAGTAGGGGATCTTCATGTAGTAGAGCTCGGCAGAGCGCTCGAGGCGCTCGAGGTGCTCTCGATGCCTGAACACGGCCGGACCCTGTTCGCCGTCGTAACAACGAATCCCTTCGAACACTCCGGTCCCGTAATGCAGGGCGTGGCTCAATACGTGCACCTTGGCGTCCTGCCAGGGCACGAATTCGCCGTTCATCCAGATCCACTCGAGTTCTTCTATTCCTGAGGCAGCCATCGTTGCCTGAGTATGCCTGAAGAACCTGCGCGCGGTGAACGAGCGGCGTCAGCCGAGGCGCGAAATTACCTCGCGGGTCATCTCCTCTGTGCCAACCGGCGTCTCCTCTGCGGCGTCGGTGGCGAGATCAGCTGTCCTGAAGCCAGCCTCGAGCGTGGCCTCGACCGCTGACTCGATCGAGTTCGCGCTCTCGCCTTGATCCAAGCCAAACCGGAGCATCAGTGCAACCGACAGGAAGGTTGCGAGAGGGTTGGCCTGGCCGGTACCTGCGATGTCTGGAGCAGAACCGTGGACGGGTTCGAACAGTCCCGGTCCATCCGAGCCGAGACTTGCAGACGGCAGCATGCCAAGGGAGCCGGTGAGCATTGCTGCCTCATCGCTCAGGATGTCGCCGAAGAGGTTCTCGGTCAGGATCACGTCGAAGTCTGTCGGGCGGGATACCAACTGCATCGCGGTGTTGTCCACCAGCAGGTGCTCCACCTCGATGTCATCGTTCACCTCGGCCATCCGGGAGACGGTCTCGCGCCAGAGACGCGAGGTCTCTAGAACGTTTGCCTTATCGACAGAGGTGACCTTTGGTTTCGGTTTACCCCCCCGACTACGGGCTGAATCGAAGGCGATCTGGGTGATCCGTTCGATCTCTTCAACCGTATAGGCGCACTCATCGAAAGCCCTGTCGCCCTCTCGGCCTGTGTTGCCGAAATATATGCCCCCGGTGAGTTCCCTCACCACGAGGAGGTCGGTTCCCTCGATGCGCTCAGGTCGCAGTGGGCTTGCATCCAGCAACGCGTTGAAGGGACGAACCGGACGAAGGTTGGCGTACAGACCGAGTCCGCTTCTCAGCCCGAGGAGTCCCTGCTCAGGCCGGGGTGCGGATGGGTCTGTGGTGTCCCATTTTGGGCCCCCGACCGCACATAGGAGGACCGCATCCGCTTCCCGACACTGCTCCAAGGTCTCATCGGTCAACGCCGAGCCGTGTTCGTCGATCGAGACACCACCAATGAGACCCTCGGAGATCTCGTAGTCACCAAGAGCGCCGAGCAGGTCTTTTGCGGCGGCTGCGATCTCCGGACCGATCCCGTCGCCCGGCAGGAGCATGATTTTCGGAGCTGCCATCAGAGCTTCAGGGTGTCCGGGCCTCGGTCTGCAGCGCCGGAGGCCTCGAACTCGTCGATCTTCTCCGCACGCTGAAGGGTGTGTGCAACATCATCGAGTCCGTTACTCAGACGATGCTTGATCTCCTCGTCGATCTCGAAGTTGAACACCCCCTCCTCGCAGACAACCGTCTCATCGTCGAGTTCGATCACTGCCTGGCCGGCGGTCGCAACCAGCTTGCAGTGCTCTTCGTCGAGGATGATCGGAAGAAGTCCGTTCTTGGTGCAGTTCGAGTAGAAGATGTCCGAGAAGGACGGCGCGATGATCGCCCTGAACCCGTAGTCATACAGCCCCCAGACAGCGTGCTCTCTGGAGGACCCTGAACCGAAATTCCTTCCGGCGACCAGGATCGGATGCGGCTGGAGTTCGATCTCACCATCCTTGAACCAGTCGTAGAAGAGGAACTCGCCGTAGCCCGTCCTTTCCACGCGCTTCAGGAACTGCTTCGGCATGATCTGATCGGTATCCACGTCGGCACGGTCGAGGAAGGCGACCTGCCCCTCTATGCGATCAATTGCTTCCATCAAGACCAGTCCCTGATGTCCACGAAGGACCCTTCGACCGCCGCAGCGGCGGCCATCCTGGGACTGACCAGATGAGTTCGTCCGAGGCGACCTTGACGCCCTTCGAAATTCCGGTTGGAGGTCGAAGCGCAGCGCTCTCCCGGCTCCAGGATGTCCGGGTTCATTCCAAGGCATGCCGAACAACCGGATTCGCGCCACTCGAACCCGGCAGACTTGAAGACCTCGTCGAGGCCCTCTTCCTCGGCCTGTGCCTTGATCTGCTGCGAGCCGGGTACGACCATCGCCTTGAGCGACGAGGCAATCTTCTTCCCCTCTACCACCGCCGCCGCCTCGCGCAGATCCGAGATACGAGAGTTCGTGCAGGAGCCGATGAAGATACGGTCGAGAGCGACTTCGGTCATCGGAGTCCCTGACTTGAGATCCATGTAAGCGAGCGCGCGTGCCGCCGCCTCTTGATCAGCGGGTGAATCGAACTGCTTCGGATCAGGGACCTCGGCTGTCACCTCAGCGACCATCCCGGGAGTCGTTCCCCAGGTCACCATTGGCGCAATGTCGCCTGCTTCGATTGTCTCTTCGCGATCGAACACTGCCCCCTCCTCGGTTGCGAGAGCAAGCCACTCAGCTGCTGCAGACTCGAAGTCATCCGGTGCGCCCGGGCGACCGCGCACGAACTCGACCGTGGTCTCATCCGGAGCGATCATTCCGGCCTTACCGCCGCCTTCGATCGTCATGTTGCAGATCGTCATCCGGTTCTCCATCGACAGTGCCCGAATGGCATCGCCCGCGAACTCGACCGCATAACCCTGCATCCCCGAGGTGCCGAGGCGCCCGATCGTCGCGAGTATCAGGTCCTTCGAGGTAACACCCGAGCCCAGCGCCCCCGGGTAGTCGATGCGCAGCGTCTTCGGACGGCGCTGAACCAGCGTCTGGGTAGCCAACACGTGCTCTACCTCCGAAGTTCCGATTCCGAAGGCGAGTGCTCCGAACGCCCCGTGCGTTGAGGTGTGCGAGTCCCCACTCACGCTCGTCAGTCCCGGCTGCGTGACACCGAGTTCAGGCCCGATCACATGGACGATCCCCCGGCGCTCAGACCCGAGACT
>JBEIRY010000087.1:0-4382 GCA_040375675.1 Thermoleophilales bacterium | reverse complement strand
TTGGCCCAAGAAGGCCGGGATATATGACACGCCGACCCTTCAGTACTGCGGTTCGCAGTTGATGGCCTGGAAGGACCCGTTCCACCCGGCTGCCGACGGCGACATCCCCTATCCGGCCAACTACCCGGTTCCACGCGTCATGGTTCACGCGAATTCCAAGAACTCACCAACCGCGGTAACCGGCGCAGCTCCTCTGATGATCTGCCCGCTGGCAGAGCGCACCGCACGGTAGCCACCCCTCGCGGGGCAATCGGCAGCGTTCCTGATAGAAAGAAGGTATGGAAGGCAAGCAAGGCGAAGCTCAGTGCCCGGTTACCGCGAACGGAAACGGCCATTACGTGAGGGGCACATCCAACCGTGACTGGTGGCCCAACCAGCTGGATCTGAAGATCCTCCACCAGAACCCGCCGGCCGGCAACCCGATGGGTGACGACTTCGACTACGCCGAGGAGTTCGCAAAGCTCGACCTCGAAACGGTGAAGCGCGACATCGAGCAGGTGATGACCACCTCTCAGGATTGGTGGCCCGCCGACTACGGACACTACGGTCCGCTCTTCATCCGGATGGCCTGGCACAGCGCCGGCACCTACCGGATCGGCGACGGGCGCGGTGGCGCCGGCGCCGGCACGCTGAGGTTCGCTCCGCTCAACAGTTGGCCCGACAACGCCAACCTCGACAAGGCCCGCCGTCTGCTCTGGCCGGTCAAGCAGAAGTACGGCGCGAGCCTCTCGTGGGCCGACCTGATGGTCCTCACCGGCAACTGCGCGCTCGAGTCGATGGGGTTCGAGACCTTCGGATTCGCCGGTGGCCGCGAAGATGTCTGGGAGCCCGAGGAGGACATCTACTGGGGACAGGAGAAGGAGTGGCTCGGTGACGAGCGCTACAGCGGCGATCGCGATCTCGAAAACCCCCTCGGTGCCGTGCAGATGGGCCTGATCTACGTCAACCCCGAGGGCCCGAACGGCGTACCCGACCCGCTCGCTGCCGCGATCGACATCCGCGAGACCTTCGCGCGTATGGCGATGAACGACGAGGAGACAGTCGCCCTCGTGGCCGGCGGTCACACCTTCGGCAAGTCACACGGCGCTGCCGACGACGCCGAGTACGTCGGTCCCGCGCCCGAGGCCGCTCCGATCGAACAGCAGGGCCTCGGCTGGAAGAACAGTTTCGGCACCGGAGCTGGCGACGACACCATCACCAGCGGCATCGAGGGAGCCTGGACTGCGACCCCAGTGAAGTGGGACATGACCTACCTCGAGACCCTCTTCGGCAACGAGTGGGAGCAGACCAACAGCCCGGCCGGGGCCACCCAGTGGACGCCCAAGGGCGATGCCGCCGCAGACACCGTGCCCGATGCCCAGGACCCCTCGAAGACCCATGCTCCGATGATGCACACGACCGACCTCTCGCTGAGAGAAGATCCGATCTACGAGCCGATCGCAAGGCGCTATCTGGAGAACCCGGAGGAGTTCGCCGACGCGTTCTCTCGCGCCTGGTTCAAGTTGACCCACCGCGATATGGGGCCGACCACCCGCTATCTCGGCCCGCTGGTGCCGGCCGAGCCGCAGATCTGGCAGGACCCGGTACCTGCGGTCGATCATCCGTTGATCGACGAGGCAGATGTCGCTGCGCTGAAGGAGAAGATCCTCGCCACCGGTATCTCCGTGGGCCAACTCGTATCGACCGCGTGGGCATCGGCCTCGACCTTCCGCGGAACCGACAAGCGAGGCGGTGCCAACGGCGCGCGAATCAGACTCGCGCCTCAAAGAGATTGGGCTGCGAACGATCCGGCGACGCTTTCCAAGGTGCTGGCAGCCCTCGAGGGTGTCCAGAGCGAGTTCAACGATGCGCAGTCCGACGACAAGAAGGTTTCCCTCGCCGACCTGATCGTGCTTGCCGGCTCAGCCGCGATCGAGCAGGCGGCCCGCAATGCCGGCCACGAGGTGGAGGTTCCCTTCACCCCGGGTCGCACCGACGCCTCGCAGGAAGAGACAGATATCGATTCCTTCGCAGTGCTCGAACCGGCCGCCGACGGGTTCCGCAACTACCTCTCCGACGCCGCCCATCGCCCGGCCGAGCACATGCTGGTCGACAAGGCACATCTGCTCACCCTCAACGCACCCGAGATGACCGTTTTGGTGGGTGGCCTGAGGACCTTGAACGCCAACACCGCTCAGTCGCAGGTTGGTGTGCTGACCGATCGACCGGAGTCGTTGACCAACGACTTCTTCGTCAACCTGCTCTCGATGGACTCAGAGTGGACCCCTGCCAACGGCGACGGCAAGGAGTTCGACGGAACGGCAGCAGGCGGCAAATGGAAGGCGAGCCGGGTGGATCTGGCTCTCGGTTCCAACTCTCAGCTGCGTGCGATCTCCGAGGTCTACGCCTTCGACGGCGCCGAGCAGAAGTTCGTAGAGGACTTCGTCTCCGCCTGGGTCAAGGTGATGGAGTTGGACCGCTTCGATCTCGCTTGATCAGCGCCTGAGTGGTTTCGCGCTAAAAAGAGCACTCACCCAATGTCTGCCGCGAGTTCAAAGACGAAGTCCGACGCTCCGACTCCTCGACAGAATCAGATAACTGATGCTGCTCTCGAGGTTCTCGGAGAGAGCGGTGCCCGTGGACTCACCCACCGGGCAGTAGACAAGAAGGCTGGTCTGCCTGAAGGTTCGACCAGTAATCTCTTCCGCTCACGCGATGCGTTGATCGAGGCCACGATGGACCGTCATGTGGCGCGCGAGGTCGAGATCATCCAGGCGGTACGAGCGGTTGGGCTCCGGGGTGCGTTGACCATCCCTCAGGCAGCGAGCCTGCTCGAGAAGGCGCTCGAGGAGTTCGCTTCGCCGAAGAATGAGTACCTCACCGCGGTCAGATTCGAGATCTATCTCGAGGTCCGACGGCGCCCCGAGCTGAGATCGCGACTTTCGGCCGTTCCCGCTGCGATCGCCCAGGCGATGGACGACCTTCTCGCAAGTACCTCGATCACTCCAACCCCTGAGCGGACAATGGCCGCACTGTCGTTTCTGGAGGGCATGATGGTGGAGATGACCTTTCGTCCGATGGTGGACATGATCTTCCGTCCCGAGGCTGCGATCTCTGCCAAGGAGCGCGAGGCTCAGATACAGACCTTCCTCGAATCGCTCGGCTGAGTCTGCCGATTTGGATTGACCAAAACGGTTTTTGACCTCTCTTGGTTAACCGCTACCGGTTATTCCTCTTGCACGCCTGTGGCGACCTGTCACGATGGCAAACCGGTGCCAGAGGAGACAGAAGACATTGGGCAGTTAGCGGAGGTGTTCTTCAAGACGACCCTCGACATGGCCTGTGTGGCTGATGAGGAGAAGTTCCGTCAGGTCAACGATCGTTGGGTAGAGACTCTCGGCTGGTCTCGCAAGGAGTTGCTTTCGCGACCGTTTGCCTCGTTCGTTCACCCCGATGATCTGATGGCAACCGGTGATGCGGTAGGTCGGCTCTCACAGGGTGAGGATGTGGTCGAGTTCGAGAATCGGTACGCCACAGCCGACGGCGGCTGGCGCAACCTCGTCTGGAACTCTCGGATCGATCCGGACACCGGCCTGATCATGGCCACCGCCCGCGATGTGAGCAAGGCGAGAGAGCACGAGGCCGAGCGTCAGCGCCTCCACCGCATATTCGAGTCGCTCGCCGAACTACAGGCTTTCTACATCAGGGATGGCTTGAGCCGAGCCTGGTGGGAGACGGTAATCAGCAGGTTGATCGAGGTGACCGCAAGCAGTTTCGGCTTCGTCGGGCGGGTTCGCACCGACGAGGAAGGCGCGCCGTACCTCCATACGCTGGCGGTCACCAACATCGCCTGGAACACCTGGTCGCAGAACATGTTCGACGAGTATGCCGAAACCGGGCTCGAGTTCAGAAACCTCGACACACTCTTCGGCTACACCCTGCGAACCGGTGAGTCGCTACTCACTAACGATCCTTCAGCCGATCCCCGGTCTGGCGGACTGCCCGAAGGTCATCCTCCGCTCGAATCGTATGCGGGGATCCCCCTCACCTCGGACCACGGAATGATCGGGATGGTTGGTCTGGCCAACCGCGCCGGTGGCTTCGACCAGTCTGTGATGGACGAGATCGAGCCGTTCGTGGCGCTTCTCTCCCAGACGGTCTCTCAGGCACTCGCAAGCGAAGAAGCGGAGCGGGCAGAGGAAGAGACAGAGCGCCTCGAGAAGCGCCTGCAGGAGGTGGAGAGGAGCGGCGACGGAGAACGTTTGCTGGTCAAGACCACTCAGGAGGTACTCGACCAGACGAGCCTCTCGGGTTCGTTCGGCGTAGTCGACTCGGCGATACGCGAGCTCTTCCCGCCGGCCAAGTGCGCTCTCTATCTTTCCGACCTCGACCACCCCGATCAG
>JBEIRY010000017.1:0-28789 GCA_040375675.1 Thermoleophilales bacterium | reverse complement strand
TCTTTGCCGGTGTGGGTTCCTGCCAAGGGGCTCTCGCCCATGTAGTGGAGGACGATCTCGTCGTGATACATCTCGAGCACCCGCTCGAGATCGGCCGCCAACCACGCGTCCGCATATGCACGGAGTGTCTCGCTTGTTTCCTTGTTGTCAGCCATTGGGCAAGGCTAGACCTGCAGAGGCGGCTCAGGCTGACGGGTTCAGAGATCCAGACCGAGTCTCTGCGCGGCCCAGATCCAGATGCCATAGGCACCGACGGTGGCACCGCAGGCGACGAGCAATGCCCAGCTGAAGTCGAACTTCTTCAGTGCGAGCGGCAGCACCACGAAGAAGGCCACCGAAGGGATCACCACCCAGAGGATCGACCAGGAGAGATCCGCCACTTGTGCAGGATCGCGGGTGTCGCGATAGAGCCAGATCATCGCGAGTATCGAGGTGAGGGGAAGGGAGATGAGGACGGCCCCCATCAGCGACGAGCGCCTTGCCATCTCACTCGCAACCGCGATCAGTACCCCGGAGACAGCCGCCTTGATGATCAGGTGCACGTCGTCAGCCTAGATCTCGCAGGGGCGGGATCCCGCCGCAATGGACCTCGAGGCATGGGTGGAGTAGCTTCGAATAGCCCCACCGACGGGCCTCTGGGGCCTATTCAGATCACCAGCATTTTCCGTCGGGTGCCCAGGATGCCATGAACCACGTGCATCTATCCGTCAAGTAGAAGGTCCTCGCGTCCTTGTGGACCCCGTACCAGAGTCCGTCAACGGCCACCATCGTCTTATGGGGTGGCGAGCTGGTGTAGCCGGAGGTTCGTCCAGTCCAGTCCCACCCAAAGTCATTCCAGGATTCTCTCTGGCGAATTTGACCTCTAGTGTTCAGGTACGGCGAAAGCCCCGTCCTCCAGTAGTACGGGTAGAGGTCGACATATCCGACATCGAGGAAGGCGAAGCCCGAATAGTAATCGGGCCAATCGTCCGGATAGCGTCTCCATGGGAGTTGGTTCCTCCTGTATTCGATGTCGAGACCAGAGTCGTTGATCGATTCCATCTCGTTCCAGCACATGCGCAGGCGACTCGAGCTCACGCCGGCGCACGTCAGGTCATCCGGCAACATCGGGTGCTCATCTGGCCACCCCACCCGAACGGAGCGAGTGGGACGAGTCAGAGCGCGCCCCTCGAAGCCAGAACTCGGTTTGGGCTGGATGATCTTCTTTGGCATGTCGACGAACATCTCGACGTCGGCCATGACCCTTGGCTTGCGAAAGGACCCGAGCTCGTCGGGCGTTGGATTTTCATCTACCTCATCGACCTTGTGATCGAGCCGTTCCCATACTGCTGGGCTGAAGACGACCTCTGCATCGAAGCTCAGGGTCCGACCCTTTCGCGACGCGTCGCGTAGCCGCACCACCACCTCTTCGGGGCTGCCTGCACTCTGCAGCACGGCGCGCGGGGGCTTGGTCTTGAACTGGCCGGTCTCATCGCCGTATCCCGTCCAGTAAGCCATGAAGGCCTTTAACGGGAGCATTGCCGAGGTCTCCACTTGCGTGATCTCAGTTACCCGGACTTTGGAAGGCACGCCTCGCAGCACCAGCCGGTACTCACCCGTTGAACCCGTGATCGGTGTAAACGACGCAGAGGTGGCGCGTACCTTCATCAGGAAGTCGGCGGCCGGATCGCTCGGGTCTGCCTGAGCGTTGGTCGAACCGAGCGACAGCCCCGCCGCGACGGCTGCCGTTGCGAGCAGCGCTGTCGTGCGCGAGCCGATTTTCATAGAAAGACTGACCTCCAAGACCTACGGGAGCATAGCGTCCAATTCCCAGGTCTCACGCGCCAACTGGTGTCGAGCCGTGGTTATGCCATGCCTGATCTCAGAAGTCTCTGGATGGGCTCGGCAGGTTCGCACCGCCCTGGCGGTTGACGTTTTCGGGGCGTTGCTACCCGGCTGCTACTCGGGTGAGAGGGTCTGCGACCGGAGTGCTACTCGCGTCTAAGGAGCGCGACCAGGGGGATCGCGAACAGCACCGCGAAGCCGGCGTTGAGTAGCGCGTTCTGCCAGAACCCGGATGCCACGGAGAAGATCGTGTCGGGGATGAACCAGCACGTGAGCGAGATGGCGAAGATGAGGGCGCCCTCCCGGATGTTGCGCTTCATTGGTCCGCGCAGGACGAGGAGGAGCGCCGTTCCCCAGCCGACCATCACAGCGCCCAGGACGGCGTGGGCCAGCGCGATGTAGTCGGCGGCCTCGGCGCCGAACTCGGAGATCCGCCCGCTCGACGAGTAGACGAGGAGGCTGAAGCCCTTCAGCGCCAGGCCATGGGCGACGACCAGGAAGAGCCCGAAGGCGATCAGGAGGATCGTCGCGACGCGAAGCCACGCCAGCCAGAAACGCATCGGATCTCGTATGTCGCTTGATTGCTCCCGGGCCACGGTCAGGTGGAGCGCCCGCGCCGGGCGGCTCTCGCCACCGCGGCCAGGTCGTGCTGGACGGCGTCGAAGGGCTCCATGCTTTGGTGAGCGCGGGCAAGTATCAGCGCGCCTTCCAGCGCGGCGACCGTCGTGGTGGCCAGCCTCTTGCTGTCTGCCTTGGTGACGCCGGTTCTCGCGTAGGCCTCGGCGAGGGCGTCCTGCCAGGAGGCAAACGTCGAGGCGACTGCGGGCAGGAGCCCCTGGGCGGCGGCACCGGCCCCGACCGTCACGGCCGAGACCGCGCACACGGCTTTGAGGTCGGTCGCCCTGGCGAATTCGCGCCAGCCTTCGATGAACTCGTCGGAAACCTGCTCGGGCCGTGTCGCCTCGATGGCGCGGATCCGTTCGGCGACCGAACCCCCGAGCAGGCAGATCGCCTCGCCGATCATCTCGTCCTTGCCGCCGGGGAAGTGGTGGTAGATCGACCCGCGTGGCGCACCGGTTGCCTCGATGACCTCGCTGAATGATGTGCCCTGAAGGCCTCGCTGCGCGAGCACGCCGGCGGCGCCGATGATCATCTTGTCTCGCGTGTCGTCAGCCATCGGTTAGGACGCTCATCATAGAACCGTGTTACTATGCCACGCGTCATAGTCACCGAAAGTTCGCTTGGGAGGCCGATGCAGCACCTGCTCTTCAACGGTGTCGGAAAGCTCAGCTGGGAGGAGACAGCCGACCCGGCGATCCAGGACGATCGGGATGCCATCGTGCGGCCAATCGCCGTGGCCCGGTGCGACCTGGACACGGCCATCGCAACCGGCCTTTACCCAATGGAGCCGCCGTTCACGATGGGCCACGAGATCGTTGGGGAGATCGTCGAGGCCGGCGAGCGCGCCGGCGACTGGAGCGCCGGTGACCGGGTGATCGTCCCGTTCCAGATCAGCTGCGGCGAGTGCCCGAAGTGCATGGCCGGGCTGACCAACGCCTGTGAGTCGGTTCCGCTCGGCGCGGCCTACGGCCTGGTGGTACGGGACGGGATGGACTTCGGTGGCGGGCTGGCCGACCTGGTTCGCGTTCCCTGGGCCGATCACATGCTCCTGCCCCTCCCGGGCTCGATCGACCCTGAGGTCGCGGCGGGGATCCCCGACAACGTCTCCGACGGTTACCGCACCGTGGCCGGATCACTGGCGGCCAGCCCGGGCGCGCCGGTGCTCGTGGTCGGGGGCCCGGCCCAGTCGGTCGGCCTCTACGCCGTCGCCGCGGCGCTGGCGCTCGGCTCCGAGCGAGTGGTCTACGTCGACTTCGACGAGCGCCGCACCGAGATCGCGGCGGGCTTCGGCGCCGAGACGGTCTCCCTGACCTTTGACGAGCTCGTGGAGTTCAAGTGGCAGGAGCGCTTCCCGATCACCGTCGACGCGTGCGCCCTGCCGCCCGGGCGCAACCTCGCCCTCCGGTCCACGTCGGCCTGTGGGCACTGCACCAGCGTCTCCGGCGGCCCGACGGCGATGACCGAGGTGCCGCTGGCCTCGATGTACGCCAAGGGAATCACCTACGACGTCAGCCGCGTGCAGGCTCGGGCCACCGCTCCGGAGGTGATCGAGCTCGTGGAGCAGGGCCGGCTGGATCCCGGCGCGCTGATCACCAAGGTCCTTCCGTTCGAGGATGCGGCCGAGGCGATGACGGAAGACGCAATCAAGATCGTGTTCGCGCGGTGACCGACGAGACCCCTGAGATCCCGGTCGGCCTCGGAGAGGCGAGGATCGCCGCACTTGAGCCCCCATACGACCCCGAGACTGAAGCGATGCTGGCCAAGTGGATGCCGCCGGGCAGTGGCGTGGAGCCGCTCGCCCTGTTCCGCACGCTCGGTCGCCACGAGGAGCTCGCCTCCCGCTCCAGGCCGCTGGGCGCCGGAATCCTCGGCAAGGGGCTCGTTCCGCCCCGGCTGCGGGAAGTGATGATTCATCGCACCTGCGCCCTGACCGGAGCCGAATACGAGTGGGGAGTCCATGTGATGGGGTTCGGCCGACCGCTCGGCTTCACCGACGAGCATCTCGCGTCAACGGTTAGCGGAAGCCCGGAGGACCCGGTGTGGGAGCCCGCCGAAGCGGCCGTCTTCGCGATGGCCGATGCCCTCCACGGCGACAGCACCATCGACGACGCCCTTTTTGGACGGCTGCGAGAATACCTCGACGACGAGCAGATCATCGAGCTCTGCATCACATCCGGCTGGTACCACGCGATCAGCTACGTGATTAACGTCGCGGAGATTCCGCTGGAGCCATGGGCGACCCGATTTGAAGACCTGGAAGACGGAGCCGGGGAAAGCTGAAGCCGAAACCCGTCATCGAGCAAGTACAAACGAACAACCGAATAGGAGAATCCAAGTGCCCTGTCTAGACGTGACCTACCCGACTGGAGCAATCGACGAGCCGACCCGCAAGGACCTGGCCGAGAAGCTGACCACCACCTTCATGCACTGGGAAGGCGTACCGGCCACCGACTTCTTTCGGCAGCAGTGCTGGGTCTACTTTCACGAGCTGCCCGAAGGGATGGTCAACCGGGCGGGCGTACCGACCGACGTGCCGATCTACCGGGTCAATGCCACCGTTCCGGAGGGGGCGATGAACGAGGAGCGAAAGGCCGGGCTCGTCAAGGACGTCACCGACCTCCTCCTTGAGGCCGACGGCGGCGAGCCCGACCCGCTCCGGGTCTGGGTCCTGATCGGTGAGGTACCCAACGGCAACTGGGGGGCTGCCGGTCAGGTCATCGACTTCGCCCAACTTCGGGCGGCAGCCAAGGCGGCTCGCGAAGAGGCAGCCAGCGGGGACGCGTGAGGGTCACGGTTCGCGTGACCTATACCCCCGCCGGCGGAACAGCGCGCATCGTGACCCGATACGTCTGATTGCGTTCGCTCAAGCCGCAGTTCACCGGCTGACTCGAACCACCCTCGGTTGGCAGTGGGCGCGGCTGGTTCGAACTGCCGTGTTGACCGGCGGTTCGGGGTGTTTGTTACTGGTTTGCTACAGAAACGCAGATGCTTGATTCCGGCTTGCTACGCGTAGCTCACGGCTTCCATGCTGCAGACTGCTTGCCTGCCAGCGAGACCAGCGAGCCGAGGTTGAGGCTGATGTCGGTCATGTGCATTCCCCAAGCCGGGCCAAGACTCTGAGTTAGGTGTGGACGCGGGTCACCAGCCGGACCGATATCGCTGACCTGAAGCCACGTGTGGGTCGCATTCGACTTGCACTGGGTCGAGTACATGCCCGGCAGGCTTACCCATTGAGTACTTGGAGCGGCGAACCCTGCTGCGGACAGCACTGGGGCTAGCCTCGAAGCTGGCAGGTAGGGAAGTGCCGAGCCGGTGGCTCCGGCGGCTAGTGCGTTGGGGTTGACGCACAGTACGCGCATCCCAGGCTTCAGCGTGATCCCGAACTGGCCGTTCGCGGGCGGCGCGGTCAGGTAGCTGTTGTAGGCAATCACGCAGTGTGTCTGGTTGGCAGCCCTGCAGGGCGGAATGTGCTGGAAGCTTCCACCGACGTCCTTGCCCTCAGGCACGAGGACTGCTCCGCCGATCAGCATCGCCGAGACGAGCTTGCGCCGAACGCTCGAAGCCGGGTCGATCTCCTCTTTCACCAGGCGCGTCAGGTTGGCTGTTCCTTGGCTGTGCCCGATCAGAATGACCCCCCGCCCCTTGTTGTACTTGGAGAGGTACTCCTTCCATGCGGCCTTGACGTCGGTGTAGGGGAGTTCCATGTCAGCAGGCGTCGTAGGGGTTCCGGCATGGAGCATTGAGCTGGACCTAGTCAACTGCCTGTACATAGGCGCGTAGATCTTGCACTTCGCCTGAAAGCGTGAGGCTTGGGATTGGGCTACGGCGATCTCTTCTGGATCAATGCGCAAGTTTGCGTTTCCCGTCGTCTGGTTGCTCACGGTCGGGTATACGTAGAAGCAATCGACGGGCGGCGACTTCGGCACTGCCGTCGTCTCTTTCTTGGTGGTTCGATCTGAGTAGACGGCCGTGTTGCCCATCGACACGGCACAGGGGTTCGACTTGATGCCTGGCTTGCATAGCCAGACTGTCCCGGCCTGAGCGGAACTGCTTGCCGCGAATGCCAAGACTCCGACGGTAACGGCCATCACGAGCGCTCCCGTGGCGTAGCTAAAACGCTGAGACATCATCGGCTTCTCTTGCTTAGCTCTGTCATCCAACTTAAATAACACCGCATTGGCGCAATGGTTTCCCTCCCGCCGGCAGTCAATCGGTTTGGAGAATGCCGGCAAGAGGTCACCAAGAACGGGTTAGGTCAGATGCCATGGGCACGGCTGGGATCGAACCATCGGCCGGTTCAGGCTAGTCCGTCAGGATCAACGCGGCATTTGCGATCGCCAGCAACCCGAGTGCGGCCGCAGGGAGCCAGCCTCGTATCGATTCCGCCCGTCGTTGGAGGAAGCCTGGCGCGATCCTGAACGGGTCACCGGCCCGGAGGTGCAGGGCCACCGCGCCCACCATCAGCAGTGCGAGGCCGATCGAGGCGACGGCGGCGAGCGCCGGAGCGGCAATGACCCCGACGATCAATCCGATCGCTGCGAGGATTTCGAGCACGCCGACCAGCCGATAAGTGCCGGGCGTGATCCCGAGGTGTCCCGGACAGACCTCGGCGAGTTCGCTCCCGCTGAACTTGTTCTGGCCAGCTTGGGCGAAGACAAGTGCCAACAGCACCGAGATAGCGATTGCGACAACCGTCATAACGCGTCCAAAGTACCAGACGAGGTGCTACTGCCTCTCTCCTATCCATTGGCGGAGGCCGGCTGGAACCACCCCGCAAGGTTCCTGGTTTTTGATGGGCGCGGCTGGTTCGAAGAGCCGTGTTGGCGGGCGATTCGGGGTGTTTGCTACGGGTTTGCTACCTGAAACGCAGCCGACGCGGGCGAGTTGCTACCCGTAGCTACTTGGCCTGACTGAGGAACGGCTCCACCAAGGCGAGGAACTGGTCCGGCTGGGAAGAGAAGGCGACGTGGCCGGTTGGGAGGGTTTCGAGTCGTGCTCCGGGGATCAGGCTGGCTGCACGGCGACCGTCACGCAGCGGAATCGCGGTGTCCTTGCTGCCCCACACGATGAGAGTGGGCGCTGTGATCTGCGCCGCGAGTGCGGTCAGGTCGTGGCGCGGATCGGCGAAGCTTCGCCAGAGGTCAGCGGCCGTCTGCGTGCCTTCGCTGGTGCGCGACTTGGTGAGCGCCCGTTCGGCGACGAGCTTGTCGTTGTCGCTCTGGGTCTTCATGTAGGCGCGGATGAAGAGGGGCATGATCGCCCGGTTGATCAGTGGCGTGCCCATCGCCGCGCAGAACGACTTGCTCACCAGGTTCATCTTGGTGAAGCCGCCCGAGTTGACGAGGACGAGCGATCTGACCCTGTCGGGGTGGGTGGCCGCGAAACGAGCAGCTGCGAAACCGCCGACCGAGTTGCCGATCAGGCTGACGCGATCCAATCCGAGTGAGTCGATCACGTCTTCGAGGAGGTCGGCGAGGAGCGGTGCGCTCAGGTCAAAGCTCTCGCCGACCGGAGCGGACTCGCCGTGGCCGGGCCAGTCGACCGCGATCACCCTGTGGCGTTTCGCCAGCTCAGGCGCAATCGAGTCGAAGTCGCGGTGGTCGTGGAGCGTCGCGTGCAGCAGGAGCAGAGGGTCACCTGCTCCGCTCTCCTCGTAGAACAGCTCCCCGGCTCGCGTACTCACAGACGGCATGGCCTAGATCGTAGTCGCGTGAGACCCTCCAACTCGTTCAGGCATGGGCACGGCTGGTTCGAAGTGCCGCGCTGACGGGCGATTCAGGGTGATTGCTACAGGGTTGCTACCGAAAGCCCGGTGCTTGTTACCTGCTTGCTACTCGGAGCCTGCGGATCAATCCTTGCTGAGCTCATCGTCCTGATGCCAATGCTTCCTGCAGCCTTGAAAGTACGGACACCACTCGCAGGCCGCTGCGGCCGTCGCGTCTCAGGCTCCGGCTACGCCCTCGCCATGACGGCCTTCGCCGGAGGAAAAACGCTTGGCGCCCTCTGCGCCAAGGGTGACTGTTGTTGCACCACGCTTTGCTTCGCGTTGAATCCCCTCCGCAAGTGGAAGACCCTGAGCTTCCAGAGTTGACTCTCTGTCCGCGAGCAACGTGTCCCACGGGAAGCCGGCGATCTGGTTGCCAAGCTCAACCGCCCGGTCCAGAGCGGTGCCGGCTGCCACAGTCTCTGTTGTGAGACCCATCAGGTGCGCTTCGTCCGCCTCGACAATTCGACCCGTGAGGATCAGGTCAAGTGCGCGGCCAAGGCCGACCACCCGCGGAAGCCGCTGTGTTCCGCCATCAATGAGTGGAACGCCGAAGCGGCGCTCGGTGCAGCCAAACTTCGCTGTCTGGCTCGCTACCCGCAGGTCACACCAGAGCGCGAGCTCAAATCCGCCCGCAACACACCACCCTTCGATGGCAGCGATCGTTGGCTTGGGCGCGACGCGCCGAGTGAAGCCTTCCGGCCCTCCTTCAGAGTTGACTCGATGCAGGAGGGTCTCAATGGCCTTCAGGTCTGCGCCTGCGCAGAACGCATCAGGGCCTTGTCCGGTGAGGACCATGATCTTGGCGTCCTCGTCGGCAGTCCAGCGCTCATATGCAGCCTCAAGCTCATCGCCTGTCTGACCGTCAACTGCATTGCGCCGCTCAGGGCGACAGATAGTGACCACGGCACATGAGCCGCGGCGCTCGTAGGTGACCCGGGGGTCTACCATCCGCCCTGCCACTCGGCCAGATCGGCGCGGTGGCTCTGAGCTTCGAGATGCTCGTGCTCGCGGTCTTCCTTGCGGTGCTGCAGGATGCTCAGGATGACCAGAAGCAGGGGAAACAGGAAGATGATCCCGAATCCGAAGTTGGTTACTACCTTGTCAGTTGTCGGTCCCCAAAGGCCTTCGCCGCCGTTGATGCGGGCAAGAGCTGCGGGTGCAATGAGCGCTCCCGTGACAAGGGCCCATGTGACTGCTGCGGTGAACTTGGCTGTAAGGCTGCGCATCGTCAGCGGACCCTAGCGAACCGCCCGACGGCTGGGTTGCCACCGGACGGTTCTCATGGGCGCGGCTGGGATCGAACCAGCGACCTCTCGCGTGTGAGGCGAGCGCTCTCCCGCTGAGCTACGCGCCCGGGAGATCTTCAGATTGGAAAGGCTAGCCGGAAGAGTCCGGCCGGCGGCAGATCAGGTGCCGACGCCGCCCCCGCCACCCGGGTTGCCGCCGGTTCCACCCGCGGCCTTGCCGCAGATCCCGAGGGCCTTCTTCGGCGGTACCACGCAGATGCGCTTGGAGGGGTAGTAGTTGCCACCGATGCTCTTCTTCTTGGGAGGGCTCCTGTAGATGTCGATGTGGCGACCGTCGATAGCTCCGCCGGTGTCGGCAGCGACGAACCAACCCCCACCGGGCTTGTTGCGGTAGGCGGGCACATAGACGCGGCTGCCGAACTTGATCAGGTCGGGATCTACCGCGATCGAGCGCCAGAACTTCAACTTGATCCCTGATGCACCGATCGGCCACTTCACAACCTGGAAGCGCACTCCCTTCGACTTCGGCGACTCGTAGCGCTTCTTCACCTCGGGTCCGTTGGACCAGCCGCCGCCTTCGAGTGGGAA
Organism: Thermoleophilales bacterium; assembly: GCA_040375675.1. Classification (GTDB taxonomy): domain Bacteria; phylum Actinomycetota; class Thermoleophilia; order Solirubrobacterales; family 70-9; genus CAIUSP01. The sequence goes on along the minus strand of JBEIRY010000017.1, from coordinate 18,742 downwards.
GGTCACCGCACCCCTCTTGTTGCGCCAACCGACATCCAGCCAGTAGTAGGTGCCGTCGTTTTTGCCGTTCTTGCCGACCCAGGGGACGTCGTAGCCGTCTGCGTAGTGATAAGTCCTCCCATCGAGCCCGATCCCGCTGCCTTCCATCGGCAGGCCGTAGGCCGAGTAGAGCCAGTCGGCGCGGTGCTTGTCGGTGAGACCGGGGGCGTTGACTTTGGCACCGACGAACCACTTCTCGGGCGTCGGGTAGTACTCGGTCAGGGTCACGTCTTTGACCCAGCCGGTCTTCTTGATCGACGCACCAGCCGCTTGAGGTGCGATCAGCGCACAGCTGAGCAGCGCCAGAAAGAGCAAGGTGAGGCGGCGGGTGTGGACGGGCCTACGAACCATCGTTAGCTTTCATTAACACTCACCATACGAGAGAGTTCCGCGGTCAAGCCCGGGATTCCTCCCTCGCGCCTCGTATCCGGCATCATGCCTTGCAGATGGCAGCCCACCGCGAAGACGATCTCACGCTCAGCCGGTCTGATCTGGCTGACGATCCGTTCGAGCAGTTCGATGCCTGGTGGGACTATGCGGCCGACAAGGTCCCGATGCCAGAGGCGATATGCCTGGCCACAGTCGACGAGCAGGGCATGCCCGACGCTCGCATGGTGTTGCTCAGAGGCCACGGACCAGATGGTTTTCGCATCTACACCAACTACGACTCCAACAAGGCCGCCCAGCTGGATGGTCAGGGAGTAGCGGCGCTGTGTTTGTACTGGAAGGAACTCGACCGGCAGGTGAGGATCCGCGGCAAGGTGAAGCGAGCAACGGCAGAGGATTCAGACGCCTACTACTTCTCACGCCCACCTTTGCACCGGCTGGGCGCCTGGGCATCGCCCCAGAGCCAGCCGCTAGAGAGCCGGGAGGAGTTGGAGAAGCGCCTTGCAGAGGTGGAGCAGAGGTTTGCCGACGACGAGGATGTGCCTCGGCCCGAGAACTGGGGTGGGTATGTGCTCGAGCCCGAGGCGATCGAGTTCTGGCAGGGGCGGATCGGCCGGTTGCACGACCGCTTCACCTACATGCCCGATGGAAGCGGCGGCTGGACGATCCAGCGCCTCGGCCCCTGAGCCAGCACCCTCTCGCCGCTCAGTCTCTAACCTTCGCATCGGACCGTGCTAGGCGGGGAGGTAGCGGTGCCCTGTCACCCGCAATCCGCTCTAGCGGGGCTGAATCCCTGAAGGAGGGGTCGAAGCCCTCGGTGTCGCCCGCGCCCGGGAGGCGTTGACGGCCAGGTCCTGCGCAGCACTGGTCCGTGAATCAGGTCAGATCCGGAAGGAAGCAGCCTTAAGCGAGAAGCCGGTGTGTGATGCAGGCAAGCCTGGCTCGAGCCGTAACGAGCGATGGTGCCCGAGAGCCTCACTCCGAGATCGGGTGCACGGTCCTGCCCGCAACTTGCGACAACCGGGGGTGAGCGGCTGCCGCCCTCGCGGATAGACTCGCTTGCACCAATGTCCGAGCAGTCGACCTCCCTCTACCGACGCCATCGCCCACAGGCATTTGCCGACGTGGTCGGCCAGGAGCATGTGGTCAAGACGCTCTCGAATGCGATCGAGGGGGATCGTGTCCACCACGCATATCTATTCGTAGGCTCCCGCGGCACCGGCAAGACCTCGATGGCGAAGATCCTCGCCCGTTCGCTCAACTGCGAGCAGGGGCCGACGCTTACGCCTTGCGGCAAGTGCGAGGCCTGTATGGCGATAGAGCGCGGCAACTCGATGGATGTGATCGAGATGGATGCCGCCTCCAACCGCTCGGTCGATGACATCCGCGAGTTGCGTGACCGGGTTGGGTACGCCCCGGCCGAGGGGCACTGGAAGGTCTACATCCTCGACGAGGCCCACATGCTCACCAAGGAGGCATGGAACGCATTCTTGAAGACCCTCGAGGAGCCTCCGCCCAACACCGTCTTCGTGCTGGCGACCACCAAGCCGCAGAAGGTGATGCCCACCATCGCCGACCGTTGCCAGCGCTTCGACTTTCAGCGCCCGAGCCCTGAGCAGATCGGAGAGGTGGTCGAGCGGGTCGCCGCGAGCGAGAAGATCTCGATCGACGATGCCGCGGTCAATCTGGTTGCACGGGCAGCGGGGGGAAGCTTTCGAGATGCGCTCGGGACACTCGACCAGCTGGTCGCATTCGGTGGCGACTCGATCGACGGGTCGGCTGTGGCCGACCTGCTGGGAGCCGCCGATGCCGATCTGATCTTCGAGGTGACCGATGCGCTCGGGGCCGGAGATGCCAAGGGCACCTTGGAGTCGGTCGAGAAGCTCTCCTCAACCGGCCGGGACCCGTCGCGATTTGCAGCGGATCTGGTCGCACACCTGCGCCAGTTGCTGGTTTGCAAGACGACCGGTGGGATTCCTGCTTCGTTCACGGTCACCGCAGCCGATCCTTCGCGACTGGCCGCCCAGGCCGAGGCACTCGGCGAGGCCAAGCTGGTCGGTGCCATAGATGTGCTCTCGAACGCGATATCCGCGATGCGTGCCGGCGATGACCCGCGATTCAGCTTGGAGATTGCCCTGCTGCGGATTGCCGAGCCGCGGATCGACCCGTCTCGCGAAGCGCTCTCACGGCGAATCGAGGACCTCGAGTCGAGGCTCGGTCAGGGGGCGCCAGTCCCAACACCCACCGCACCGCCCGCTACCCCGACGCCCAAGGCTGAGACAAGCAAGCCACCTGCCGCCAAAGCTCCTGCCGAGGACCCCGTTGAGCCTTCGTCCAAGGTCGAGGCAGAGAGTGCCCCCGAACCCGAAGCCGTCTCTGAGCCCCAGCCAATGCCCGAGCAAGCGGTCGAGGTAACGGTCGAAATGGAACGGGTTACATCGCTCTGGCCCGCGGTCGTAGAGCACGTGCGCGATTCGAACTCGGAAATGGTCTCCACGCTCTTCCACGGAGCGCGACCGATCGCCGTCGATTCCGAAAAGTCGGTGGTCAGGATCGGCTTCCCACCATCGTCGAAGTTCAACAAACGGAAGATCGAAAGCGATCAGAACGCCGCGATGATCTCAGAGTCTCTTCAGGCCGTGTTCGGCGCGCCATTGCGGCCGGTCTTCGAGTTGGTCGACGAAGAGGATGAGGACGGTACCCCCGCACCCGCAGCCCCGGACCAAATGGACGAAGGTGAGGTGGTCGACATGCTGATGGATGAGTTCGACGCGGAGGAGATCTCCGCCGATGCCGCTGCCGTACCGGACAATCCTGAGACCAACGACGACGTAGAGGAGGTCGGATAAGCCATGGCTCAGCCGAATATGAACGAGTTGATGAAGCAGGCCCAGCAGATGCAGGCCCAGATGATGAAGGCCCAGGAGGAGCTCGCCAACGAGACCGTCGAGGCGAGCGCCGGAGGCGGGATGGTCAAGGTCAAGATGAGCGGCGATACCCGGCTTCTGGAGCTGACGATCGACCCCGAGGCGATCGATCCTGCCGAGCCGGAGATACTCCAGGACATGGTCCACGCTGCGGTGAACGAGGGAATTCGGGCCTCTCAGGAGCTCGCGGCCTCCAAGATGGGCGGCGTGGCCGGTGGGGGCATCCCCGGCCTGCCGGGGCTTTGAGTCTGGACTGAGCCTTGTACGCGGGCCCGATCAGCCGACTGATCGCTGAGCTTTCCCGGCTGCCGGGGATAGGTCAACGTACGGCCCAGCGACTTGCCTTCCATATTCTGCGCTCGCCCGAGGATCAAGCCTTTGCTCTGGCCGATGCGATCCGCGAGGTCAAAGAGAAGGTCGGGCTCTGTGAGGTCTGCTCGAATCTCTCAGAGGGTCCGCGCTGTCAGATCTGCACCGATGAGCGCCGCGATCGCTCGCTGATCTGCGTGGTCGAGGAGCCGGCCGATGTGATCCCGATCGAGCGCACAGGTGAATACCGGGGTCTCTACCACGTGCTCGGCGGTGCGCTCTCGCCGATCGACGGCATAGACCCCGAGGATCTGAAGATCGCTGAATTGATCGCTCGGGTCGACGAAGGTGGGGTGGAAGAGGTAGTGCTCGCCACCAACCCGACCACCACCGGCGAGGCGACCGCGCAGCATATTGCCGATCAGCTGACGGGCAAGACCAAGGTGACGCGTCTGGCAAGCGGGCTGCCTGTTGGCGCGGACCTCGAGCATGCAGACGAAGTCACCATCGGCAAGGCGCTTTCAGGGCGCCGCGCACTCGGAAGCGACTAGCGGCGGATCTGGCGGGTGGGATCCTCGGATCCACCCTGCATAGGCGGCTGTCCACCGCCGGTCGAATCGCCATCACGGTTGGAGCGGATCAGCTCGTAAAGCAGCGAGAGTGCCAGTCCCAGCCCGCCGGCGATCATCAGGATCAACCCGACCGTGGGGATGTCCACCACATCCGTGTTCACATCGACGGCGTAACGGAGGATCGCCCCGATCGCAATCAGCAGTACTGCAGCTCCAATCGTCATCAGGAGATGAGCATAACCCGCCGCGGGCCGGAATTGCGCAGGTCAGCCTTCGCTTATGCCGAAACGCCAGTAGATCCGCCTGAGCCAGCGTGGCGCCCACCAGTTCCACTGCCCGAGCATCGCCATCAGCGACGGCACGAGCAGGGCGCGGATGATCGTGGCGTCGATCAGCACAGAGAGCGCCCCCCCGACTCCGTTCAGCTTGATGAAGATGATCTGTGAGGTGGCGAAGGCCCCGATCGCGATCGCAAAGAGCAACGCGGCCGAGGTGATGATCCGACCTGTCCTTTCCAGCCCGATCGCCACTGCATCGCTGTCGGTTGCACCTTCGTCGCGAGCCTCCTTGATGCGCGAGAAGAGAAAGACGCCGTAGTCGGTCGAGAGACCGAACGAGACCGCAAAGAGGAGGATCGGAATCGTCTGCTCGATGTTTCCCTGGCTTTCGAAATCCAGCAGGCCCTGCAGGTGTCCTTCCTGGAAGATCCAGACGAGGATCCCGAATACCGCCGCGAGGTTGAGGATGTTGAGCAACAACTGCTTGACCGGCAACACCACCGAGCCGGTCATGAGGAAGAGCACGAGCAGAGTCGAGACGATGATGATCGCTCCAGCGATCGGCAGATGCGCCAGCAAGCTGTGCTGGAAGTCGACGAACCTCGCAGAGGCACCGGTCACCCGCACATCTGAACCCGGTGGCTCTGGGAGGTCTCGTATTTGGTGGACCAAGTCAGCGCTTCTACCGTCGGTGGACGCGTACTTCGAGACCGCTTCGATCAGGGTCCCAGCCGAGCCCACCGGCTGCGGCGGATAGACCTCCACCACGTCAGGCAGGTTCGAGAGCTCTGCTGCAACGGCCTTGCTGGCCTCGGGACCACCGCCTGCGACCACCACGCGTATCGGCGTGTCGCGGTACGGCGGGAACTCGGCCCGGATGTAGTCGTCCACCTGGCGCGCGCTTGCGTCCTTCGGAAGGACCTGGGCATCTACATCCCCGAACTTGATCTTGAGGGCCGGGCTTGCCAGAAAGAGCAGCAGCACGGTGCAGGCGCCAGCGATGAGAACCGGTCGAAGCATCTCCCATTTGGCGAGTCGGTACCAGAAGCCCTTTGTGTTGGTGCTTGCCTCACGGGCGGCGCGGCGCTGCAGGAACTTCGGCGCGAACGAGTTGACCCGCTCGCCTAACACGGCGAGGATCGCTGGCAAGACGAGAAGCGATATGAATGCGGCTAGCAGTGCCACCAATGAACCGCCGATGCCCATCGAGTAGAGGAATCGCTGCGGGAAGACGATCAATGAGGCGAGCGCTGCCGAGACGGTCACCGCGCTGAACAGCACCGTTCGGCCGGCGGTCTGGAGGGTTTTGACCAGTGCCTTCTTGCCGGCTCCGTGCTTTTCGATCTCCTCTCTGTACCGCGAGACGATGAAAAGGCTGTAGTCGATCGCGAGCCCTAACCCCAGGCCGATCGTCAGGTTGAGAGCGAAGACCGAGATCGAGACGGCCTCGTTGACGACTCGAAGCATCAGCCAGGTGCCGACGATCGCGATCGCGCCGATCAGCAGCGGCAGCGCCGATGCGATCAAACTCCGGAAGAAGAAGAGCGACAGGAGGAAGAGCAGCGGGAAGACTAGGATCTCGGCCCGCCGAAGATCCTCTTCGATCTGGCTGTTCACCTGCTGCTGGGAGAGGGCGCTGCCGCCGACCTTCACGCCCGGCTCGTCTGCCAAGAGGGCCGAGATGTGCTCAGCATCGTCTTGTAGCTGGCCGTCCTCGGTCGCTTTGAGCTTGATGGCGATGTACGTCGCGTCGCCGCTGCGGGAGACGAAGTCTCTCGACCGAGTCTGCAGCCAGCCTGTCGAACTCTCTACCGCCGGATCGGAGTCGATCTTCGCCTGCAGGTCAGCGAGACTCCGCTGGTCCTTCAGGGAGTCGACTCTCAGGCCCTGTGCCAGCACGACGACGGTTGGAGGGTGATAGCCGGATGCCTCGAGGTCGTCGTCGGTCTGGATGCTTTCTGTGTTGGGGTCCTTTGCCCCGTACGGGGCGAGGTAGCTTGCGACATTGCCTCCATAGAGCGCCGCAACCACGAAGAAGACGACAGCGCCGATCAGCACCCAGCGGCGTTTCGAGAAGGTGAAGGAGCCAAGTTTCTTCATCGGGGGGTGGGCGCTGCGCCAGCAAGGATAGGCGAGGGTCCAGCGCCAGCGCTCGCCCGCGAAAGCCGAATCGGCTCGCCTATCCTGAGCCGACGATGGAAGCCGCAATAAGCCCGAAAGCTGGCGAGCGAGAGCTCGTAGTGATGAAGTTCGGAGGCACCTCGGTGGCAGGAGCCGAGGAGCTCAAGCGTGCCGCAAAGCGCATAGTTGCTGCGCGCGAACAGGGGAGATCAGTCGTGGCGGTTCTCTCTGCTCGTGGATCGACGACCGATGAGCTCGAGGCGATGGCCCGCGAGGTCGCCGAGCGCCCCGACCCGCGAGAGATGGACATGCTGCTTTCCACCGGCGAGCGGATCTCTTGCGCGCTTTGCGCAATGGCGATCGTCGAACTCGGCCACAGAGCGATTTCGCTGACCGGCTCGCAGGCGGGCATCGTCACCGACTCCTCACACACCAAGGCGCGGATCATCGATGTTCGCGCTGATCGCATCCGACAGGCACTCGAAGAGGACTCGATCGTGCTGGTGGCGGGATTTCAGGGAGTCTCGACCGACAGCCAGGATGTGACCACGCTCGGCCGAGGAGGCTCGGATACGACCGCGGTTGCGCTGGCCGCAGCGCTCGATGCCGATGTCTGTGAGATCTACACCGATGTGGAAGGCGTCTTCAGCGCTGACCCGCGGATCGTGCCCGATGCACGGAAGCTTCCGTTCGTCTCTTACGAAGAGATGCTCGAGATGGCAGCATCAGGCGCCAAGGTGCTCCAGCTTCGCTCGGTCGAATACGCACGCAATAACGATGTCCCGATCCACTGCCGGAGTTCTTTCTCGGATGGCGCCGGTACCCTCGTAATCTCAGAACAGGAGACCATGGAACGACCACTCGTAACAGCCGTAACCCATTCCTCGAACGAAGCCCGCGTAACGCTCACCGGCGTGCGCGACGAGCCCGGCGTTGCCGGAGAGATATTCGGCGCGCTGGCCGAAGCAAACGTGAACGTCGATGTGATCATCCAGAACGAGCCCGTCTCCCACGGAGGCGGCGCTGATCTGTCGTTCACCGTCGAGAGCAGCGATGTCACCGATGCGGTCGAGGCGATCGAGGCGCTCGACGCTGCCGAGGGGATAGAGACCGATGACAAGATCGGCAAGGTCTCGATCGTAGGCGCTGGTATGCGCAGCCACCCTGGTGTGGCAGCCAAGGTGTTCGAGGTCCTCGGTGAGTCGAAGATCAACATCGAGATGATCTCGACCTCGCCGATCAAGATTTCGTGCGTGATCGCCGCCGACAGCGTGCCCGGTGCCGTCAAAGCTCTCCACAACGCATTCGATCTCGGCTCCGACGCCGTGTTCGAGGAGAACCCGATGAGCAGCGAGGGTCACCGCCCCCGAGTCACCCCCGATCCGGAGGGATAGCTGTGGCCTCCAATGCACCTCGCGTAGGCGTCCTTGGAGCAACCGGCGCCGTCGGCTCCACCATCCTCGAAGTGCTGGGCGAGAGGGGATTCAACGCCGCCGAGGTGGTGCCGCTTGCCAGTGAACGCTCGGCTGGCAGCAAGGTGGAGCTTGGCTCCGAGGAGTTGGAGGTTCGACTGCTCGATGACTCCGCGCTGGAGGGCCTGGATCTCGTTCTCTCCTCGGCCGGAGGTTCGGTCAGCGAGGAGTGGGCTCCCAAGGCGGTCGCCGCCGGTGCGGTGGTGGTGGATAACACCAGCTTCTGGCGGATGAACGAAAAGGTCCCGCTGGTCATCTCCGAGGTCAACCCGGAGGCGCTCGATTCACATATGGGAATCGTTGCCAACCCGAACTGTTCGACCATGCAGATGGTGGTGACGCTTGCGCCGCTGCATCGTGAGGTGGGGATCGAGCGGATCGTGGTCAGCACCTATCAGTCGGTTTCGGGGACCGGACGCAGGGCGCTCGAGGAGATGCACCAGCAGTCGCGCTCGATTCTCGACGGCTCCGAGCCTGCGGACCCCGAGATATATCCGCACCGGATCGCCTTCAACGTGATCCCGCAGGTCGAGAGCTTCAAGGACGGTGATGACTACACGACCGAGGAGCGCAAGATGATGGATGAGACGCGGAAGATCCTCGGGGTCGGTGACGAGATGGGCATTTCGGCCACTTGCGCCAGGGTGCCGGTGGAGATCGGCCACGCCGAGTCGATCAACCTGACTACGAGCAAGGACCTCAGCCCTGACGATTGCCGCGAGTTGCTCGCTGCAGCACCTGGAGTAGTCGTGGCAGACGATCCTGCAAACGGCGTCTATCCACTTCCGTCGGAGGTGGCGGGAGGCGACGATGTGTACGTGGGCCGAATTCGCCGTGACCCGTCGGCTCCGAACACCCTCAACCTCTGGGTGGTAGGCGACAACCTGCGCAAGGGCGCTGCGACAAATGCGGTTCAGCTCGCCGAGGCTCTGGTAGAGAGGGACCTCGTGCGAGTCCCATCGCCATCAATCCTGGACTAGGGCTTCTCGAGCAGCTTCTTCAGCAGGGTCGGTGCAATCAGGGTGGTGAGTACTGACATCCCCACGATCACCGTGAACACGTCGCCGTCTATCACACCCTTTGTCAGGCCTATCCCCGCAACGATGATTCCCACCTCTCCGCGCGGAATCATTCCCACGCCGACGATCAGCGCATCCTTTGCCCCCATCGCCCGTGCTCCCAGCCAGGCACCAGCGAACTTGGTCAGCGCAGCGGCCAGAGTGACAGCTACGAGCGCCACCAGCACGAGTGGGTCCTCGAAGGCTGACAGCTCCACCTGCAAACCGATGAACGCAAAGAAGAACGGAGGAAAGAAGGCGTAGAGCGGCGCGACCTCCTTTTCGAAGTCGTGCTGGTCCTGGGTCTCGGCCACGATCATCCCCGCGAGGAATGCGCCGATGATCGCCGCGAGCCCTATCTGCGCAGCGATCGCCGCGAGTCCAAGGCAGAGGATGATCGCCGGCATCAGCGGTGACTCGGCGAACTTGGGGGCATGGAAGATGTCAGGCCAACGACGGACCACCTGGATTCCCCCGAGACCGACGAAGATGAGGAAGGCCAGTGACACCCCGATCACGATCAGGATCGAGACCACGTCGACACCACCAGTGTCGGCAATCCCGACCACGATCGAGAGCAGAACCAGCGCGAGGACGTCGTCGATCACCGCGGCGCCGAGGATGGTCCGTGCCGCTCTGGTCTTGAGGGCTTTCAGGTCGAGCAGGACCGCCGATGTGATCCCGACGCTCGTCGCAACGAGTGCCGCCCCCACGAAGAGACTGGTCTCGGTGCTCTCTCCGATCAGTCGCGCTCCGAGGAATCCCGCGATCAACGGGAGGACCATCCCGAACACTCCAACCCGGGTGGCCGTGCCGCCCACCTTGGCCAGATCCGAGAGTCTGGTCTCCAGTCCGACCCAGAAGAGGAGGAAGACCACGCCGAGTTCCGCGAACACCTCGAGGGTCTGGTTTGGCTCGACCAGCCCGAATACCGCGGGCCCGATGATCACTCCGGCCAGGATCTCTCCGATCAAGGTGGGCTGCTTGAGGCGCTTGAAGATCTCATCGCCGATTTTGGCCGCGAGCAAGACGATGAAGAGCGACAGCAGGACGCCCGGGATATCGCCCGAGGCGGCGATCGGTGGGGCCGCAAGGTTCATGCGGTGATTTTGGAGCAACCGCCGGCTGGCCGGCGCAAGGGTCTCACCGAACCGGCGCTAGTTGAGGCGTCTGGCCAGTCAGGGTCAGGCGGAAACCGGCTCGAGCCGGTCGACCACCCATTTGGTGGACGACACGTGCTTGCCGAGACCGAGTTCCTTCGGATCGATACCGAGGGCAAGGCCAACCAGCTGAGGCAGGTGCAGTACGGCTAGGTCGAGATCCCTGCCGGTTACCTTTGCGGCCTCGGGCTGCTGCATGTCGAGGTTGAGGTGGCAAAGGGGGCAGGGGGTTACCAGGCAGTCTGCTTCGGCGTCCATCGCGTCTCCAATATGAGTTCCGGCCTGGCGGAGCGATACCTCGCGACTCATGGTGATCACGGGGAAGCCGCAGCACTTGCGGGCGCCGTTGTAGTCGACCACGGTGCCGCCGAGCGCCTCGATCACCTTCTCGAGGTAGAGATCGCGCTCGGGATGCTCTTCGTAACCGAGCCGGTGGCGCGGACGAAGTACGTAGCAACCGTAGAACGGGCCAACGCGGAGGCCTTCGAGCGGGCGCACCACGCGATTCTTCAGTTTCTTCAGGCCGTAATCCTCGACCAGAACCCAGAGGAAGTTCTTGTTGGAGAAGCCCTCTGGGTCGTAGTTCAGACCCTCCTCCGCGAGCGCTCCGTTTACGTGGTCGCGGTAGGACTTGTCGGCATCGAGCCGCTGGCGACACTCGGACTGAGCGCCCTGGCAGGTGGAGCAGATGTTCATCATCGGCAGACCGGTCTGCTGGGCGAGAGCGAAGGTTCGGGCGTTGAGCGTGTCGGCGAGCTCCTGGTTGTGCTCGGCGATCACTCCTGCGCCGCAGCAGTTAGCGCGGTCGAGCTCGACAAGTTCGATGCCGAGCTTGTCGGCTACGAGAGCCATCGAGCCGTGAAGCTCAGTGGTGAATCCTCGGGATACGCACCCGGGCCAGTAGGCGAACTTGAGTTCCTTTGCGGGGCTCATGCGGGTGCTCCCTCCTTGCCTTCGATTTCGTTTTCGGCGAGTTCTTCAGCCTCGTTGTCATCGCCACCGCCGAACTCCTCGCCCTTGATGTAGAGGTTGAGCTCGATTCGATGTTCTTCGGCATGGGCGTAGATCCGCTTGACGTGCTCCTGGGCATCGCCGGGCAACTTGGGGTGGATTCCCGGGACGAGCTTCTCGGGAGTCCTCGCCTTGCCTGAGCGCACAGCGCGAAGTGCCGTCGGGATGTTCTCGAACAAGGCCTTGATCGCTCCCCTTGGCGGCTTCAGCTTGCCCTTGATCCCCGGGGCAAAGGACTCCTGCAGCAGCAGGGCCTCGTCGAGGGTTCCCTTCTGCTCGATGATGTTCACGAACGCGAGCTCGTGGCGACGGCCGTTGTTGACATCGTCGATGTCCTCGTCGTGGCCGGCGATTCGACGCAGGCGCATGATCTGGTCCATGGGGGCGACGCCCTTGGGGCAGGCCTCTACGCAGGCAAAGCAGTGGGTGCAGTTGTAGATCCCGTGAGGATCTTGGGACAGGTCATGGAGTCGCTCGTTGCGCTCTCCGTCGCGCGGATCGCCGACGAAGCGGTAGGCCTTGGCGAGAGCTGCGGGTCCGATGAAGTCGGGGTCGGCCTCCATCGAAAGGCAGGCCGATACGCAGGCGCCACACTGGACACAGGCCATGGTCTGGGTGACATCGATCATCGACTCCGGCGGCACGATGTATTCGCGCTCTGGTGGATCACCCTTGGGCAGCAGCCACGGAGTGACCCGGCGGATCTTCTGCCAATGGGTTGCCTCCATGTCGGTTACGAGGTCCTTGATCACGGGCATGTTCCCCATGGGCTCGATCGTTATCGGCTCGGACTTGCCGTTGGTGCGGTTGGCCCACTCCTTGGCCTCGCTCAGGCGAGTCTTGCATGCCAGAGTCGACTGACCGTTGATCTTGACTCCGCAGGAACCGCAGATCGCCGCCTTGCAAGAGCAGCGGACCGAGAGCGATCCATCCTGCTGGTCGCGGACCTGGAGCAGTCCGTCGAGGACCGAGAGGTCCGGGTCGAGGTCGACATCGAAGTTCTCCCAATAGGGGCCTTCACCCGGCTCTGGCTTGAAGCGGCGGACCTTGAGGTTGAACTTGGCCATCTCCTAGTAGGTCCTTTCCATCGGTTGCCAGTCGGTGATCTTGACCTCCGAGTAGCTGACGGTCGGATCTCCGCCGTTGACGGTCAAGTCGATGTGCTTCAGCCACTCGTCGTCGTTTCGATCGGGGAAGTCGGTGCGGTACTGGGCTCCGCGGCTTTCGGTGCGCTCGATTGCGGCCACACAGGTGGCGAGCGCGTTGTCGAGCATGAAGTCGAGCTCTACCGCCCCGATCACGTCCTGGTTGAAGACGTGTCCGTCGTCGTCGATGTAGCAGGATGCTGCCTCCTCGCGCAGACGGCGAACCGTTTCGAGCGCGGTCTGGAGGCCTTCGGCGTCGCGGAAGACGGCAACGTGCTGGTCCATGGTGGCTCCGAGCTCGTCGCGAATCTCCGAGACGCGGCGACCCTTGCCACGCTCGCGGCCCATGATCTCGGCGATCTTCGCCTCCTCGTCGTCGAGCAGGGCCTGGGAGACGACCGGCTCCTCGCGCCCCTTGACGTAGTCGGCGGCGTGTACTCCGGAGCGGCGGCCGAAGATCAGTGTGTCGAGCAGAGAGTTTGCGCCCAGACGGTTGCCGCCGTGGACAGACACGCATGCGACCTCACCAGCCGCGTAGAGGCCCTCCACGTCTGTGCGTCCGTCGAAATCGGTTTTGACCCCACCCATCGTGTAGTGGTTGCCGGGCTTGATGTGGATCGGCTCCCTGGTGATGTCCACGCCGGCGAAGTCACGGCCGACCAGCACGATCTCGCGGAGGGCTTCGAGGATTCGCTTCTTCGGCACCACGGTGATGTCGAGTGCGATCGTGCCGTCGGGGAAGCCGCGACCTTCGTTGATCTCGGTCTGCTCGGCGCGAGATACGACGTCACGAGAAGCAAGCTCCATCTTGTTCGGCGCGTACGTCTCCATGAAGCGCTCACCCTTGGCGTTCAAGAGATGTGCACCCTCGCCGCGGGCGCCTTCGGTGATAAGGAACCCCTTCTTGGCCAGGGTGGTGGGGTGGTACTGGATCATTTCCATGTCCATCAACTTCGCTCCGGCCCGGTAGGCCATCGCGATTCCGTCGCCGGTGCAGATCAGTGCATTGGTGGTGGGCTTCCAGACCTGGCCGTTACCGCCGGTGGCGAGGATCACGGCCTTTGCCTTGAACAGCTCCATCGAGCCATCGCGGACGTTCCGCGAGACCGCACCGACGCACCGGCCGGTGTCGTCGAGAGCGAGGGCCGTGCAGAAGTACTCCTCGTATCGCGCCACCTCGCCGGAGGCCTTCATCAACTGCTCGTAGAGAACATGCATGATCGCTTGACCGGTGATGTCGGCCACGTAGTAGGTGCGGGCAGCCGACGCGCCACCGAAGGCGCGAGTACCCAACTTGCCTTCCTCGTTGCGGTGGAAGGTGACTCCGAGGTGCTCGAGGTAGAGAAGTTCTTCGGGCGCTTCGCGGCACATCACCTCGACCGCGTCCTGATCGGCCAGGTAGTCGGAGCCCTTGATCGTGTCGAAAGCGTGCGACTCCCAGGTGTCGTCTTCCTGGAGCGCGGCGTTGATGCCTCCCTGGGCGGCGTTGGAGTGGGACCGGACCGGATGGACCTTGCTGAGGATGCCTACGGAGACGCCTTCTTCGGCGGCGGCCAGTGCTGCTCGCTGACCAGCGAGACCAGCACCGATGACGAGTACGTCGTGTGTCGGCATCGAGGTCGATGATATCCGACCGCCTCACGCCCACGCCGCGCGGGTAGGCCATCAAGTGACCGACCTCACAAATGCCGGGTTTCAGATCAGGCCGTCGACCAGGGTCCGTCGGCGCCCATCGAGCGCTGAACGGCCTGTGCGGTGAGCAGACCCACCACTCTGCCGCTTCCATCGACGGCCATCAGCCCACCCAGTCTGGGGAGTTCCTCGCGGTCGAGAGCGTCCTCGAGCGGCGCCTCTGCCTTGATCGCGATGTGTGCCTGGGTTTCGTCGGCGGCCATGTGATCGGCCACTATCTCGGTCGTTCGCTGATCGGGAGGAATTCCGAGGATCGTCTCTTCGGCGAGTAGGCCGAGGAATCGCCCATTGGGGTCGGTGACCGCAAACCAGGGCCAGCCGTAGGGAGCGAAGAAGTCATCGAGGGCGGTAGAGAGGCTCGCCGAGGCCGGGATCACCGGCGGTCCCGGGTCCATCAGATCAGCGACGGATATCCCCTCGACTTTCGAGGCCACCTTGCTTTGCGCAACCGCTGCTTTTGCAGAGTTGTTGAGGATGAAGCCGAGGACGCCGAGCCAGATTCCACCGACCACGTTGCCGTTGATCAAAGAGAGCAGTCCCAGAGCCATCAGCAGGTAGGCGAAGATCTGCCCCAGCCGGGCTGCAAAGCGGGTGGCGCTTGCCCGGTTGCCGGTCTTCTTCCAGGCGATCGCCCTTGCTATCCGACCGCCGTCGAGTGGAAAGGCGGGGACGAGGTTGAAAACGAGGACCAGGATGTTGATCGAGGCCAGCCAGCCGAGCAGTGCCGGCAAGGCGCCGATTGCAGTGGTTCCTTCGGTCAGAGCTGCCCTGCGGAACTCCTCAGGCCCGGTGAGTGCGACTCCGATCGCGGTGCAGATGAATGCGATGGCGAGGGTCACGAGCGGCCCGGCTACGGCAACCCTGAACTCGACTCCTGGGGAGTCGGTGTCGCGTTCCATCCTGGCCACGCCGCCGAAAAGCCACAGGGTGATGCCGTCGATTCCTATCCCGTTTCGGATCGCCACCAGGGCATGGCCGAACTCGTGCAGCAGGATCGAAGCGAAAAAGAGCAGCGCGCTTGCCAGCGCGAGCGCATACGGGAGTAGATCCGATGTGCCCGGGCCGAGCACATCCTTGTAGAAGCCCGAAAGCCACCAGATGACGAGGAAGAGGACGAAAAACCACGAGTAGTCCACCGAGACACGGATCCCGCGAAAGCGAAACAGGGTGAGGCCGCCTTGACCGGTTGCTCCCATCCCGACTGATCTTAGGGGTGGAGGCCTACGACCTCGCCCAGATGGGGTTGCCGGGTAGCCTGTCAACCCGATGAGTGAGCCAGATCAATCCCGCGCCGTCACTCCGGTCGACCCGCAGCCTGCCGTCTCTTACCTGGATCAAGGCTGGCTGAGGCAGATGCTCGATCAGTTGTGTGGGTTCGATCGCGAGTCGGCTACCCAGGGTGAGCACGACGCTGCGGCCTGGATCGTCGAGCGGCTTGCCGAGTCAGGAGTCGATGCGCGAGTCGAGGTGGAAAAGGCTCACGGCACCTACTGGTGGCCGCTCGGACTCGGCGTGGCTGCGGGCGCTATTGCAGGTATCGCTTCGCTGAAAGCAAAGACGCGCAAGGGGCGACTTGCTGCAGCTGGCTTGGCTGGCGCCGCGGCTGTCGGCATTGCGAGTGACTATCCGCCCGGCCCACGGTGGATCCGCAAGGCCCTGCCGCAGCGCGACACACACAACGTGGTCGCCGAGGTCGGACCGGCCGATGCGGACAAGACCGTGGTGATCGTGGCCCATCACGACTCTGCCCATGCGGGAATGCTCTTCCACCCTGGCGTTCCCGAATACATGTCGAAGCGCTTTCCGGCCCTCTGGGAAAACGCCGAGACGAGTCCCCCGATGATGTTTCCCGTGCTCGGCGGACCGGTAGCAGTGGCGCTCGGCTCGCTCATAGGCAGCCGACTGCTGACCAAGATCGGAACGGTCCTCTCGGCCGGCGCGGTGCCCGTCTTCACCGACATCGGAGCCCGCTCGGCTGTAGCCGGAGCCAACGACAACGGCACCGCGGTGGTGCTGTTGCTGGCGCTCGCCGAAGCGCTGCGCAAGCAGCCGACCGAGAAGGTTCGAGTGATGCTCGTCTCTACCGGCTCTGAGGAGTCATTCAGCGAGGGGATGAAGGCGTTCGGAGAGCGCCACTTCCCGGAGCTTCCAACGGAGAGCACCTTCTTCTGCTGCGTCGACACCGTCGGCTCTCCTCACCTCAACCTGTTGCACGGAGAGGGCTTTTTGAAGATGCACGACTACCCCGAGGATCTGATCGAGATGACCGAGGAGATCGCTCGCAGCCTGGGAATCTGGCTCTACCCCAACCTGCGCCTGCACAACGGAACCGATGGTCTCGAGTCGCTGGTTGCCGGTTACCCGACCATCTCGATGTGTTCGGTGACCGACTACAAGGCTCCCGCCAACTACCACTGGCAGACCGACACGCCCGACCGGGTCGACTACGGAACCCTCGCCGATGCGATCCGCCTGACCGAGGGCCTGGTGCGTCGTCTCGACGAGCAGTGGCTCTGAGTTCCCCATCGGTCAGAAGGACCCGGCGGGCGCCGTCTGGATACCATCGAAGCTGATGGCTCACGAAGTCACACTGATTCCTGGTGACGGCACCGGACCGGAACTGGTCGAGGCAACCCGCCGCGTGCTGGAAGCGACGGGCGTCGAGTTCGAATGGGACGAGCATCCGGCCGGGGAAGACATCTACGAAGCCGAAGGCAATCCGTTCCCCGAGCGCACGCTCGAATCGATTCGTCGGACCAAGGTCGGGATAAAGGGCCCGACGACCACACCGGTCGGATCGGGCTTTCGCTCGATCAACGTGCAGCTTCGCAAGGAGCTCGATCTCTACGCCTGTATTCGACCTTGCAAGCTCTACCCCGGAGTGCGCTCGCACTTCGACGAGGTGGACATCGTGATCGTGCGTGAGAACACCGAGGATCTCTATGCCGGGATCGAGTTCGAGCGAGGAAGTGACGACAACGCAAAGCTTCGTGAGTTCTTGGCGAATATGCAGATCGAGATTCGCGATGACGCCGGAATTTCGATCAAGCCGATCTCCGAGTTCGGCAGCGATCGAATCGTCGAGGCTGCTTTCGACTACGCCGAAAAGCACGGCCGCAAGAAGGTCACTGCGGCCCACAAGGCGAACATCATGAAGTTCTCCGACGGCCTCTTTCTCGAAACCGCTCGCAAGGTGGCAGAGCGCCACCCGGATATCGAGTTCGAGGACCGGATCATCGACAACCTCTGTAATCAGTTGGTCTCGCGCCCCGAGGAATACGACGTGATCGTGCTGCCGAACCTCTACGGCGACATCGTCAGCGATCTCGGCGCCGGCATGATCGGCGGTCTCGGTCTTGCCCCTGGCGCCAACATCGGCACTCAAGCGGCAATGTTCGAGGCCACCCACGGCTCGGCTCCCAAGTACAAGGGTCAGAACAAGGTCAACCCGACCGCGCTGATGCTCTCGGGCGTGTTGATGCTGCGTCATCTGGAGGAGATAGACGCAGCGGATCGCATGGAGGCCGCAATCGCTTCAGTGATTGCCGAAGGCGACAAAGTCACCTACGACTTGAAGCCCGATCGCGACGATCCAACCGCGGTAGGAACCTCAGAGTTTGCAGACGCTGTCATCGACGAAATGAAGGAGAAAAAGTGAGCAAGAAGTCACCCCTGAAGGTCACCGTCACCGGAGCAGCAGGCCAGATCGGCTACGCGATCCTCTTTCGCATTGCCGCGGGCCAGATGCTCGGCGAAGACCAGCCTGTCCACCTGACCCTGCTGGAGATCCCCGATGCGGTCAAGGCTGCCGAAGGAACGGCCATGGAGCTCGACGACTGCGCCTTTCCTCTGCTCTCGGGAATCGAGATAACCGACGACGCAACCAAGGCCTTCGATGGTGTGAATGTGGGCGTTCTGGTCGGTTCGCGGCCGCGTCAGCAGGGTATGGAGCGCTCCGATCTGTTGGAGGCAAACGGTGGGATCTTCCGCCCGCAGGGCGAGGCGATCAACGCTGGCGCAGCCGATGACGTGAAGATCCTCGTAGTCGGCAACCCGGCCAACACCAATTGCCTGATCGCGATGTCGAACGCTCCTGATGTTCCGAAGGAACGCTTCACCGCGATGGTTCGGCTCGATCACAACCGCGCAATTGCACAGCTCGCCGAGCGCACCGACAAGACGGTTTCGGATGTCACACAGATGACGATCTGGGGCAACCACTCGACCACTCAGTACCCGGACCTGGTCAATGCCAAGGTCGACGGCAAGTCCGCTTGGGACGAGGTCGCAGACGAGGCCTGGATCGCGGATGAGTTCATTCCGACCGTCGCCACGCGCGGTGCAGCGATCATCGAGGCAAGGGGTGCATCGAGTGCCGCCTCGGCCGCCAACGCTGCCATCGATCACCTGCGCGACTGGCACCTCGGGACCCCGAAAGACGATTGGGTCTCGATGGCCGTCCCCTCCGACGGCAGCTACGAAGTGCCTGAGGGCCTCATCTCCGGTTTCCCATGCACATGCTCAGGTGGGGAGTGGAAGATCGTCGAGGGACTCGATGTCCCGGACTTCTC
>JBEIRY010000047.1:0-12576 GCA_040375675.1 Thermoleophilales bacterium | reverse complement strand
CGAACTCGGCGGCCAAGAGGTCTCGGCGGTGACCGAGCCTGATCGCATCCGGTGCGCCATTGGTCGCGGTTGCTCCATCGGGTGCGGAAGCAGGATCGCTGACCGCCGTTACGCGAGCGGCTGCGCCATCAAGATCCTGCCAGCGCACACCTTGCCCTGCCAGCTCCTCCTCGGTGACCCCCTGATACAGACCGACCGCGGAGGTCATTGCCGCAAAGAGACCAGGTTGATCGATGAAATCGCACTCGACGCCCAACTCGCTTGCGACCGCGGCGAGGAAGTTCCAGGTCGGAAGAAGGCCGTCGGGCGGCGGGACATTTCGGCGGACACGCTGAAGGCGCCCGTCGGGATGCGTGATCGTCCCCTCCTTTTCAGAGAAGTTCTCAGCCGGGATCACGAGGTTGGCTAGCGCCGTGGAGGGGGTCTCGAACGAGGAGATCGCGATCACGAAAGCGCCACCGAGCGCCTTCTTCCAGCCCTCACCGGCCGGGTTGTCTCGTACCGGGTCGGAATCGGCCAGCAGGATCGTCTCCAGAGATCCGTCGATCAGGCCATTGCTGATCTCTGCGACACCCGGGCCGTCAGGCGCATCGCTGAGCCCTGCTCCTGCTCCCGGCAGACAGCCGACCTCGCGCAGCCCGCGTCCGTTCGCTTCAGTCGGAACCTCGATCAGGCCGGAGGTCTCGACGCTTGTGATCCCGAGTGCATCGGCCAGCTCGAGCAGCGCGCCAACTGCGCCGGGTTCGCTCCAGAGTTGCTCGCCCCAGACCACCACGACATCCTCGGCATCGCGCAGCTCGTTGGCCACCGCAGCGGCTGCCTCGGACTGCGATCCGTTGGCCGAGCCCGCGCCGCGGATCTCGGCAGAGAGATCAGAGATGAACCCGGCGGCATCGCCAGGCAGGTAACGACCGGTTGCGTGCGCGCGGCGGTCGAGAGAGGTGGGAGCGTCGGTTGCAACTGCCAGACGCACACCGTTTCGGCGCACACCCTTGCGGATCCGCAGATCGCAGATAGGCATTTCGTTGCGTGGGTCGGCGCCCAAGACCAAGACCGCACCTGCGTGGTCGATGTCGCGCATCCGCGCGGTCAAAGACGGGTTGGAGAGCGTTCTCACCGTTGCAGCGGTTGCGGGGTGTGCGCCTGAGTCGATGGCGTTTGCGCCCAGACCCTCACGCAGAATCCGCCCGAGCAGCCAGCCTTCTTCGTTGGTGGTTCCGCCACCAGCGAGCACCGCGGTCCTCTCGCCGGCCGAGCGCAGGGCACCGGCCACGCGGCTGAGGGCATCGTCCCAGCTGATCGGCGCGAGTTCACCATCACCTCCGCGGAGCATCGGCTGAGTGATTCTCCCTTCTGCATCGAACGACTGGAAGCCGAAGCGGCCCTTGTCGCAGAGCCAGCCGTCGTCTACATCCGCGTTGTCGCGAGCGAGCACTCGCAGTACCTCTTCGTCGCGGATCGAGAATTTGACGTTGCACTGCGACGGGCAGAGGTTGCAGACCGACCCTGCGTCTTCGATGTCCCAGGGCCGAGCGCGAAACCGGTAGGTGTAGGTGGTGAGAGCGCCGACGGGGCAGAGCTCGATCACGTTGCCGTGGTAGGGATCGTCATACGGGCGGTCGTCGAAGGTGCCGACGAAGGTCCTGTCGCCGCGCTCCAGCAACTGCAGCTGTTCGTCTTCGGCAACCTCCTGGCTGAATCGAACGCAGCGGTAGCAGAGGATGCAGCGCTCGCGGTCGAGGGCAACCAGCGGTGAGAGCTCGATCGGCTTCTGGAAGTGGCGTTTGACGTCGGTGAACCGGCTCTTTCCCGGACCCCAGCCCATCGAGATGTCCTGCAGAGGGCACTCGCCGCCCTTGTCGCAAACCGGACAGTCGAGGGGGTGATTGACCAGGAGGAACTCGACCACGGCGTTCTGGGCCTGCTTGACCTGATCGGTCTTGGTGTGGACCACCATGCCGTCGCGGATCGGGGTAGAACAGGAGGTCTGGAGCTTCGGGATTCCTTCGATCTCGACCAGACACATCCGGCATGCGCCGACCGGCTCACCGAGCTTCGGCTCGTAACAGAAGACGGGAATCTCCACGTCGCCTGCCTTGGCTGCGTCGTGGAGCATCTGCCCCTCTGGAGCTGTGATCTCGCGCCCGTCGACGTTGATCGTGACCATCTCGCGTACCGGCTCGGCCATCTACCCAGCGCTCCCTGCACCAAGCGGCCACGCGATATCTGGCAGCCCATCGCCGTCGTGTCCGTTGCCTTCGGCGCCGTGTCCGTTCATTCCGCCCATCGAGATCACCTGATCGAACTCCGGTCGGTACTTGGCAACCAGCGAGCTGACCGGTGCTGCCATCGAGTCACCCAGCACACAGAGGCAGTTGCCGGTGATGTTGTCCTGGACCGAGACGATCGTTTCGAGATCTATCGGGGTGGCCTCGCCGTGGGTAAGCCGCTCGAGCATCTTCACCGTCCAGTTGGTCCCCTCGCGACACGGTGTGCACTTGCCGCAAGACTCGTGGTGGTAGAAGCGCGCAACCCTCAGCGCCAGATCCACCACCGAGGTTTCCTCGTCACAGACGATGATCGAGCCCGATCCGAGCATCGATCCCGCCTCCGCCATTGCTTCGAAGCTGTACGGAAGGTCCAACCCCTCCTTTGCGGTCAGCACCGGTGAGGAGGATCCGCCGGGGAAGAAGCACTTGAGCTTCGCCTTGCCCGAGGGGCCGCCTGCGAGGTCTTCGATGATTCCGCGCACCGGAACACCGAGCTCGATCTCGTAGTTGCCGGGCTTCGCAACATCTCCAGACACCGAGACCACCTTCGTGCCGGGCGACTGCTCGGTGCCGAAGCTGCGAAACCACTCCGATCCCGAGGCCACGATGTGGGGGAGGTTCGAGAGAGTCTCGACGTTGTTGATCAGCGTGGGACCACCGTAGAGGCCCTCTACCGCCGGGAAGGGGGGCTTGAGCCGCGGGTTTCCGCGCTTGCCTTCGAGCGAGTCGAGCAGTGCGGTCTCCTCGCCGCAGATGTAGGCACCGGCGCCGCGGTGGACGACCAACTCGACCTGTTCGCCGGTTCCGCATACGTCGTCGCCCAGGTAGCCGGCCTCATAGGCCTCGGCTACCGCCCGGTCGAGGATGTCTGCCTGCAGCACGTACTCGCCGCGGATGTAGATGAAGCAGCGGTTTGCTCCGGCGGCACGCGCGGCGATTGCGATTCCCTCGATCAGCTGGTGTGGGTTTTTCTGCATCAGCTCGCGGTCTTTGAAGGTGCCGGGCTCGGATTCATCCGCATTGCAACAGAGGTACTTGTCCATGTCGCCTCTCGGAAGGAACGAAGCCTTCTTGCCCATCGAAAATCCTGCGCCGCCTCGACCTCGCAGGTCAGATGCCTCCAACTCTGCGAGCAGGTCCTCTGCACTCATCTCGGTGTAGGCCTTGATCAGTGACTGGTAGCCGCCGAGGCGCTTGTAGGTGCTGATCTTCGACAGGCCGGGTTCGTCGATATTGCGGAAGAGAACTCGAGTCTCGGTCGTCTTGGCCTGCTTGGCCTTGGTGCTTGCCATCTTCGTCTACGCCTTCTTCGACTTGGTCTTTGGTTTGGTCTTGTTGATCGGGTGGGTCGAGGTGCGTCGATCACTTCCGGCGCGCTTGCCGCCAGCGGATCCACGGTCTTCGAGCCGGCGCTTCGGCAACACCTTCTTGCCGTCACGAAGCTGTCCGATCGCCTTCGCGCCCTCACCGGGCTCGAGGGGTCCGAAGTACTCGCCGTCGATCGAGGCCATCGGCGCCAGGTCACACGCCCCCAGGCACTCGAAGCCACGAACGAAGAGACTTCCGTCTTTGGAGGTCTCTCCTGCAGAGACGCCGGCTTCCTCGCACATCTCCTTCAGCATCTCGTCGGCCCCGCGCAACCAGCACGAGATGTTCGTGCAGACCAGTACCTGATGCTCGCCTGTCGGCTCGGTGTGGAAGAGGTCGTAGAAGCTCGCGACCGACTGCAGATATCCCGGGGTCACTCCCAGAACCGCGGCGGCCTGATGGATTCCTTCTGGCGAGCACCAACCGTGCTTGCGTTGCACGGCCCATAGCGCGGGGATGGACGCCGACTTGACCTCCGGGTATTTGGCCATCGCACGCTCGATCTCGCTTCGCAGCTCCGGCGGAACCTCTATCTCACCCGGCTCCGGCACAGGTGCGGGTTCGCGCCCGACGCTGCCGGTCTTTGCCTCGTCGAGATCGATCTCGGCGATCTCCGGGGTGAAGTCGTGCTCGTCGAGCACCCGCTCGAGATCTACGGCTTCAGGAAAGGCGGGCTTGCCAGGATTGTCTTTGGCTGCGCTCATCGGTCGATCCCTCCGAGGATCGGATCGAGCATCGCGAGGTTCACGATCAGGTCTGCGACCAGCCCGCCAACGCACATGTCTTGCAGCGACTGCAGATTGACGAAAGAGGCATCGCGGAAGTGCACCCTGGCCGGCTTGGCCGAACCGTCGGTGACGATGAAGCAGCCGGTCTCGCCTCTGGGGCCTTCGACCGGGTTGTAGAGCTCACCCGGCGCTACGCGGAAGCCTTCGGTGACCAGCTTGAAGTGGTGGATCAGCGACTCCATCGAGGTGCCGAGTTCATCGCGCGGAGGCAGCACGTACTTGCGGTCATCGGCGATATGCGGGCCCTCCGGCAGGCCCTCCACGGCCTGTTCGATGATCTTGATCGATTTGCGGATCTCGGCGACGCGCACTCGGTAGCGGTCGTAGTTGTCACCGACGGTGCCTACGGGAACGCTGAACTCGAAGTCCTTGTAGGGCAGGTAGTCGGTGACCTTGCGCAGATCCCAGGGCTCGCCAGCCGCCCGCAGCAGAGGTCCGGTTACGCCGAGCTCCAGCAGACGCTCGCGCGAGACGATCCCGACCTCGCGGGTCCTCTTGAGAAAGATCTCGTTGCGGTCGAGCAGCGCTTCGTACTGGTCTACCCGCCCGGGAGTCTCGCGGCAGAACTCCCTCACCTTGTCGGCGAAGCCCACGGGTATGTCCTCTGCGACTCCTCCGACCTGGAAGTAGCGGGTGTGCATCCGCTGTCCGGTCGACATCTCGAACAGATCGAGCAGCTCATTGCGGACGTTGAAGCAGTACCAGAACATCGACATCGCTCCGAGATCGAGCGCGGTGGTACCGAGCCAGACCAGGTGAGAGTGGATCCGGTTCAACTCCATGTGGATGATCCGCAGGTACTCGGCTCGCTTCGGCACTTCCAACCCGATCATCCGCTCGACGCATCCGCAGTAAGCCTGCATCTGGAAGAAGTAGGAGAGGTAGTCCATCCGCTCAACGAACGGGATCGCCTTCCAGAAGCTCTTCTGCTCGCAGGACTTCTCGATTCCGGTGTGGACGTAGCCCATCACGGGTTTCAGATCGAGCACGTACTCGCCCTTGAGCGATACGACCAGACGCAGCACCCCGTGGGTCGCCGGATGGTGTGGCCCCATGTTGATGGTCATCACCTGTTCGTCGGTGCCGGTTTCGGACTCGACCATCGGGGTGACGACTGCGCCATCCGGGTCTTCGATCAGGGGGTTGAGGCCGCGGGTGACGAACTCGTCGGCGATCTTCGACTCCTCCAGCTTGGTGCGCGGATCGAGCATCACTCGTACCAACCTGCCCTCTCGCGCTCGGTGTTGGTGAAGATCACCGGCTCGCCGCCTATCGGGAAGTCCCGCCTCTGCGGCCATCCGACATAGTCCTCGGGCATCGTGATCCGACGCAGATCCGGGTGGCCTTCGAAGACGATCCCGAAGAAGTCGTAGATCTCCCTCTCCTGGAACTCGGCGGTCGGGAACAGCTCCACGCTGCTGCGCAAGGTGGGCAGCGGACCGTCTCCCCACTGGTCGTTGGTGCCGGCTGAAGGGTTGGCAAGGAGCGCTTTCACGTGGATCCGCTCCACGCGGTCCCGGTTGAGCAGTTCGTAGTGCACGGCAAAGCGGGGCTCTGCCGGCAGGTAGTCGGCACCGTGAACGCTCGAGCAGAAGGTGTACTCCTGACCGGGAGTGTCACGCAGCCACCGCAGCACCTCGAGGTTGCTCTCGGGCGCAACCACCAAGGTGGCCGAGTCGTACTCGTGATGGGTCTCGGTAACGGCACCTGAATGAGCCGCGTTGATCTCTTTGGCGATCAGCTCGAGTCCTACTGCGTCGGGCATGGCTACTCGGCTGCCCCTTGATCGATGCTCTCTTCGCGGGCGACCACCCGACGCGCGGCGGCCAGAGCCTCAGCCGTCGGCACACCGGGTTCCATCCTCGCCCACTCCTCGGTGCCGGCAGCGTTGTAGCGCGCGCGCCAGCCGAGGTCAGGGTCGCCGACGATTTGGCGCTGGAGCTTGTTGAAGGCGTAGAGAACGGCCTCGGGGCGGGGAGGACAACCCGGCACGTGCACATCCACCGGCATGAACTTGTCGGCGCCCTGGACGACTGCGTAGTTGGAGAACATTCCACCCGAGGAGGAGCACGCACCCATCGAGATCACCCACTTGGGTTCAAGCATCTGGTCATAGATCCGCCGTACGACCGGCGCCATCTTGATCGAGACGCGACCGGACAGCACCAGCAGGTCTGCCTGGCGTGGTGAGGCCCTGAAAGCCTCGGCACCGAAGCGCGCAATGTCGTTTCGGGAGGCGACCATCGACATCATCTCGATCGCGCAGCATGCGAGTCCGAAGGTCGCCGGAAAGACCGCGTTCGACCTGGCCCAGTTGAGCGCCGTGTCGAGGGTGGTCGTGATTATTCGACTCTTGACGTGCTCTTCGAGCGCCTCGCCTTCGAGGTCGCCGCGCAGCATGTCGCGGGCGCGCAGCTGCTCGGAGCGAAACTCTTCAGCGGATTTTCTCTCTACTTCCAATCGAGCGCTCCACGGGCCCAGACGAATGCCAGACCGATCATCAGCAAGAAGACGAACACCCCGACCTCGATCAGAACGAAGACGCTCTTCAGCGATTCGACCAGAACGCCAACCGGATAGAGGAAGACGACCTCGATGTCGAAGAGGATGAAGAGCATCGCGATCAGGTAGAAGCTGACCCCGAACCGGAAGGTGCTGGCGATGTTGGTCGGCAGCCCGCACTCGTAAGGATCTCCTTTGGAGGGGTTGGGTCGCTTGGGACCGAGCACCGTGTTGAGCAGGACGAAGGCGGTGCCTACGATCAGGCCGAGTGCGCCAAAGACGAGAATGGGTAGATAGCTTTGAAGCATTCGCAGGTCCTCTCAGCAGCGTCGAGTTGGTTCTTCCTCCGCCTTGTCTTATATCACCGTCACGCTTGCTTGTATCAACATGTCACAAGTGACTTTCCGCATTAGAAAGCGGATATCCGACCATCTGCTGGGTATTTGAGACCTCTCGACTTGGCCTAACCTCAAACGGCTGTGACCACCGTTCACCTGATCTTCGGAGTTGCCGTCATCACGACCACCCTCGTCGCAGGTGCTTGGGGTGGGATCGCCTGGTGGAGGAGCTCTCCGTCGGTCGGCTTCTGGTACGCGCTTCGGGTTGCTCAGGTCGTGATCGTGATTCAGGTCTCCCTCGGCGCGGTTCTCTTGCTGAGCAACCACGTCGCACCCAATCTCCATTACGTCTACGGCGGGCTGTGTCTGGTGGTTTCTCTGTTCGCCGAGATGGTCCGGGCGGGATCGGCCAGACAGGAGTTGGGCGAGATCGACTTCTCCCAGGTGCCGCCCGATCAGCAGCAGGCGATCGGCTTGGCGATCGTTCGCCGCGAGATGGGCGTGATGGCCGTTGGCTGCCTGGTCATCTTCGGGCTGGCTCTGCGGGCAGCCCTACTTTCGTCCGGAGCTTGAGTCCAACCCGCAGCTAGCGAAGCCCGTGGTAGTCGCCGCCGTGGAAGATCAGTGGATCTGCATCTCTGCCCTCGATCTCCTCGACCGCGCCGATCACGATCAGGTGATCTCCGCCCTCGACCAGATCGTGCAACGAGCAGCCAACCCAGAGGGGCATCTGCCCCAACCGAGGTGAGCCGAGGCTCTCGCTCCAGTCGAGGTCATCCCAGCGGGTCTCGCGTGTTGCCGGGTCCGAGAAGCTCCGCGCCAAGCCAACGTGCTCGGCGGCGAGCCCGTTCACTCCGAACCTCTCGGAGGCCTTGATCGCTTCCAGCGTTCGTGACCGGCGATCCAGGCAGGCGAGGATCAGAGGTGGATCGAGCGAGAGTCCGGTTACCGCATTGGCGGTAGCGCCGATCGGCTCCTCTCCGGCGAAGGTGGTGACGATCGCTATGCCGGTTGGAAAGGTCGCGAGGGCCTTGCGCAGATCCTCTCCGGAGGGCCCTTGCCCAGCGTTTTCATTCGCCTGCTCACTCACAACCTGAAAGCTAGCCATCTGCTCGGTGGCCGGTATTTGCGTGACGAGGGGACTCGCTGTCGCGGGTTGCGAATATGATGCGGGCGTGCGTTCAAAGTTTGCTTTGACATTCGTTGCCCTCGGACTCCTCGGCCTGACTGGCTGTGGCTCGCAGGGGGTTCAGGTTGCAGAGAACGATCCTCTGCACAACGGTGCCGTGCTGTTCGCTGAGCGCTGCTCGGGCTGCCACACGCTCGACGCTGCCGGTGCGCAGGGAACCTCCAACCGCTCCACCAGAGCGATGGGCCCCAATCTCAACCAGCGCAAGGAGACTTACTTCTCCGCGATCTACGCGATTCGAAACGGCGGCTTCTCAGGCGCGATCATGCCCCAGAACATCGTGGTCGGAAGCGATGCCACCGATGTGGCCCGCTTCGTCGCCAAGTACGCCGGCAAAGACGCAGGCAACTAGGTACCCGCTACCGGGAGGCCGAGAGCCACGCTCGACCTGAAAGCCATTCGCAAGGACCCGGATGGGGCCCGCGAGGCGCTGGCGCGCCGCGGTGCAGCTGAGGATCTCGACCGCCTGCTCGAACTCGACGCTCGCCGCCGCGAGCTACTGCCCAAGGTCGAGGACGGTCGCGCCGAGCAGAACCGCGCCTCTGAGGAGATCGCCAAGGCCAAGGGCGCGGGCGATGACGCAACTGAGTTGCTCGACCGGATGAAAACCCTCTCGTCCGAGATCAAGGCCCTCGAGGCAGAGTTGTCCGAGGTCGAGGCCGACTGCGATCTGATCGCCGCCGGACTGCCGAACCTTCCCGACCCCGATGCACCCGACGGCGACGCCGATACCGACCCGACCGTATTGCGCGAAGTAGGCGATCGGCCGAACTTCGATTTCGAGGCCTCTGACCACCTGACTCTCGCCGAGCGCCACGGATGGGTCGAGATGAAGGCCGCCGCCGAGGCCTCGGGCGCGAGGTTCTCCTATCTGCTCGGGGATCTGGTGATGGTCGAGTTGGCTTTGATCCGCTGGGTGGTCGAAAAGGTTCGGGCTGAAGGGTTCGAGCCGGTGGTTCCGCCCGTCCTGGTCAGAGAAAACGCGCTCTACGGGACGGGCTTCTTTCCTGGCGAGAGAGAGATGATCTACGAGATCCCCAAAGACGAGTTGTTCCTGGTCGGGACCTCGGAAGTTTCGCTCGCATCACTGCACGCCGATCAGATCGTCGAGGCTGCTGAACTGCCGATTCGCTACGCCGGTATCTCTACCTGTTTTCGCCGCGAGGCGGGCGCGGCCGGCAAGGACACTCGGGGGATCTTTCGGGTCCACCAGTTCGACAAGGTCGAGATGTTCAGCTTCTGCTTGCCGGATGCGTCCAACGACGAGCAGCAGAAGGTCCTCGCAATCCAGGAGGAGATCCTCGGTGGGTTGGAGATCCCGTATCAGGTGGTCGACATACCGATCGGCGACCTCGGCGCGCCAGCGTCGCGCAAGTTCGACTGCGAGGGCTGGATTCCCAGCGAAGAGCGCTATCGCGAGTTGACCTCATGTTCGAACACCACCGACTATCAGGCTCGTCGCCTGGGGGCCAGGTTCCGCCCCGAGGGTGATGGAAAGACCGCTCCCGAGCCACTGCACACGGTCAACGGCACCGCAGTGGCGGTGGGGCGAGCCTTGATCGCGCTGATCGAGAACGGCCAGCAGGCCGATGGCAGTGTTCAGCTGCCCGAGGCGTTGGTCAGCGCGGGTGCTCCCGCAGAAATCCCTGCTGCCTGAGGCCCTACTCGTCTTCGGCGTCGAGCTCGAGTGAAGCCGAGTTGATACAGAAGCGCTGACCGGTCGGGTTCGGCCCGTCGTCGAAGACATGCCCAAGGTGCGCATCGCAGCGCGAACACAAGACCTCTGTGCGCTTCATGAACATGCTGTTGTCGGCCTCTGTTTCGACCGCCGCTTCGTCCATCGGTTCATAGAAGCTCGGCCAGCCGGTGCCCGAGTCGTACTTGGTCTCGGAGGAAAACAGCGGCTGTCCGCAGGCTGAGCACTTGTAGGTGCCCGATCGCTTCTCGTCTACGTACTCACCGGTGAATGGCGCCTCGGTTCCCTTCTCGCGCAGGATCTTGTACTGCTCCGGCGTCAGCTGCTCGCGCCACTCCTGCTCGCTCTTTTCGATCTTGTCCTTTGCCATGGTCAGGGCCGTCCTTTCCGAGAGACCCGCTCGATCGCCTTCAGTCCGCCTGCAGAGAGGCGCCTAGGAATCACGAACTGCTGCCTGCAAGCCGTCCCCCGACACATATCGAGCTTGGCCAGTTTCCTCAGCAGGTACTTGCGAAGCCCCATCGCCTCGGGCTCGCGGTGCACGGACCAGACCTCGTTCGGGTCCATTTTCAGGTTGTAGAGCTCGAGCTCACCGGTTACATAACGGACCAGCTTCCACCAGCCGGAGATGATCGCCTGATGGTTTGGCATCCGTGTCGTCTTGCTCCCTGATGCTTCTACGATCGAGCGAATCGGCCGCCCCTTCTTGCGGAAGAACTCCTCGAGCAGGATCGGGCGGTTCCAGACCCGGTCCGGATGCTGAGCAAGCGGAATCAACGAGCGACCGTCGAGCGTTCGGGTCGGAGAGGAGTTGGTGATGTCTGCGATCGTTGCGGCGAGGTCCACATTTGCGACCGGGCTGTGGTTGACCACCCCGCGCTTCAGGCCTGGCCCCCGGATCAGCATCGGTATGTGAGTTGCCGGCTCGTAGTGGCGGCCCTTCCCCTTCGAGATTTCATGCTCTCCGCGGAAGAAGCCGTTGTCGGAGGCAAAGAGGATGTAGGTGTTGTCGAGCACTCCCTGGGCATCGAGGTTGTCGATCATGTGACCGATTCCTTCATCGACTGCGCGCAGCGACTCTTGCCGGCGCTTGTTGCGGACCCGTAGCTCCTTCTTGGTCGCCGGGGAGGTGATCCTTCCTCCCGCACGGATGTAGTAGGGCTTGTCGGAGGTGTCGCGCTCGTCGGTAGCCGCGTTCTTCGGTGGTGGCTCGGTGGGGCTGCCGATGTGGCGAAGCGCAGGCTGGGGGCCTACCGGCAGCGAGGAGTCCTCGTGCGGTGCGCGCTCGTCGATCACGGTGAAGAACGGATCGCCGGCTCCCACTGCGGCATCTATCTGGTCATTCGCCCATCCGTGGATTACGTCGGTGAAGTAGTTGGTGTGGTCGATCTGCATGTAATGGCCGAAGGGCTCGGTGAGAGCGCCGTTTTCGTTCATTACGTATCCGTAGAAGTTCGCGGAGGGGTAGTTGGAGCGGAAGACGGGAGAGAACCATTCGTTCCATCCGGCCGGAATCTCGGTTTGGCTCACCGCCGGGAAGCCGTTGAGGAACCTTCCGGTGTGGATCGTGCGGTAGCCCTCGGCCTGCAGCCAGGCCGGGAGGGTGGTGTTGTACTTGACATCGAACTCGGGGTCGGAGCAGTAGATGGTTTCGTCGCCATTCGGGTGGCGAACGTTCGAGAGCACCTCGTGGTTGTGTGCGTACTGGCCACTGAGGAACGTCGTGCGCGAGGGGCACGACAGCGGGTAGCTCGAGTAAGCCCTGGTAAAGCGGACCCCCTTGTTCTCGATCAGCGAGTGGGTGCGGGGCATCAACCACTTGCCGCGTGGCCTGGACATGTAGTCAGAGAGAGTCGCGTCGTCGACCATCACCATCACCACGTTCGGCTGCTGCGGCAGAGCCGATGCCACAGGCGTCCGCGAGGTGGCCATCAGGCACAGCAGCACGAGGGCACTAAATACGAAGCCCGCGATCAGTGCGTTGCGCAGGCGGATTCCTCGAGCGAGGTTGTGGGGGTCCCTGCTCACAGGCGGCAGTATAGGTAGGGGCGTGGGCGGCTCACCTACTTTCAAACCCATTTGCAGCGCAATCGGAGCGCAAGCGAGAGGCGGTAGAGCGGAGGGGGAGGGATTCGAACCCTCGAGACGCCTTTGAGACGCCTGCCGGTTTTCAAGACCGGTGCATTCAACCGCTCTGCCACCCCTCCAATCGGGAAGCCTAGCCGCATGCGGCCTCGCTCGCCGGTCGTGGTATCGCGCTTACAATCGCTGATCGGACATAGTGGATCTGCCGTGGAGAGGTGGCTGAGCGGCTGAAAGCACTCGCCTGCTAAGCGAGTAGGGGGCGCAAGCTCTCTCGAGGGTTCGAATCCCTCCCTCTCCGCTTAGACTCGCAGCTGTAAATACTTGCGCCCGTAGCTCAGCT
>JBEIRY010000044.1:0-13069 GCA_040375675.1 Thermoleophilales bacterium | reverse complement strand
GGCAGGTACCCCTCATCTCCGGCGCGCCGCAGTGGAACAAGACTCGAGCTGAGCCACCTGGCAAATCTCGGAAGTGATCGCACTGCGTCATGGGTCGCGAAGGAGAGCAGTGCGCCGGCGGCTAGTGCCCCGAGGAGCAGCGGTAGTGACAACAAGGGATTCATGCGCAGCCTCCCTCCCCTCGCACCGTCCCGTCGATGCCGTCTGATCCAACCCGGGCAAGAGCGGTTACTTCCCTTGCCCCGTCATCGCGGCGATCTATCTGTACCACCAGATCCAACGCCCTGAGCAGTTGCTGTCTGATCGTCTCGCCCTGAAGGACGACATCGGCCATAGAGGCGAGCATCTCCAACCGAACCAATGCGTCCTCTGGTGAGTTTGCGTGGACCGTAGAGAGAGACCCAGCGTGTCCGGTATTCAGCGCGACAACCAGATCGAGCGCTTCTGCGCCTCTGACTTCGCCGATCAGCAATCGATCCGGACGCATGCGCAGTGCGTTGCGCAAGAGGTCGCGGATAGTCACCTCGCCCCTCCCCTCGACGTTTGCCGGGCGTGACTCCAGCCTGACGACGTGCTCTTGCGCAAGTCGCAGCTCAGCTGCGTCCTCGATCGTCACGACGCGTTCCGAGGGGTCTATGTGGCCCGAGAGCGCATTCAGCAAGGTCGTCTTGCCTGCCCCGGTGCCACCGCTGATCAAGATGTTGGATCGATCTCTGACCGACTCGATCAAGTACTCGCACCAACTCTCGGTGAGCGTTCCGTTGGAGACCAGATCATCCAGCGAGGGTCTCTCGTCCCCGAAACGCCGAATTGAAAGACAAGCTCCATCGATCGCCAACGGGGGCACGGTGACGTTCACCCGCGAGCCGTCGGCAAGCCTCGCATCGGCCATCGGCGACAAATCGTCGACTCTTCGACCCAGAGGCGCGAGAAGTCTTTCGATCACATCATCGAGCGCCTGAGCGTCTCTGAAGCTGACCTGGGTCCGTTCGAGCACGCCGCGGCGCTCTACCCATACGCGGTCGTATCCGACCACGAGGACCTCATCTACTGAGGGGTCGGCGAGTAGCTCCTCCAGCGGACCAAGACCAACAGCCTCACGCTCAATCAGTTCCTTGATCTCCGCACGCAGATCCCCCGACAGGACAGCAGCATCGCGGTCGACCAGATCGGAGATCGCCTCCTGCACCGGAGGAATCTCTTTTCCGGCTAGCGCCGCGGCACGGGACCGCTGAACCAAACGATCACGCAGTGCGGCTGCGAGTTGCTCCATGTGAAGAGATCGAACCTCGGGCTCCATTGAAGCGGTGAGGCCCGGGAGACCGAGCTTCTCCCCTGTGCAGAGCAGAAGATAAAAGGGGCTCCAACTCGCCGTTGCCGTCCCGGCCTGAGAACCCGTCTTTGGAGAGGTGGGCGTCTACCGGATGAACTCAGCGCAACTGAGGACACCGGAAATCGACACCCTGGCCGATTGTGTTGGGTCAACATTGGGGACGGCTGTCGAACGAGTTCGAACCCCACTTCCCAGCCTACCAGCGCAAGCGTGGCGCCAACAGGGGTAGCTGGTTACTCCTCCACCACCCGCCAAGAAGCTATCCGCCCGCCCTTGAGCCCAATCTCTATCTCGACCTCGGTCGAATCTGCAACCTCCTCGGACTCTCGCCATACGTACTCGAGCGCAGCGGTGACGCTCACGCCATCCGATGTTGGCTCGAGGTCGATCAGGCGATATCGGCGGTCGAGGTGGTCGAACCGCTTCGACACCCACCCTGCCGCTGCATCGGGCCCGACCAACTCACCGCGCGCCGTGTGGATCGTGACCGAGTCATCCGACATGGATCGCAAGCCTTCTGCATCGCCGCGGCTGACCGAATCGAGCAGGCGCTCGATCAAGTCCCGGGTGGCCGGATCAGCTGCTTCGGCCACCGCTGCGCAGACGCTCGACGAGCCGCTTGGGTGCCCTGCCGAGACTGGACTCTGGGACCAGGCTCACGATCAGAAATCCCACACCGAGACCGAGCAAGACCGCCGGCCAGACACCGAAGGCATCAGGGCGCCGCTGCCCGGAATGGACATCGGCTCCAACGATGAAGAAGAAGAGGATCAAACCGATTCCCCCTGCCCAGGTAAGTCCGCGTGAACCTATCCCGGCGCCAGCCACCACCGAGACGACCCCAACCAGCAGCAGGAGGACCTCCCAGATGATGCCGGAGCCAGCGCTGTCGATGTCTGCGATGGTCGGAATCAGCCCGAGCGCAGAAGTTATTCCATAGCCGCAGGCAAATACTGCAACCACTGCAGCTGAGGTGAATACCTCCGAGGCATTGCGCAGCGAGCGCCCCGCCTCTGGGTCGGTGAGCTCTGATGAGACCGACCGCACCTCACTGGCTTGATCAGAGCGCCAGATCCTCACGCCAATGCCCGCAAGCACCAACGCGTAGATGAACATCAATCCCCTGAAGACGCCAAAGCTCCCCACGACTCCGCCGCTCAAGATCACATTGAGGAGGCCGGCCAGGGCAATGGCCGAGAGCAGGCAGGCAAGGAGGATCTGAAAACGAACGCCTGCCTTGCGTGCCGACCAGGCAGCGATCGCTGCTCCCAGAGAGAAGGTCCAGAAGATGTTCATGCCGTTGGAGGCGTCACCTGGCTCTCCGAGCCAGTTGGCCAACTGTCGTAGCGCCAGAACCGCCAGCACGATCCCGACTGTCGCGTCGACAGCCTGCCATGGGCGGGTCGTCTTCTGTGACGGAAAGTCCGACAACGCCATCCAGAGCAACAGGCAGGCCGGAATCGCGAGGATGCAGAAGGAGGCAAACGCTCCTGCCGCGGCACCGGTGCGAAGCACCCACATCGCCGCACCCAGAGCTATCAGCAGAGCTGCAAGCTCGCGAAGGAGGTCTCTGGAGTCGTCAGGTGCGAGAGACTTGCGCACGAGCCGACTGCCTAGCCCTCGATGGCGCGCTTCAGTGCCTGAATGCGGTCATAGGCGCTTCGCAGGACACTGCGATCCAGGCGGCCATTCTTGACCGACTTCTCGAGTGCACTGAAAGCACTCACGGCAGCACCATCGGTGCGGGCAAAGAGCACCAGGTCGACTCCCGCCCTGACTGCGCGGAATGCGGCATCGCCCGGCGCCGTACCGGCGGCAGGCGATTCGAGATCGTCGCTTATCACCGCGCCATCGAATCCGAGCTGTCCTCTGAGGGAGTCACCGATGATCTCGGAGGAGTAGACAGCCTGCTCGTCGCCACCAAGCGCCGGGAAGACCGCGCTAGAGACCATCACCAGACGGGCGCCTGCCTTGATCGGGGCACGGAATGACTCCATGTCTGCCTTTATCTCGCTGGCGCTCGCGTCGACGGTTACCGCACCGAAGTCGGTGTTGTCGCTCGAAAGCCCGAGTGCCGGGAAGTGCTTGGGCGTAGCGGCGACTCCTGCGCCCTGCAGTCCCTCTACGAAGGCAGCTCCGTAACGGCCAACCGTCGCGGGATCGCTGCCGTAAGTTCGAGAGGCGATGGTGTCGGCGGTGTTGTCGTGAGCCACATCTACGACTGGCGCAAGATCGATGTTGATGCCAAGTGGCTTGAGGAACTCACCCGTCTTGCGGCCCTCTGAGAGCGCGGCCTTTTCACCGCCTGCAGCCTCGATCTCGTTCGGACCGATATCCGGCGGGCCTGGCAGGCGCTTTACGTAGCCGCCCTCTTGATCGATCATCACCAGCACCGGAGGCTGGTTA
The DNA here is from genome assembly GCA_040375675.1 of Thermoleophilales bacterium. GTDB lineage: Bacteria > Actinomycetota > Thermoleophilia > Solirubrobacterales > 70-9 > CAIUSP01. Next base: position 9,330 of record JBEIRY010000044.1, on the reverse strand, counting down.
CCGCGAGTGGCAGCCTTCTGGAGCTTGGATGAGTACCTCTGGGCATCCTCGGGGCGACCTGCACCCATCAAGACCCCGGAAAGCTCACCGCGTTCGACTCGCTTGAGCATCCCCTTGCTCGGCCCCTCGTCGCCGACCCGACCGATGATCGTCTGGCCGATCATCTCCGAAACGGTGGGCTCGGAATCAGACGTGACGCCACCGCCTCCGCACCCCTTGGCCAAGAGGATGATCAACACGACCACGACGACGATCCCAATCACTCCAGCGACCAGAGCGGTGAGGCGTCGTCGCTTCAACTGAGAGTCGGAGGGCTGCCTCGAAGCGCCGGTCGTTGCAGCTGCGGGAGCAGCCGCTCGCCGCTCGGCGGTCTCTGGGCGCCGCTGCTCAGTGCGCGAGGAGCCTCTGCCCTTCCCTTTGCGCTTCTTCTTCTTGCCGCCCGCCGCTTCACGCTGAGCCCTGTGTACGCCTGTGTCGAAGGGGTCTGGAGCGGTCTTCCACTCACCGGTCTCGAGCGGATCGGGGATCGAGGACGGGTCGACAGCCGGAATCTCCTCTATCGGGGTCGGTGGACCAAGCTCGGTCGGATCCGGCTCCGGCAGCTTAGGTCGCCAGTCTGCATCGCCTGCGCCCGGATCTTCGGGGCGCTGAGGGTCTTCGGGGGGTCTTCCTTCGGTCACTCTTCTCCGTCCTTTGGCTGCTTGCGAGGTGCGCGGCCTCCGAGGCCCAGTTCACGCAGCTGAATCGGGTCCGCGGCCGCAGGAGCGCCGGTTAGAGGGTCTGCCCCCGAAGCCGTCTTGGGGAATGCAATTACCTCGCGAATCGAATCTGAGCCGTGTATCAACGCCACAATCCGATCCAAACCGTAGGCGATTCCACCGTGTGGCGGGGCCCCGTGACGGAGAGCCTGCAGGAGGAAGCCGAAGCGGTCCTCGGCCACGTCATCGGGTATCCCGAGTACCTCGAATACGCTCGACTGGGTCGCGGAATCGGAGATACGCACAGACCCACCACCGATCTCCCAGCCGTTCCAAACCACGTCATATGCCCTGGCCCTAGCACTGCCTGGATCCGATGGGTCGAGGTCTCCCTCGGGAGAGGTGAACGGATGGTGCAGTGGATCCCAGGATTTCGCCTCTTCGTTCCAGGCAAAAAGCGGCCAATCGACTACCCAGACGAGGCTGTGCACGCCCTCGGGTATCAGCTCCAGCCTCTTGCCGAGTCGATTACGCAGCTCGCCGAGTATCTCGGCTGAGGCGAGCGGGGCATCGGCGACGATCAAAAGCACATCACCTGGCTTTGCGCCGAGCTGCTTGTTGGCGGCCGAGATCTCATCGTCAGTGAGGAACTTGGCGATCGGACACTTCCAGCCACCCTCTTCGACCACGGCCCAGACCAGCCCCTTGGCACCGATCTCCTGAGCCTCGGAGACGAGACCGTCGAGTTCAGAGCGCGACATCTCGTGTGCGCCTGCATTCAGTGCGCGGACTACTGCGCCGCCTTCGATCGCATCGGCGAACGCCTTGAACTCCGAACCCCGGAAGACATCTGTGATCTCGCACAGCTCGAGACCAAACCTGACATCTGGTCGGTCGGTCCCAAAGCGCGAGATGGCCTCGTCGTAAGGGATTCGCTGCATTGGCAGGTCGAGCTCGATTCCGCACTCCCCGAGCACCGCGGCCAACAGGCGCTCGTTGACCTCGATCACATCCTCTGACTCGACGAAGGACATCTCGATATCGAGCTGAGTGAAGTCGGGCTGACGATCCGCGCGCAGATCCTCATCGCGGAAGCAGCGCGCAATCTGGAAGTAACGCTCGACACCTCCGACCATCAGCAGCTGCTTGAACAACTGTGGCGACTGCGGGAGCGCATAGAAGGATCCTTGACGGTGTCGGCTCGGAACGAGAAAGTCACGAGCACCCTCAGGTGTGGAGCGAGTGAGTACCGGCGTCTCGACCTCGAGAAAGCCCTCGTCGGAGAGGAACTCGCGCATCGCTCTGGCGACCCTGTGCCGCAACTCCATCGCCTCGCGCATCCGGTCACGGCGCAGATCCAGATAGCGGTACTTCAGCCGTGTCTCCTCCGAGACCTCACCGGAGAATGACTCGATCTCGAATGGAGGTGTCTCGGCATGCGAAAGCAGATCAGCCTCCGTTACCCGTATCTCGACCGAGCCGGTAGGAAGGTCGGGGTTGACGGTCTCGGTGGAGCGCTCCACCACCGGGCCCGAAACACTCAGCACATCTTCGGAACGGAGCTTGTGGCCGAGCTCGAATGCCTCGCCAGCATCCTCGGGGTCGAAGACCAACTGCACCAGTCCGGTGCGGTCGCGCAGGTCGATGAATACGAGACCGCCGTGGTCGCGCCTGCGGTGCACCCAGCCGGCAACGCGCACGGCCTTGCCTACGCGCTCGGGCAGGACCTCGCCGCACCAGGCGTCGCGAAAGCGGTTCGATTTGGGGGAAGGCAAACTCGTTGACATTGACCTTCAGTCTCGCAAGCCGAGCGGCCTCAGTGCGGGAGACCTCTGCCGCTTCAGGCGTCGGCCGAAAGCCTTTCCACGAGTGAGTCCAGCCCAACCGTGGTCTGTTCGCCGCTTTCCATGTCACGTATGACCGGCTCCTCACCTGCGGCGAGGATCACGCAGCTGGCAGCTCCCACTCTGTCGGCCTGCTTCATCTGCCCCTTGGTTGCCCTCCCCGCAAGGTCGAGGTCGGCCGAAGTCCCGGTACGACGCAGATCCACCACCAACTTGATCGCCTGCTCGCGGTGTTCATCGTCGGCGACTACGAATACCTGCGCCCTTGGAGCGGCAACTCCATCTGGCATCGCCAAGACGAGCCGCTCTATTCCGGCAGCCCAGCCAACCGCAGGGGTCGGTTTGCCTCCGAGCTGCTCGATCAGGCCGTCATAGCGGCCACCTCCGCCAACTCCTGACTGCGCACCGAGGCTGTCGCAGGTGAACTCGAAGACAGTGCGTGTGTAGTAGTCGAGCCCCCTTACGAGGCTGGGATCGAGTTCGTAGGCGACGCCGAGATCGTCGAGCACAGCCTGGACCACCTCGAAGTGCGCGGCGTCGTCGGCATCGAGTCGGTCCAGCATGGTCGGAGCCTCTGCCATCACCTTGGCGGTTCCCTCGTGATCGGCATCGAAGGCGCGCAGTGGGTTGGACTCGATCCGCCCGCGAACCTCTTCAGAGAGATCTGAGTCGTGGGCGCGAAGGTACTCGCGGAGATCCTCCAGATACTTGGCTCGCGACTCGATCGAGCCGAGGCTGCCGAGGCGAAGGCGCGCATCGCTGATCCCCAGTGCCGAGATCAGGTCGGCCAGCAAGATAATCATCTCCGCGTCTACCAGCGGAGAGTCCGAGCCGATCGCCTCGGCTCCTATCTGGTGGAACTGCCTGTAGCGGCCAGCCTGAGGTCTCTCGTGGCGAAAGAAGGCGCCCGAGTACCAGAGCTTCACTGGCTGCGGCAACTTCTGCATTCCGTGCTCGAGGTATGCCCGGCAGACCGAGGCGGTCCCTTCGGGTCGCAGCGTCAACTCGCGATCGCCCTGATCGGTGAAGGAGAACATCTGCTTGGTCACGATGTCGGTGCTCTCCCCCACACCACGCGCAAAGAGGGAGGTCTCCTCGAAGATCGGGGTCTCTATGCGCGCGTAACCTGCGCGCTCCAACAGCAGGCGCGAGGTGTCCTCGACCAGCCGTCTTGCCGGCTGCTGCTCGGGGAGCGCGTCGAAGGTGCCCCTGGGTGCCTTGAAGGAGCTGCTCATCGGCCCACGACCTTACCGCCACGGGCAGATTGCCCCGACCGCACCGCTCAAGATCCGCTTGAGATCCCCGATAAGAACGGGTTGGTTGCCTTTTCGGCTCCGAGCGTGGTCTCTTCCATGTGGCCCGGGTAGACGATCGTTTCCGGGTCGTGAGAATCAACCAGCTTGGCGATGCTGTCGAGCAAGACCTTGGGATCACCACCAGGCAGATCTGTCCGGCCCACCGAGCCCTTGAACAGAACATCGCCGGAGAACATCGCGCCGTGATCTGGAAGCGAATAAGTGACATGGCCGATGCTGTGTCCCGGCGTGAAGATCACATCGACCTTGGTCCCACCGAGCTCGAGCGTTTCGCCGCCGGCAACCGTGTGCTCGGCCTCCCAAGCGCGAAGCGGGGGAAGACCCGGAAACGACATGTAGGTATTCGGATCGGCGAGTATCGGGGCCTCCAGCTCTGGACACCAGACGGGAGCGCCAGTCGCCTCGGCAATCTCGGCCACCGCGCCGATGTGGTCGAAGTGGGTGTGGGTGAGCAAGATCGCCTCGACTTCTCCGCCCGAGTCTTCGATCGCCTTGAGCAGAATCGGCGCCTCGTCGCCCGGGTCGACCAACAAGAGCTTGCCGTCTTCGAGAGGACGGACTACATAGGTGTTCTCGGCCACAGGGCCGACCGTGAAAGAAGAAACCTGCATGGAGTCAGCCTAGCTGGACTTCTTCTTGCCCTTGTCGGGGCTGTCGCTCTCCTTGGCCTTTCGCGAGGCAGCGATCCGCTGCTTTTCGATCTGCTGGGTACGCCGTCGGTAGAAGAATCCATCGGTGTAGTAGCTGAGGGGGATGTAGAAGAGCAGCATGAAGACCGCAAGCATCACCGAGGCGCCGATCGGGCGCTTGAAGATCACGACGACCAGAACGAAGAAGATCGCAGCCGCAGCGAGTCCCTTGAATATCGCACCCTTCCAGGTCGGCGGCTTAGGGGCAGCGGGGCCCCGGTTCTTCGCACCCGACTTGGCCCGGGCACGCGCCTCGGCGCGGCTGCGCGGGCGGCCGCTCGATCGACGATCGATGCTGCCGGCTTGTGTGCCGCGGTGTTTTCTCTTGCGCTTGCGCTTTGTCTTTGCCACGGCGAGAAATCTAGACCAGCAGGCGCTCGATTACCTTGCGGTCGGGGTCGAATCCCTCGATCGGGAGGTCATCCGGGTAGGCCTCGAGCGCCGCATGCGGGGTCAAACCGACCAGTTCGACCGCGATCACGCTCGCACCTGCTGCTCCCGCGAGCCTGCGGGTGCGCGCGATCACCTCGTGTAATGGCACCGCTACCGGATCGCCGATGTTCACGGATATCTGGGTTCTGCCTTCGCTCCAGGGAAGAGCGATCGCCCGCACTCCAGCTGGGCCGCCACCGGACTCACGCAGCTCTGCCGCTACCGCCCGCGCCGCCTCCAGATCGGGTGTATCGAGTTCGAGATTGAATGCAACCAGCGGTGGGCGGGCTGTGACGAGCGTTGCCCCTGCGCTCGGGTGAGGTGCAGTTGGGCCGAAATCCGGTCTCAACTCTCCGCTCGCCATCCGCGCTGTCAGCTCCTCCAACCCACCGCGGCGGAAGAAGGCTCGTTCGGTGCGCGCGGGAGCAGTAGCAATCTCTCCGTAGAGGAAGACAGGTATCCCGGCCTCGCCGATCTTCTCGGCCACTCCCAAGGCGATTCCTTCGGCAAGCTCTCGCAGATCGTCGTTCGGATAGACGACCGGACAGACATCGGTCGCTCCGATGTGAGGGTGCAGGCCGTCCCCGCGGGTGATGTCGATCAGGTGAGCGGCCTGCGCGCAAACATCGGGCAGAGCGGTGAGGAGATCAGTCCCGTCGGCCAGAGCAGTAATCACCGTCCTTCCGTGCCGCGGATCCATGTGACAGTCGAGCACCTTGCACTCGGCGCCGAGTGTGGCCTTAAGCGCACCGACCACACGCTCATCTGATCCGACCATGAAGTTCGGAACCGCCAGCAGTCTGTGAGGCAGATCGCTCATCAGTGCTGATGAGGGTAGAGAGCGCCCGACCGGGCTGGCACCCTCCGCATCGCTACGATTGTCGCCTTCGCCGGAGTAGCTCAGGTGGTTAGAGCAGCGGAATCATAATCCGCGTGTCGCAGGTTCGAGTCCTGCCTCCGGCATCCAGTTGTCGACAAAGCCGAGGCCCCTCAGGCTGTACGCGCGCGCCGCTTACGGCGATCGCCAAGCAAGGCAAATGCGAGCACCAAACCGAGTATGGCCGCTACAGCTCCCACCCACATCGCGTCGCCTGCGGCTATCTCGAAGGCCTTGTTGACGCTGCTCTTTGCGGTGACGGTGAGTCCGATCGGCGTTTCCGAACCGGTCATCACATTCAGCAGATCGGACAGCTGCCAACCCTTGAAGTCAGATGCAGAAGCGCTGACCGCCTTCTCGAGCTTCTTGGTGGCAACGCCCTGGAAGACGGTCGTAGCGGCCGCCACGCCGATAGAGCCCCCGATCATGCTGGTCGCCTTATAGACGCCGGAGGCCACGCCCTCTCCGGTGCCCGAGGTCGTCACAGCTAGTTCGGTGGCCGGCGTGATCTGCAGGCCTACTCCAATTCCGACCAGAATCAGGCCTGGCAGAAGCGATCCGTAGGTGCCGGTGAGAAAGGTGAGCACAACACACCCAGCTGCGAGGAATCCCATACCCAGCGCAATCGCGAGCAGGAACTTGCCTTGTCTGGTCCAGCGCTCCCCGATCGCGTTGCAGATCAGGATCGCGGCAGTGGCCGGGAGCAGCATCGCGCCCGAGACGAAAGCGTTCTCGTTCAGGACTATCTGCAGATACAAAGCCATCAGGAACACCACGACTGCAAAAGAGATGTTGGCGAGCAGGTTGGCCGAGACTGCCCCCATGAACTTGGGTCGTTTGAAGACCGAGAGTGGCACCAGCGGGTCCTTTGCGCGCCTCTCGACCAGAGCGAAGGCGGTGAAGAGGATCAGCGAGCCGAGGAAGAGGGCGACCAACTCGCCCGTCTTGGCAGTGTCGAATGCGACGAGTGCGTAGGAGAGCATCACCAGCGCCCCCATCAGGATCACCGCACCAGGAACATCGAGCTTGCCCCCCTTCTCGGCGCTCGACTCTGGCGTCGTCTTCCAGACGAGCAGCAGGGCCAGCAGACCCAGCGGGAGATTGATCCAGAAGATCGCCTGCCAACCGAACGCATCCACCAGCCCGCCACCGATCAGCGGACCCACGCCCTGCCCGACCCACGCGGTCGCGATCCAGATCGCAACTGCCTTGGGGCGTTCCTTGGCGGGAAAGCCGACCGCCACCAGTGCCAACGAGGTAGGAAGGATCGCCGCAGCGCCGATCCCCTGGATGACCCGGCCGACCACCAGCTGCTCGTTGCCGGTCGAGGTGCCCGCCACGATCGAACCGATCAAAAGCAGCGCGCCACCGATGAAGAAGACCAGCCTGCGCCCCCTCAGGTCGCCCAGGCGACCACCGACGATGATCAGCGAACCGGCGAGGAAGTAACCGGAGACCGCCCACTGCATCGAGTCCATCGAGGCCTTGAAATCCTTACCCACGGTCGGCAAAGCGATACTCATGTCGGTTGCAGTGAGCCAGACCAGGGCTGTGAAGGTGCAAAGGCCGAGCAGTGACCACCAGCGCTTGGGATTGGCAGGGGGCGCCATCGCCGCGAAACATTATCTGCGGCGGCGGCGGCTACGGCGGCCAGTTAGTCCGGCGCCGACTCTAGGTTTCAGCCCGTGGTCCCCGATCCTGTTCAGGTGCCTCTCTGGCTCGACCTTCCTGCGGTCGTGGTCTCGGCGCTGGGTGGCGCACTGGTCGGCGCGCGGCGCCACTTCGATCTGTTCGGGATCATCGGGCTCGGCTTGGTGACCGGACTGAGTGGTGGTCTGATCCGCGACATGCTGCTCAACCAGCTTCCCGTTGCGCTCAAGTCGCCCTGGTACATCCTCGCCGCGCTTGCAGCCTCGACGGTGATCGTCCTGGTCGCACACTTGATAGACCGCGCCCTCACCCTCTTGATCGTGCTCGATGCGGCAGCGCTTGGGCTCTACGGAGTCACCGGTATCAACAAGACGCTCGCGCTCGGATTGGGCATGTGGCCCGCGGTGCTGGTCGGCTTGATCGCCGCGCTCGGCGGAGGAGCACTGCGCGATATCTCGACCGCCAATCCGCCTGAGATATTCCGAAAAGGTGGACAGCTATATGCGACTGCGGTGCTCGCGGGGCTGGTGGCTTATCTGATCGCCTGGAACCTCGGGGCTAACGAGGTAGAGACCGCGATCATCGGAACGGCGGTTACCTTCGTGGTTCGGATCCTGGCGTGGCACTTCAACTGGGTCCTGCCTGGCCCCCTGCAGGTCCCGGGTGGCTCCGAGACGCAAGCCGGCAGCAAGTAGAGCCTTCGCCGGTTTCTGTCCGAAGAGGCAAATACTTTCTCCGAACTGTGATGGCCCTTCTATTTCTGGTCTGGTTCGGTGCCTTCGGGGCGGCCGCAACCGGGCGTCGCGTTGTCTCGATCATCGTCGGACTTGTCGCACTGTTGCTGACCCTCGCGATGTTCCGATATCACCTCTCGGAGAACATCCACCTGGCGCTGTGATGCAAGGAACCTGGAACACCCGCGAGATCGTCCGCGTCTTCAACGGAATCGGAGCGCTGGTCGTATTCAGCGTGATCTTCGGCGCCTACGGGTTCCAGTTCATCCTGCTCGAGCCGCCCTGTCCGCTCTGCCTGCTGATCCGGCTGGGGATGATCGCCACAGGATTCGGGCTTGCACTGAACGCTCTCTACGGCCCACGGCCCCTCCACTATGGGTTTGCCCTGCTCGGGTCGATCTTCGGCGCTGCCGTCTCTATGCGGCAGGTTCTCCTCCACGTGGTGCCCGGCACAGGGGCGTATGGAGATCCCGTGTTCGGATTCCACCTGTACACCTGGGCCTTCGTGGTCTTCATGGCGATGATCATCGCGATAGCGGTTGTGCTCTTCTTCCAAGCCCAATTCGAAGTGCCAACCAAGCGCGCAGCGGCCAAGAACCCCCCGATCGTCAAGAAGTTCGCGATCTTCGTAGTAGCCGTGGGAATGTTCCTGTGCGCGGCGAACTTCATAACGACGCTGCTCGAATGCGGCGCCGGATCCTGCCCCGACAACCCGACCAAGGTGATTTGATGTCCCTGCTGATGCCCCTAGCCCAGACCCTGACCTTCCAGACCAAAGCGCCCGAGTCGGCGTCGGCCTTCTACTGGATACCGTTCATCTTCCTCGCTGTCGCGATCCTGATTGCTCTCGTCGCAGTGATCCGCGACAACCGCGGCAAGATCTCAGAGCGCGAAGACATCGGTCGCTGAACGCGACTCGCCACTGACGCGCGGGCAGCACTATCCTGCGCAAATCGAATCGAGTAAGGACCGCACAAGAGCTCTGAGGAAGGCGATCGAGGCGATGCCCGATCGCCCGTTCAACATCGCCTTCTGGGATGGATCGCGGGTAGACGGGACTTCTCCTGGCGCGACCCTGACCTTCACCACG
>JBEIRY010000002.1:0-50678 GCA_040375675.1 Thermoleophilales bacterium | reverse complement strand
TCGTGCTCGGCCTTGGAGGCGTAGGAGACCTTGCCTTGCATTCTCGAAAGACGGAAGACCCTGACTGCATCGCGCTCGTGCGAATGACCGATCAGGTAGAACTGCCCGCCGCGGTAGACCAAGTGATACGGATCGACCTTGCGCTTTTCGGTCTTGTCGCGCTCGATCGTGTAGTAAGTGAACTCGATCGTCTTGCGACGGCTGATCGCGGTCTCGACCTTTGAAAGTCGCTGGGAGACGTCGGCACCGTCGGCCTTGGCGGTAATTCGTACTTCGACGCTTGCCTCCTCTGGCGAGTTCAGCGGTGAGGGCTTGCCCCAGGAGACCTGTTGCAGGGCGAGCCTGAGCGGCTCGGCGTAAGCAAACTCTCCTTCGAGCAGACGAAGCGCGGTGGCCATTGCGGCCAGCTCGTCGTCGGAGAACTCGATTGCGGGAAGGTAGTAGTTCTCGGGCGGGAGGGAGTAGAGCTCTGACTCATAGCCCTGAAGGCTTTCGCCTGGGCGTTCCACGTGGAGGGTGATGCCGAGGCTTTCGAGCTCAGCGCGATCTGCGTAGAAGCGGCGCGCAAAGGCATCCTCGTTCATGTCGCTGTAGCCCTCGACCTCGCGCTTGATCTCCAACGCGGAGGCCGGGCGCCCCTGCGCCATCAGGAACGAAATCGGCGAGAGTTGGCGGATCAGCTTTTCGGTGTCTTTGGCCAAGAGTCTGGGCAGCCTATCTAGGCGCGGCCGCACACCTCGGCTCGGTCAGCCAAAAGTCCGCATTTTGCGGCGGCATGGAGGTGATTCTGGTGAGTTCGGCGCGATTGATCGGTACGGAACGCGCTCTACTCGTCGGCATTGCCGAAGTACGCCGAGGCCGACAGACCCCGGTCGAACTGGGACCATTTCTCGCCGTCGCCGAGCTCGCGCTGTAGTCGATCGAAGCTTCCGAGTGTTCCACCGAGGTTGTCCATCGCATGCACCAAGGCGGCCTCGCGGGTCGAAGGAACCACTGGTGAGCCGTGTTCGAGGCTCCCATGGTGCGAGAGGATGATGTGAGAGAGCGCCTGTGCAAGCTCCGGGTCGAAGCCGTCGATCGACTCCATCTCGGTGCGCACTCGGAAGTAACCGATCGGAATCTCTCCGAGCAGTCTCCCGGCATTGGTGAAGTCGATCGCGAACGGGTCATCGTTATAGGCCTCGGTCTTGCCGAAGTCGTGCAGCAAGGCGCCGGTCACTGCGACATCTCTGTTGATGCCCGGAAACAGTGCAGATGCGGCGCTCACGCCTTGGGCGACCGTGAGTGAGTGTTCGAGTAGTCCGCCCGGGTAGGCCTGGTGGTAGTACTTGGCCGCGGGAGCTTCTTTGAACCGCTCCCAGCGCTCGGTATCGGGTCCGAAGAAGCGGTCGAGCAGCTCGCGCAGCTGATCGTTCTGGACGGTCGCGATCAGCTCGCGCAGATCGGTCTCCATCCGCTCCGCCGGCATCGGCGGACCCGCGGTCAGGTCCTCGGGATTCCATTCGCCTTCTGCCGCCTCGCGCACACCGCTGAGCTTGATCTGCCGGCCAAACTGTGGGTGTACCGAGAACTTGCCTTCGACGAACACGACCGACCCGGGCTTGGCGGCAGCGGAGAACTCTGCGGCGCGATCCCATGAGAGAGCGGTGACGCTGCTCGAGGCATCGGCGAGTGTCATCTTCACGTAGTCCTCGCCGTTCTTCTTCTTCAAGACCTTGCACTCACGGACTCCGAACGCACCGGCTACGGCCTGTCCGTCGGACATCTCACCCAGCGAGATCCTCCCGTCTGAGCTCCCGTCGGTTGCCCCGCTGGCATCGTCGTTGTCGAAGAGGGTCTCGTCGCTCACAGTCGCTTTTTGAGTCTTTCCAGCCATCTCTTTCTGACGGTAGAGGCGAGCGCGGACGAAAGCCTCCCCGGGGCGGGTCTAGCTTCCCAACTTGGGACCTTCTTCTCCGAGCTCGAGGTCACCGACTCCACGATGTCGGTCGACCTCTAGGCCAAAGGCTTCGATCACGCCGGCGATGCCGGCGTACGTGGTGGCGACCAGGATCAATTCGGCGATCCGTCGATCACCAAGATCTTCTCGGACCCGGCCGAACAGTTCGGCATCGGTTGCGTCTGGGCCCACCGTCTGGGCGACGAGTGTCAGCAGCTCAGACTCGGTGTCCTCGAATCGCTCCAGCTCGAGCCTTTCGATCCAGGCGATCTCGTCCTCGCTGATTTCACAGAGCTTCGCAACTTCGATGTGCTGTGACCATTCGTACTCGGATCCGAGGGAACTAGCCACGGTCAGAATCGCCAGTTCGCGATGGCGCGGGCTCAGATCTGACTCGTCCCAGAGACTTGCCAAGAATGCGATGAAGGTGGGAAAGGCTGCCTCGGCGTTAGCGAGCGTCTTGAAGATGCTGAGATCCGGCGTTCCCTCCAGGGCATTACGCGTCTCGGGCTGGAGCTTGTCGGGATCGGCGAAGGGAATGCGGGAGTTCATCGTTGGTCTCGAGACGGTGGGTGAATGGCGAGGGCCGGAATCGAACCGGCGACACCACGATTTTCAGTCGTGTGCTCTACCAACTGAGCTACCTCGCCTCGAGTGATCTTGCTGACTCGTCTCGGCAAGGCTAGCCACTGCCGACCGATCTGCGCGGGCAGATAGAGGCGTTTTGTCTCAGGCCGCCTTCTTCTTCGAGCTGGCGCCACTTGCCAGCATTCCGCTCATCAACTCCAACGCACCTGCCTTGAAGAGATGGTCGTTCAAGTTTCCGCACTTGGGCGATTGAACACAGGACGGGCATCCCCACTCGCAGGGGCACTCTTCGATCAGCCTGAATGCGTCTCCGACCAGCCGTTCGAACTGTTCATATCCGCGTCTGGTGATGCCCACGCCACCGGGATGTCCGTCGTAGATGAAGATCGTCGGGTGCCCGGTCTGGTGGTGGATATTGGTCGAGAGTCCTCCGATGTCCCAGCGGTCGCACATCGCGATCAGCGGCAGCACCGCTATCTGGCCATGCTCTGAGGCATGCAGGGCTCCGAGTAGTTCGTCTCCCTGAAGGCGGCTGATCAGGTTCTTGGGGGTCGTGTACCAGAGCGCTTGAGTTACGAAGTTCTGCTCAGGGAGCTCCAGCGGGATCGTCTCGAGGATTTCGTTGTCGCCCATCCGCTTGCGCTGGAAAGCAACAACCTGTTCGGTTACCGAGACGATTCCGAACTCGAGTTCCACACCGAGGGTTGTCCTCTTTTCCAGATGCTTTTCGATCCAGATGTCGGTCTCTTTGCGAGCTTGGGTGTAGAAGTCGCCTTCGAAGGGGCGTACCAGAGCACGCTGGGAGTCGATGTCGAGATCAGCTACCTCGTATGCCCGCCCAAGATGCAGATAGATAGCTCCCGGGTGGACAGTGTCGAACACACGTCCTGCCTCGACCTGCCCGATCATCTCGCCCGAGTCGGTGTCGATGACTGCGATTGATTCCGTCGAGGCTGAGCGCAGCGAGATCTTCGATGCAACGAACTCCCCTCGGGCTGTCAGGTAGCGCTTGCCCCTGCCCTTCCTCAGCTCCCCTGCCACCACCAGCCCCTCAGCGGCTTCCTCCCAGCCCTCACCGAAGAACTCGTCGTCTGAGCCAGGTTCGAGTGGCGCTTCGAAGGCAGCCGCGAGCAGATGCTGGGACTGGATCTGTTCGTTTCGGTGATCGAGGATTGCTGATTCGACCGGGCGGTCGAGGAACTCGTCGGGGTGTCTGCAGAAGAACTGGTCGAGCGCGTCCTGGCCGGCCACATAGACCGCAAGCCCTCGACTTTGCCGACCAGCGCGACCCCACATCTGTTTCAGGCTCGAGACGGTGCCTGGAAAGTTGACGCAGATCGCAGCATCGAGCTGCCCGATGTCTATTCCCAGCTCGAGCGCATCGGTTGCCGCCACAGCGAGCAGATCTCCGTTCGAGAGCCGCTCTTCGATCTCGCGACGCTGCCCGGGCGTGTATCCGGCCCGGTACGGGGCGATCCGCTCACCGAGTTCAGGCCTTCCTATCTCGGCCAGTCGCATCTCTGCGAATCTCTTGATCAACTCGATGCCTTTGCGGCTCTTCATGAAGCAGATCGTCCGAACTTCTTGAGAGACCAGGTCAGCCAAGAGCTCGGCTGCCTCCGAGATCGCCGATCGCCGCACTTGTGTTTTCTCCTCGATCACCGGTGGGTTCCACATTGCGAGTTCGCGCCCTGCCCGCGGCGCGCCGTCGTCGTCGAGCACCGTGAAAGAGAGTCCGGTCAGGCCCTCGGCCAACTCCCCCGGGTTGGCGATGGTCGCCGAGGCGAGTTCGAAGGTCGGGTCAGCCCCGTATATCCGCGCCAGCCTGCGCAGGCGACGAAGTACGTTCGAGACGTGAGAGCCGAAGACTCCGCGGTAGACATGAGCTTCGTCTACCACCACCCAACCGAGGTTGGCGAGGAAGTCTCCCCACCCTTTGTGGTGCGGACAGATGCCGACACTCAGCATGTCCGGATTGGTCAGGACCAAGTTCGAGCGATTGCGAATAGCGGGTCGCTCTTCACGGGGGGTGTCGCCGTCGTAGATCGCCTCCCTCACACCGGGCGGTCGAAGCGCCGCCAGCTTTCTGGCCTGATCCTGAGCGAGCGCTTTGGTCGGATAGAGGTAGAGAGCGCGCCGTTTTGGGTCATGTGCGATTCCGTCCAGCACCGGAAGGTTGAAGGAGAGCGATTTCCCCGAGGCGGTTCCGCTGGTCAGGATCAGGTTCGAGGTCTTTGCGGTTTCGTACGCCGCCAACTGGTGGGAGTAGAGGCTTTCTATTCCGGACGCCCGAAGCCGCTCGACCAGAGCGGGGTGGAGCTGATCAGGCAGCGGGACTGGTTTTGCTTTGCGCGAGCCTTCCTGGCCGTCGCGCACAAGGCGCCCGTCGGCCCGACCCGAGTCGATCGTCTGGTCCCAGGGTTCGCTTCGTCCTGGTGGAGGGTTCACCCGTCGCCCTGTTCGCGTCGCACCGAGTCGTCTATGCGCAGCTCTGCGGGTATCTCGAGCTCGGGGTCGTTCAGTGCCTCCCATACCGTGAGGAACCGTCTCGTGCCCACTACGTCGTGCACCCTGAGCAGCCGGCCACAACTGAGCAGTCCGCTCGCAAGCGCGGCATAGGTGCCCGGGGCACGCTCGCTTGGGCGAGTGTGGGTCAGAGCCCCGATGAAGTCCTTCCTCGAAACAGCCAGGTACACGGGCCTGCCGAGATTCGCGACGTCACTCAGTGCGCGTAGGGCCTCGACTGTCTGCCGTGGAGTCTTTGCAAAGTCCGGGCCCGGGTCGAGTGAGACCTGTTCAGCGGCGATGCCGGCTTCGGCCAGCGCTTCCAGCCTCTCGCTGAAAAAGCGGGTCAGGTGAGTGGAGAGGCCGTCGGGGTAGAGGTCTTCTTCCCAGCGCACCTCCTTGGGTGGGGTTTCGGTGTGCATCAGCACCGTTCCGACCCCGCTCGCTGCGATCACTTGGTGCATCTGTGGATCCCCGAGTCCGGAGATGTCGTTGACGATCGTTGCTCCGGCTTCTATTGCAGCTTGGGCCACGGGAGGCTTGTAGGTGTCTATCGCAACCGCGAGTCCGGTCGCAGCGGCTGCTCTCACGGCGGGAACCACCCGCTCGATCTCCTCCTCGGCATCCACGGCAGGACGGTTGGAGACGTTCGACTCTCCTCCGACCTCGATTACGTCAGCCCCTTGCTCGGCGAGCTCGGTGGCCCGCTGCTCGGCGTGTTCGATGCCTTTCGGGTCTCCGTCAGAGAACGAGTCAGGGGTGGCATTGACGATCCCGACTATCAGCGACTTGCTGGTCAGATCGAAGGTGGTGTCTCCGGCACGAAAGAGCATCACGGGTATCCTGCCACCCCTGAAGCTGTGAACGCTCTCCGGACCTACGACCACGCTGATTTCGAGATCGAACGCCTTGTCTCAGACAAGGGTTCGACGACCCTTACCGTATGCGTGCCGACCCGCGAGACAGCGAAGACGATCGAAGGGACCGTCGCCAGCCTGCTCGCTCTGGGCGAGGCAGGCCTGGTCGATCAGGTGGTGGTCATCGATGCCTCTTCTGCCGACGGCACAGCCGATATCGCCAAAGCCGCCGGAGCCGAGGTCTACGACGAAGCCACGCTGCTGACCGAATTCGGTCCGGTGTTGGGCAAGGGCGACGCGATGTGGAGATCGCTGTCGGTCTGCAGGGGAGATTTGATCTCGTTCGTGGATGGCGATGTAAGTGACTTCGCGGGCCATTACGCATCCGGCTTGGTTGGTCCGTTGCTGGTAGAGCCGGAGGTCGAGTTCGTTCGTGGCAGATTCGAGCGGCCGTTTGCGGTTCGCGAGGGCGAACTCCCCGGCGAAGGCGGTCGGGTGACCGAACTTCTCTGTAAGCCTCTCTTTGCCCTCCTCTCGCCAGAGCTACTCGCCTTTTCGCAGCCGCTCGCCGGCGAGATAGCCGCTCGCCGCGACCTCCTGCATCGGATCTCGTTTGCAACCGGGTATGCGGTCGAAGCGGCGATGCAGATCGATATCTGGCGAGAGGTCGGGATGGGCGGCATGGCCGAGGTCGATCTGGCGAGCAAACGCAATGATCATCAGTCGCTGCGGGCGCTTTCCAACATGTCGATCGAGGTTGCAGAAGGTATCTCCCGCAGGCTCCGGTCTGCCCGTGACACCGGCGCTGAGGTTGGATCGCTCGAACCAGCCCCCTCTGTAGAGCCACGAACGGTCGATCGCCCTCCCTTTGCCGAGGTTTCATCTCCTGCGGTCACGACCGAAGCCGAGCGGGACTGAGGCGGGTTGTTCTGATGCTCCGGTGCGTCTACACAGATCTCGACGGCACTCTGCTCGGCCGCGGTGGCTCGCTCTTTCACGACGCCGATGGAGGGTTTTCGATGCTTCCGGCCCGCGCGCTCGAGGCCTGTTACCGGGCAGGGGTTGAGGTGGTCATCAAGTCAGGCCGCCGCGAGGCGCAGGTGCTCGAAGACGCAAAGCTGATCGGTTCGCGCTCTTACATCTTCGAGGCAGGCTGCGGGGTGGTGATCGATGGCGAAAAGACTGCGCTCGTTGGCGAAATGGTCGGAGCAGATGGTTTGACTCTTTACGAAACGGTCCGCGAACGCGGGGTACCCGAGATGCTCTTCGAGGCCTTCCCGGGCAGACTCGAGTACCACAGCCCGTGGCATACCGAGCGCGAGTTCTCGCAGCTATTCCGCGGCAAGGTCGAGGTCGAGGAGGCAAACCAGCTGCTCGAGCGGGAGGGCCATGGTGATCTCAAGTTGATCGACAACGGCGCGATAGTGCTCGGGATGGAGGGCATAGATCTCGCCCATGCCTATCACCTGCTGCCAGCTGGATCGAGCAAGGCTGACGCCGTCAGCTTCCATATGCGCGCGAATGGCTACACCCCAGATGAGGTGATCGCGATCGGCGATTCGATCGAGGATCTCTCGGTCTCCAGGGTCGTCGGCCGGTTCTTCTGCCCTGCCAACGGACCCGAGAAGGACCCTGGTCTTCGCGAGGCTATCGCCGGCCGCGACAACGTGACCGTCACAGAGGGACGGAATGGCGAGGGTGTGTATGAAGCGATCGTCGGCACCCTCGCGGGGGCCTGAGTCGCTCGGACGATCAGTAGCGCCGGGGCGCTGAGGCTCCGCCCCTCAGCAGCACCAGCATCCGGTCGACCAGACCGGGGAAGAGGTCGTTCAAACCGAGCAGCCTGACCTGTTTGGGCACATGGATCTCGCGGCGGTCTGACTCGATTCCGGCGACCACGGCCTCTGCAACTGCCTCGGCGGTAGTCGTGTTCTTCGACTTGTACCAGTCGGGCATTCGGTGCCTTTCGTGGTCATGCAGTGAGGTGCTTACCTCGCCGGGAAAGACGGTTGTGAGAGAAACCCCTGTGCCCGAGAGTTCGTGACGCAACGCCTCGGCAAAGGCCTTCTGGGCAGCCTTGGTTGCGCCGTATACGGCGGCCCAGGGGAATGCCCTGATGCCAGCGCCGGAGCTGATCACCACCAGATGCCCTCTGCCGCAGTTGAGCATCGCCGGCAGGGTGGCATCGACCAGATTCAAGGTACCGATGAAGTTGATCTCGACCATCCGCTCAGCCTGTTCGCGCTCGAGGTCGCGGTACGGGCCGTAGTGAGCGACTCCGGCGTTGGCGATGGCCAGATCGATCTCTCCCTCCTGCTTGCGAAACTCCTCGACCTTGCTCTCGAGTTGATCGCGCTCGACTACATCTGCGCTCAGTGCGGTTGCTCCGGAAAGCGATGCCGCTGCCGCACTCAACTCATCTTCTCCGCGGGCGATCATCCCCACACGAGCGCCGCGAGAGCTCAGATCCGAGGCAAGGGCAAGGCCGATTCCCCGACTCGCTCCGGTAATGACCGCTCGAGTATCGGGTCCGATCTTCATCGCGCCTGCCGCTCAGGCCGCGGCGCCGGCTCGCAACTGTTCGAGAGCTCGCGCTATCCGGGCGACACCTTCGGGGATCTGATCTGCCGGAACGCTCGCAAATGACAGTCGGAGGCTCGATTTGCCGCCAGAGATCATGAAGTCTGGTCCCGCCACGAAGGTCGCCCCCTCAGCTTGCGAGCCGGCCAAAAGCGCCTCTGTATCCACATCGTCTTCGAGGTCCAGCCAGAGGAAGTAGCCACCCGCCGGTGCGTCGAACTTCGCCTCGGGGATCAGTTCGTTGAGGGACTTCACCAACGCATCGCGGCGCTCGGTCAGCGCCTGGTTGACCTTCACGACATTTTCCTCCAGAGCGCCGGTGCGGCAGAGCTCCCAGACGACCGACTCGGCGAGCATGTTCGGTGAGATGTAGATCGAGTTTGCATATTCGGACAGCTCCGAGATCACACTCTCGGGCCCAATCAAGTAACCCACCCGCACGCCGGGACTGACTGTCTTGGAAAAGGAGGAGGCGTGCAGTACGTGACCGCCGTTATCCATGTCGAGCATCGTCTCGCCAGCAGGCTCCTCGAAGTGGACGAGCCGGTAGGGGTCGTCTTCGAAGATCATGAATCCGTGATCTTGGGCCAGCGCAACCAGGCGCTCGCGCTTTTCGATCGAGAGCGACGAACCTGCGGGGTTGTGGAAGTTCGGGATCACGTGGACCAACTTCACCGGTCCCTCAGCGCAAGCCCTCTCGACTGCATCCACATCGATCCCGTCGGCCTCCAGGGGAACTCCGATCAGGTCAGCCCCCGCCCGCTCGAACAGCGCCAAGGTCCGGTCGTAGGTCGGCTGCTCGACTACGACCCGGTCTCCCTTTTCGACCATCTGGTCGATCACGATGTTGGCCGCCTCCATTGATCCGTTGGTGACCATCACCTGATCGGGAGATACCTCGTGCATCTCGGCAATCCACTCGGCCAGCCCGGGGTGGCCACGACCGGTGCCGTAGGAGAGCGCACGCTGCCAGTCTTCGGTCAGCGCAGTTTCGGCAGCCCTGCGCACCGCCTCGGCGGGCATGATGTCGGGACTCGGTGCGCCCCTCGCAAAACTGATCGTCTCGGGTTCTGCCATTGCTTCAGCGAGTATATGAGCGTGGGCGCTGCGGGCACCTGCCCGCCACTCGGCCTACCTGCCGTAGGCTCGGCTGGCCCCACGGTTACGGCTTGAGTGCCATTTCGTCCATACTCTTGCCGATGTCCGTCGCCGCACTGGAAGTAGTCAGGATCGCCACACAGGCTTATGCCTCGGGAGACCCCGAAATCTCGCTCCAGCTGGCTGACCCGAACATCGGTTGGGATGAGCGCGCTTCGCGCCATGACGGCGAGATCGTGGTCGGCCAGCGCGATGTCCTGCTGGCCATGCACCGGTATTTCGACGGTTTCGAGAGTTACTCGTTCAGGGTCGAAAAGCTTGCTTCCGCAAGCGACTCGACAGTGGTCGGTGTATGCGCGGAGGAGGGAGTGACCCTCGACGGCCTCCCGGTCGATCGTCGATACGGAGCTCTATGGATCGTCCGCGACGGCAAGATCGTTTCCTGGACGACCTTCCTGAGTCCGAGAGAGGCGCTTCGTGCGGCCCGCGAGGTGGAGACCGAACAGCCCCCTCGAGTCACGCCAGTACCAGAGAGCGAAGCCGGTACCGAACCCTTCAGCCCGGAGCAGCGCCGCGCAGCCAAGCGCCGCGCAAGGCTCAAGAGGTTTGCGCGCAGCAGCGACGACGCGCCAGCCGCTGAGCAGGACTAGTTACTAGGACTGATCAGCGAGCACTTCGACCGCGAGTTGCGCGGTCTCGGTCGGCGACTTGCCGACCGCAACACCCTTGGCCTCGAGAGCAGCCTTCTTGGCCTCTGCGGTTCCTGACGAGCCTGAGATGATCGCTCCGGCGTGACCCATCTGCTTGCCGGGAGGGGCGGTGAAGCCGGCGATGTATGCAACTACCGGCTTGCTGATCGAAGCCTCGATGTGTTCTGCCGCACGCTCCTCTGCATCGCCACCGATCTCGCCCACCATCACGATCAATTCGGTCTCTGAGTCGGCCTCGTAGAGGTCGAGGATGTCGATGAAGTCAGAGCCGACGATCGGATCTCCCCCGATTCCCACGATCGAGGAGTTGCCGAGGCCGGCCTGCTTCAGTTCGTTGCCGATCTGGTAGGTCAGGGTGCCCGATTTGGAGACGACGCCGATGTTTCCGGCGTCGAAGAACTGGGCGGGGATGATGCCGACGTTGGCTTTGCCCGGAGAAAGGATGCCCGGACAATTTGGGCCGACCAGCCTGACTCCCGCCTCGCGCGCCTTCCAATAGGCCCGCTGCATGTCGTGGACGGGAACGTGCTCGGTAATCGCAATCACCGTCTGCACGCCGGACTCGATCGCCTCGTCAATTGCCGAAGATGCAAATCTTGCCGGAACGAAGATCATCGAAGTGTTCGCGCCTTGCTCGCTTACCGCCTCGGAGATCTTGTCGAATACGGGTACTCCGTCGACCTCCTCGCCGCCTTTGCCCGGAGTGACTCCTGCGACCAGGTTCGTTCCGTAGTCGCGATTGCGAAGGCCGTGGAATCGCCCCTCCCGGCCGGTCAGGCCCGAGACGACGAGCTTCGTGTTCTGATCGACGATGACCGACATCTACTTGCCTGCCTTCGAAAGCTCGACGACCTTGGCCGCTGCACCGAGCATCGTTTCCTCGACATGAAGATCCGTGAGGCCGGCGTCTCCCAGCATGGCCAGGCCCTCTTCGGAGTTGGTGCCATCGAGGCGGACTACCAGCGGAACTTCCAGCCCGACCTTCTTGGAGGCCTCGATGATGCCGGTTGCTACCTCGTCGCAGCGCGTGATGCCACCGAAGATGTTGAAGAGAATCGCCTTCACCTTGGGGTCGGAGCTGATTACCTCGAGCGCATCGACGATCGCCTCGGCTTTTGATCCGCCGCCAGCATCGAGGAAGTTCGCGGGACTACCCCCGGCCTGGGCGACTACGTCGAGGGTGGACATGCAAAGCCCCGCTCCGTTGCCGAGGATTCCGATGTCGCCGTCGAGCTTCACGTAGGTCAGACCACGCTCGGCAGCCATCGCCTCCTGCGGGTCGTCATGCATCGCGCCAGAGAGTTCCTCCAGCTCGGGGTGGCGGAACAGCGCGCTGGGGTCGATCGTCACCTTCGAGTCGAGCGCGACGATTTCACCCGACTTGGTCACGACCAGAGGATTGACTTCGATCAGGGTCGCGTCCTCGGCCTCGTAGGCGGCGTGGAGTTTGACCAGAAGACTTGCGGTGCCGGGAACATGCTCGGCCGGTACTCCTGCCGCCTCGGCCAACTCGGTTGCCTCGGCTTCGCCGAAGCTGCCGTCCGGGTCGACATGGCGACGCACCAGAGCGTCGGGATCCTTTTCGGCGATCTCCTCGACATTCATTCCACCCGTTGTCGAAAGCATGACCAGGGTCTTCTTCTCAGAGCGATCGAGGATCACCGATGCGTAGTACTCGGACTCGATGTCTGAGCCACCTTCGACCCATACCTGGTCGACTCTGAACGGACCTTCACCGCGGGGGCCGCTGATATCCATGCCGATGATTGCCTCCGCCGCTGCGCGCGCCTCATCGGCGTCGTTTGCGATCTTGATGCCGCCGGCTTTTCCTCGACCACCGATCAGCACCTGGGCCTTGACTGCGCACGGGTAGCCGATCTCCTCGGCAGCGGAGACCGCTTCCTCGACCTCAGCGGCGACCTTTCCGCTTGGAACGGCTACATCGTGGCGGGCAAACAGTTGTTTGCCTTGATATTCGAGTAGATCCATCGGCTGCGAGAGCGTAGCCGAACTACGCGCGCAACGACATCACCGCCTCGCATCGCAGGGCTTGCGATACTTCCTGACCGCATGGCACTCCCCAAGCAGACACAGATCGAGTGGGTCACGGCAAGTTGCTACGGCACCCTGATCGACTGGGAAAAAGGCATCGGCGAAGCCTTTGCCAAGCAGGCTGCCGCTGATGAGCTCACGATCGACCTCGATGCGCTGATGGCGCGTTTTTTCGAAGAGCAGGCAAGGATCATGGCTGGCGCTTACGAACTCCACGCCGAGGTAATGCGCCAGGCCGTCGGAAACGTCTGCGAAGAGATCGACTGGGAGATCGAGCCTTCGCGAGCACAGTTCCTACCCGACAGCGTTCCGTACTGGCTGCCCTTCAGGGAGTCGAATGCTGCGCTGGACAGGATCAAGTCCAAGTACAAGCTCGGACTCATCTCCAACACCGACGATCCACTGCTCGGCCTCTCGCGCCGACACCTGCGCACCGAGCTCGACCTGGTCGTGACCTCACAGCAGGTCCGCAGCTACAAACCCGACAACGCCCACTTTCGCGAGTTCGCCCGGCGGATCGGTGGAAAGAAGGGCTGGGTACACATCGGAGCCAACTACGACACTGACGTCGCTCCGCTGCTCAAGATGAAGGTCCCGGTGATCTGGGTCAATCGAAAGGGCGAAAAGCTCGACGGGCGCAAGGCGCCGGACGCAACCGTGAAGAACTTCAAAGAGGCCGCCGCCAAGCTCGGCGCCAAGTAGTAGCTGAAGTACTTACTCGATCTTCGCCAGCAGGTCGCCAGCCGAGACCGCTGCGCCCTCGGTGGCAGCCAATTCGGTCACGGTGCCAGCCCGGTGTGCGGTGATCTCGTTTTCCATCTTCATTGCTTCGATTACGCAGATCAGATCACCTTCGGCAACCTCGGCTCCCTTTTCGACGGCGACCTTGAGGACCGTCCCCTGCAGCGGCGAGGGCAGTGCTTCTGAGGTTGCCGCGCCGCCACCGGCGCCGCCTCCTGCCTTTCGTTTGGGTGCACGCCCGGCGCTTGGACCGCCACCGCTACCAATGCTTGCGGGCCCTCCGATTACCTTGACATCGAAGAGCTTGCCACCGACCTCGACCTTGTAATCACGCTCGGTCTTTTCGATCTCCTCGTCTTCGGCACTGGAATCGACTGTTGCAGGAGCGGTGGTCTTCAGCCACTGCTTGTCCTCGATCAGATCTCGGCAGGTACTTCCCTCGGCCCACTGATCAGTTGCGAGGATCGCCTGGTGGAACGGGATCAGCGTTGTCAGATTGCCGATCTCGTACTCACCCAGGGCGCGAAGCATGCGCGAGGTGGCTTTGTCTCGGTCGGTGTCCCAGACGATCAACTTCGCGATCATCGGGTCGTACATCGGCGATACCTCTGAGTTGGCCACAGCGCCCGAATCGACTCGTACCCCCGGCCCTGCTGGCTCGGTATAGGTCGTGATGCTCCCCGGCGCAGGCGCGAAGTTCTTGAAGGCGGCCTCGGCGTTGATCCGACATTCGATTGCGTGTCCTGTCAGCTCGACCTCTTCTTGTGTGATCGACAGCGGCTCACCTGCGGCGATCCTGATCTGTTCGCGGACTATGTCAACGCCGGTGACCATCTCGGTCACGCAGTGCTCGACCTGGACGCGGGTGTTCATCTCCAGGAAGAAGTACTCATCGCCGACCTGCAGACCCTCGACGGTTCCAGCCGAGCGGTAGTCGACCGCTCTGGCTGCATCAGTTGCGATCTTGCCTATCCGCTCGCGCATCTCTGCATCGACATGAGGCCCTGGGGCCTCTTCGATCAGTTTCTGGTGCCGGCGCTGGAGAGAGCAGTCGCGCTCTCCGAGGTGGATCACATTCCCCTGCGAGTCAGCCAGCAGCTGTACCTCCACATGCCGTGGATCTTCGAGGTAGCGCTCGAGATAAACGGTTGGATCGCCGAAGAACTTCTCGCCTTCACGTGCTGCACCTTCGAATGCCTCTGCGAGTTCAGCTTCCTCCATCGCAACCCGGAAGCCCTTGCCGCCGCCACCGCCAGCCGCCTTGCATGCCACCGGATAGCCGATCTCCTCGGCCTGCTTGGTCGCCTCTTCGATGTTTGCCGATGGTGAGGTTGCACCTGGCACGATCGGTACTCCGGCCGCCTGCATCAACGCGCGGGATTCAGTCTTGGATCCCATCGCTTCGATCGCGGATGCCGGTGGTCCGATGAACACGACCCCGGCTGCCTCGCAAGCGTTTGCAAAGGCTGCGTTCTCTGCCAGAAACCCGTATCCAGGGTGGATAGCCTCAGCTCCCGACTGAGAAGCGACCTCGAGGATCTTTTCGATGTTCAGATAGCTCTCGGCCGGAACGGCTGGACCGAGCAGGAAGGCTTCGTCGGCGGTTGCCACGTGCGGGGCATCACGGTCGATGTCGGAATAGACAGCGACCGACCCGATGCCCATCTCACGTAGGGAACGGTTGATTCTGATCGCGATCTCGCCGCGATTGGCTACAAGGACTTTTGAGAACATCGAGGCGGCAGTATTTCAGCGAGAGGCCATTCGTTGCTTTGCGATACCCACACCTTGGCCCCTGATCGTCCGATCTGGTTGCTTGTCACCTGCTAGCTGGCAGGTTTCTTCTGGCGAGGCTCTCTGGCCTTGGCCAGCGCCTTCTTCTCGTCCGGGTCGCCTTCGACTTCTTTGCGCAGCAGGATCTGGACCCCGAAAAGGGCGCCGAGCCCCAGCGCCGTTGCTCCAAGCGCCCACGGTACGACGCTCGTATCGGACTTGCTGAACAGCGCGATTCCTGCGACCACCAGCACCACGGCCAGCGCCATTCGCAGAGCATTCTGCGGCCACTTGACCGAAAGCTGAGATCCGAGAACGACTCCCGGGATAGAACCGATCAGGATGTTCCCTGCCAGGGTGAAGTCCACGTTGCCGCCGAAGATGTGGGCGACCGCTGCCGCTGCGAGCAGAATCGCGGCGTGGAAGACATCCGTTCCGACCACTTTGCGTGGGGTGAGTCGGAAGACGGCGATCAGGAAGACGGCGATCAGGGTTCCCGAGCCAGCTGAGCTCAGTCCGATCAGAAACCCGGTCAGCGCGCCGATCCCGACCGCAGCGATCTTGTGCCGGGTGTGCATCTCGAAGTCGTCGCGCTCAGTCAGCCTGTCGCGCAGGAAGAGGAAGCGGAAGATCATCGCAACGCCGGTGACGATCAGCATCCCGGCAAGAACGCCGAGCACGATCTTGTCGAGGTCCTCGCCGTAGCTCTTTTGCAGCGCCTCGATGACCCAGACACCTGCAATTGCCGAGGGGACGCTGCCGAGGGCGAGCCAGAAAACGAGCGGCAGGTTGACCGTCTTCAACTTCCAGTGGCGCCAGCCGCCAACGCTCTTGGTAATCGCGGCGTAGAAGATGTCGGTCCCGATCGCGGTCACCGGTGCTGTGCCGGTAAAGAGGATCAAGAGCGGGGTCATCAATGAGCCGCCGCCCATGCCGGTGAGGCCGACAAGAAAGCCGACGCCGAGTCCGAAGAAAATTACTAGTGGGTCCATTTTCGCGAGAGAGTTGTTTCGGCCCCTGGAGAAGGCCTCCTAATCCTGAGTTTCCCGTCTTTCTTGACCGAAAGCCTCAGAAATAGATTGCAGAAGGGTAACCGATTCGGAATCGATCTGAAGAGGTTTCGCCCCAGCCGACTATTCCCCTGCAAACAGGCAGGAAATGGGCGAACTATGCGGTCAGCGAGTCTCCCAGGCGCCTGGCTCGTCGGCCAGGCGTCCGACCACTTCGGGGAGATTGCCATCGCGAAGATCAGCCACGGTGACCTCTTCGAGAACCTCTCGCAGAGAGGATCTAACCGCGATCCAGACCTTGGTCAGCGGTTCAGCGTTACCCGGGTAGGAGGTCGTCTCGGGTGCATCGTCTTGGATGTTCGCCAGCGGCCCCTCGACCGCCCTGATCACATCGGCGAGGGTGATCTCCTCCGGTTCCTTCGACAGCCAATAGCCACCCTTCGCGCCACGGCGCGCTCTGACCAGCCTGGCGTGTTTGAGCTCCAACAGGATCTGCTCGAGGAACTGGAGCGGGATGCTCTGGGCCTCGGCGATCTGGTCGCCCTTGGTGGGTTCGTCGCCCTTGTCGGACAACTCGGCGACTGCTCTGACGGCGTAATCGGCTTTGGCTGAGATCCTCATTGCTCGGATACCTTCGCAGAGTCGGCCTGAAAGCATGCGACCGGCCATACAGGGACAATGCCCCTGTGATCGAACTCCAGTCGCACTCCATCTACTCCGATGGCGAGTTGCCGCCCGCGGGAGTCGTTGCCGCCGCCGCCGAGGCCGGGGTCACCACCCTTGCCTTGACCGATCACGATGCGGTCGACGGCATCGCCGAGGCCGACGCTGCGGCCCGCGAGGCAGGTATCGCCCTGATTCCAGCTGCCGAGATCTCCTGCGTCCACTCCGACCTCGACGACCTCCACATGCTCGGCTACTTCATCGATCCCGCTGCGATGCGCTCCGCTTGTGAGCGAGCGCAACAAGAGAGGGTCGTCCGCGCCGAGGAGATCGTTGCCAACCTCAATCGCCTCGGGGTCGAGGTGAGTTTCGAGGACGCCATCGCCAAGGCTGGCGATGCCTCCTCTGTCGGCCGTCCTCATATCGCGAAGGCCGCTGGAGTCGAGCCGGATGGCATGGGCGCCTTCTTCGAGGAGTACCTCGTACCTGGCGCCAAGGCCTTTGTATCTCGTCGCTGGCCGAGCGCCGCTGAGGCTGCTGACTTGATTCGCGAAGCTGGAGGTTCGGTGGTCTTGGCCCACCCCTTCTGGGACCTCGACGATCCCAAGCGGGTTGCCGACTTGATCGACGACCTTCCGCTGGATGGAGTCGAGGTCTTCTACCCCTCGCATACCGAAGAGCAGACAGCTTTCCTGGTCGAGCTTTGCGCTGACAGGGGTCTGGCCACGACCGCTTCGTCGGATTTTCACGGCCCCGATCACAAGATGTTCAGCAAGTTCGGTGCGTACGAGACCTACGGCCTCGGCAAGCCTGAACTTCCTCCCGCAGCTGCTTCTTAGAGCAGGCCGCGCTCGTCGAGGTAGGCGACGATCTTCGCCGCTGATTCCTCGGGCTCTTCGTTTTCGGTCTCGACCGTGACTTCGGCGTTCAGTGGCGGCTCGTAAGGATCCGAGACACCCGTGAACTCCTTGATCTCGCCCTTGAAGGCCTTTTCATAGAGGCCCTTCACATCGCGCTCTGCGCAGGCTTCGACCGATGCGTTCACGTAGACCTCGATGAACCGGTCGCCCATCATGTCGCGAGCCTCGTCGCGAATCTCGCGATAAGGAGAGATGGCCGCGGTGATCACCGGTGTGCCGTTGCGGGAAAGCAGGTCCGCAACGAAGGCGATACGGCGAATATTGGTGTCTCGGTCTTCCTTGGAGAAGCCGAGTCCCTTCGAGAGGTTCTCACGTACGACGTCGCCGTCGAGGATTTCGATGTTGGCGCCGCGATCACGGATCTCCTTCTCGACAATGTGCGAGATGGTGGTCTTGCCTGCGCCGGAAAGACCGGTGAACCAGAGTGTGAAGCCCTTGTCGTTAGCCATTTGCTCCTCTTGGGGTCAGGTGATTTGTCAGGTCAGGTAAGGCTTGAGCCGGGATCAGCCGGCGTCGCGGTAAGAGTCGATCAGGATCTGGGCAACCTCAGGGCGGGAGAACTCGGGTGGGGGCATTTCGCCCTCTCCGAGCATCTCGCGGACTTTGGTGCCGCTGAGGAAGACGTGATCTGATGAGTCGTGGGGACAAGTCTTTCCTGATGCCATGCCCTCGCACTTGTTGCACCAGAAGGAGTGCTCGAAAAACAGCGGGGTGATCCCCAGCTCCTGTGGGTCGATGTCCTCGAAGATCAGCTGTGCGTCGTAGGTGCCGTAGTAGTCACCGACTCCTGCGTGGTCGCGCCCGACGATGAAGTGCGTGCAGCCGTAGTTCCTGCGGACGATCGCGTGGAGCACTGCTTCGCGTGGTCCGGCATAACGCATTGCAGACGGGTTGACTCCGAGCAGCACGCGGTCTTCCGGGTAGTAGTCCTTCATCAGGACTTCGTAGCAAGCGATCCGCACATCTGCAGGGATGTCGTCGGACTTGGTTTCACCAACGATCGGATGGATCAGGAGCCCGTCGCAGATCTCCAGCGCCGCCTTGGTCAGATACTCGTGAGCGCGATGGATCGGGTTGCGGGTCTGGAAAGCAACTACGCGCTTCCAGCCGCGATCAGCGAAAACCTTGCGGGTCTCTTCGGGTGAAAGGAGGTGCGGAGTTACGGGGTCGATGTGGTTCGGAAGTGCGTCAGCCTCGATCGGACCGGCGACGCAGCGGGTTCCCTCCTCGCGGATAGCCGCTACCCCAGGGTGCTCGTTGTCGGTCGTGCGATAGACGTTTTCGGCCTCGAAGTCGATGTCACGCTCGAAGATCTCGCTCACGGTCATCCGCCCGAGCGGCTTGTCGTCAGATGCGCTCAGCTCGATCGTGTCGCCGACCTCGCATTCGAGGTCAGTGGCGAGAGTCACCGGGATCGGCCAGATCTCCCCGGAGCTGAGCTTCATGTCGGTGCAGGAAGAGCGCCAGTCGGCCTCGCCGAGGAATCCGGTCAACGGAGCGAAGCCGCCGTTGGCGATCATTTCGAAGTCGGCGGTCTGCCTGGGACTGAGTGTGAGTTTGCGTGTTTCGGCCATCTCTTCTTACGACGCGGGAGGGTAGCGATATCTGGGGCTTGAGGTGGTGAGCCTCAGCCGTGCAGCCCGCATTCGGTCTTCTCGCTGCCTGCCCAACGGCCTGCTCGCTCGTCTTCACCGAGGTCGGGCTTGCGGGTGCAGTGGGTGCAACCGATCGAGGGAGATCCTTGATCGTGAAGGGGGTTGTAGGGAACGTCGTGCTCGCGGATGTAGTTCCAGACGTCTTCCTGGCTCCAGTCGGCGATGGGGTTGAGCTTCCAGAGGCCGAAGCGCTTGTCCCAGTCGAACTTGGCGGCCTTGGCACGGGTGGTGGAGTCTTCACGACGGATTCCCGATACCCAGCAGTCCACCGTCGAGAGCGCCGATCGCATCGGTTCGACCTTGCGAATGCCACAGCAGGTGTCAGGGTCGCGGTTCCACAACTCTTCTCCGTAGAGACCGGCTTGCTGCTCCAAGGTCATCGAGGTGTACCGGTGGAAACGAATTCCGTAACGCTCTTCGAGAGCTGTTCTGGTGGCGTATGTCTCGGGAAAGAGCACATCGGTATCGAGATAGAAGAAGCGAACCTCAGGATTGATCCTGGTCGCCATATCCACGATGACCGAGCTCGTCTTCTGGAACGAGCAGGCGATGTAGAGGCGAGGGTGGAAGGACTCGATCGCCCACTCCAGTGCCTCTTGCGCCGAGGCACCTTCGAGCGCTGCGGAGAACTGACTCAAATCCGCTGCCGGAAACTCGACTTCTATCTCTGGCTGATTTTTGGTCTTCGATGACATCCGGGTCCTAAGTGTGGCACCTGTAACGGCATTCCCCGCAAATGTGCTTCCCGAAAGCGGGGTCAGAGAAATCGGGTCAGTCGACCTCGGTGCTCTCGACCAGAAAAGCCACACGCACGTGCGCGCGCCACTCGTCGAGGTTGTCACCGCGCAGACCGGTTGAGACCACGTCTACGGCACGGATGTTCCGCAAGGTGCCTTGGGCTTGCTTGAGGGCCTGCTGGGCTGCATCGTCGGAAGACTTCTTGGAGCTGCCGACCAGTTCGATGATTTTTACGACTGCCATTGAGCTTCTCTCCTTTTCGCGATTCAGTTCTCCGCACCTGCCGGAGACCGTCGACTTTCACGATACGCGAATCAGGCGCTCAGGAGGGGCCTACGGGGGCCGAGCCCCAGACATTCGCGACCACCCTGCGTGCCTCGACGGCCTCTCGCAGGGCTGCCTGCTGCCAGTTGTTGGCCCCGCCATTGCCAGGAGATTGGGCGGCGACGCTGCTCAGCTCGGCTGCGTAGAGGTCGATAGCCGCTGCGATCGCGGCGGCCTCTTGCTGGCTCGGGTTGCCTTTGGTGACTGAGATGGATCGTTCGTTCATGGTCGACCTTGCTTGCCACCTCGGCGGAAGATCGACCCGAGACTCCTCAGGCGGTCGCCACCGACCAGCGAGCGGAAGAGCATTCTACGCGCACCCTGGTCGGTCAAAGCGAACCGGCGCGCCATCGCGATCTCCGCCTGTTGTGCCCGCGCCCGCAATCCCTGAGAGACCTCGAAGCTGATCGCATTTGCACGCTGCAGCGCCACTGCTTCGCGGGGGTCGTCCGGTTCGGCCCTCTCGAGCTCCGCGGGCGTGACCATTTTGCCTCGCCTTGTTCCGACGAAGATCCCGTGACCGCTCCCGGGGTCGTTTGCAAATCCGTCGGGCTGAATCGAAACTGGCTCGAACGCCCGCCCCCAGTGCGTTTCGAGCCACCAGCGTGAGTGGAAGATCGAGGCGAAGGTGCCTTCGTCGCCGGTAGGCAGACAGATCATCCCTGTCTCCGCCTCCACATAAGGGAATCCACACTGAGCCCGATGAGCCTCGGCCATACCGGGGCCGTGGAAGGTCGCAACCAGTCGCCCGCCGGGCTTGATGATCCGCTGCAGTTCAGCAAGCCAATCGCTCCAGCCGTTCGCGACATGGGTGAAGACGGAAACTGCAACCACCAGGTCGTAGGTTTCGTCCTCCACTTCGCTCAGTGGCGGGGTTGAGGAGTTGAGGAAGAAGTTGAACGGGGGCTCGAGGTTGGCCTTGCACCACTCGATGCTCTCCGGATGCATGTCGCACCCGTCAATCTGTGCGACCTCCGCTTCTGTCGTCAGGTACCGGAGAAGGCGGCCAACTCCACAGCCGAAGTCGAGTACCCGCTTTCCCTCCCAACTCCAGTCGCTCTCGACAGACCCCAGCAGCGCATCACGACTGGCTTTTCCCACTCGCTCGAAGTTCTCGATGTCGTTCAGCGAGACCCTGAATACGAGATCTTCTGGCGGAAGGGGAGCGGTTGACCTCGGGCCGGAATCTGCCGAAGTCGTTTTGCTCAAAGCGGGATGTTTCCGTGCTTGCGCTTGGGCTGTTCGACCCGTTTGTTCTGCAGGGTCCGCAGAGCCTTGATCAGCTTCGGCCGGGTTTCGTGGGGCACGATCACGTCATCGATGTAGCCGCGTTCTGCGGCGGCGTACGGGTTGGCGAAGTGCGCCTTGTAGTCCTCGATAAGTTCAGCGCGCTTGGCATCGGGATCGTCGGCGTCGGCCAGCGCGCCGCGGTAGATGATGTTGACCGCACCTTCGGCTCCCATCACCGCGACCTCACCGGTTGGCCAGGCGAAGTTGAAGTCGGCGAGCATGTGTTTGGAGTTCATCACGTCGTAAGCGCCTCCATACGCCTTTCGCGTGACGACTGTGAGCTTGGGGACGGTGGCTTCGGTGAAGGCGTAGAGGAGCTTTGCGCCATGCCTGATGATCCCGTTCCACTCCTGCGAGGTTCCCGGCAAGAATCCGGGAACATCGGTGAAGGTGATGATCGGGATGTTGAAGGCGTCACAGGTACGGACGAATCTGGCCGCCTTCTCTGAACTTTCGATATCGAGCACGCCCGCCAGGTGCGCTGGCTGGTTGCCGACTACACCTACCGAGTATCCGTCGAGCCGGGAGAAGCCGCAGACGATGTTCTTTGCGAAGTGCTCGTGTACTTCGAAGAACTCCCCGTCGTCGACAACCCGGCTGATCACCTCGCGCATGTCGTAGGGCTTGGTTGGATCATCGGGAACGATCGTGTCCAGATCCGGGTCCATCCGCTCGGGGTCATCGGTCGGCTCGAACCGCGGCGCGATCTCGAGATTGTTCGAGGGCAGATGGCTGAGCAGGTACCGGACATCCTCGAGGCAGCTCTCCTCGTCTTCGGATGCAAAGTGGGCAACGCCGGATTTGGAGTTGTGAGTCATTGCGCCACCGAGTTCTTCGAATTCGACCTCTTCGCCGGTAACCGTCTTGATCACCTCGGGGCCGGTGATGAACATGTGGGAGGTCTCCTTGACCATGAAGATGAAGTCGGTCATCGCCGGCGAGTAGACAGCACCGCCAGCGCAAGGACCCATGATCACGCTGATCTGCGGAATCACGCCAGAACACTTGACGTTGCGCACGAAGACATCACCGTAGGCGCCAAGCGAGACCACACCTTCCTGGATGCGGGCACCGCCCGAGTCGTTCAGGCCGACGACCGGCGCCCCTACCTGTGCCGCCAGATCCATCACCTTGCACATCTTCTCGGCCATTACTTCACCGAGCGAGCCACCGAAGACGGTGAAGTCCTGGCTGAAGACGAAGACGGGCCTGCCGTCGACGGTGCCGTGGCCGGTGACGACCGCATCTCCATAGGGGCGCTTGGAGTCCATGTCGAAGTCATGAGTGCGATGGCGAACGAAGGAGTCGAGCTCCTCGAAGCTGCCGGGATCGAGGAGCTTGTCGATCCGCTCGCGTGCGGTCATCTTGCCCTTGGCGTGATGCTTTTCCACCGCTGCCTCGCTGCCGGCATGGAGGATCTGCTCACGCAGGCCAGAGAGCTGGGCGAGTCGTTCTTCGTGGGTCTCCGGAGTTTTCTCGCTCACGCGAGGCGGAGTCTATTCCCAGACGCAGGTAGCGCGCTGACTCGCGCGTATCGAGAGGAGGCGAGTCGGGCTAGACGAGGCCCTGGAAAGGGCGACGATCGTGAGCGGAGAACTCCTCCATCAGGGCTTCCAGCCAGTCATCGAGCCCCGCTTCGTCGTCGCGGCTCACTTCGATCTTGACGTGGGTGCCCCAGCCCTTCTCTTCCATCTCGATTTCGATGCTTGCCTGCTCGGCTACCGCTGCCGCCTCCCAGGCGAGGCGTACCTCGGGTTCGCTGGCGGTGACCTTGACCTCTGCGGCCCGTCCCACCAAGGCCGAGATCAGGCCCTGCATCCGCTCGGGTTGGTTGACCAGCTCCCAGAGTTCCGGGAGCGACTTCACCAGCGTTTTCTCTGCAGTTGCCATTCGTCAGGGAATTTCGCCATGCGCCGCGATTCCCTGCCGCGGGCCGTAATCTTGCAAGCGTGATGATTGGCTTTTTCGGCTCTATAGAGCGGAAAAAGCGCACTTCGCAGGTGATCCTTACGCGTACCTCACGCCTGCTCAGGCGTGGCTAGAAGAAGGTTCCGCCCTGATATTCGCCAAAGACTTCACGCATCTCACCGCAGACTTCACCGATCGAGGCGCCGGCGCGCAGGGCTTCGCGGATCGGGGGCAGGAGATTGTCGCTGCCTTCGGCCGCCGTTCGCAGATCCGCCAGGCGGGCCGTGACCGCTTCGTTGTCGCGACCCTGCTTCCACTTGGTCAGGCGCTCGACCTGCTTGCGCTCGGATTCGGGGTCGACCTTGAGGATGTCGACATCGTCTGGCTCATCCGAGATGTAGCGGTTGACGCCCACGATCACGTCTTGTTCAGACTGGTAGCGCTCGTGGTAGGACTGAGCTGACTCCTCTATCTCGCGCTGCATGTAGTCGAGCGCGTTGACCGAACCTCCTTGCTCCTCGACTTTGGCCATCAGCTCTCGTGCACGAAGCTCGATCTCGTCGGTCAGCGACTCGACGAAGTAAGAACCGGCCAGCGGATCCACCGTCTCGGCTGCACCGGATTCATGGGCGAGGACCTGCTGGGTGCGCAGAGCGATCCGCGCCGAGCGCTCGGTCGGCAGCGCGAGAGCCTCGTCGAAACCGTTGGTGTGGAGTGACTGGGTTCCGCCGCATACGGCCGCGAACCCCTGCAGCGCCACCCGGACGATGTTGACCTCGGGCTGCTGAGCCTGAAGGGTCACGCCACCAGTCTGGGTATGGAAGCGGATCATCTGCGCCTTCTCATCAGTTGCGCCGAATCGGTCGCGCATGATCTCGGCCCACATCCTGCGGACCGCCCGGAACTTGGCAATCTCTTGGAAGACGTTGTTGTGGCAGTTGAAGAAGAAGGCCAACCGCTTGCCGAAGGTGTTCGGGTCGAGGCCTGCATCTATCCCCGCCTGCACGTAGGCGATCGCGTTGGAGAGAGTGAAGGCAACCTCTTGAACTGCGGAACAGCCCTTTTCGCGGATGTGGTAGCCGGAGATCGAGATCGTGTTCCACTTCGGGACGAACTCGTCGCAGTAGGCGAAAATGTCTGTGGTCAGACGCATGGTTGGCTCGGGTGGATAGATGTAGTTGCCGCGGGCCATGTACTCCTTCAGCACATCGTTTTGGACCGTGCCTCGCAGCTCGGTGGAATCGACTCCCTGCTCCTCACCGACGAGCTGGTAGAGAAGCAGCAGCACTGCAGCGGGTGCGTTGATCGTCATCGAGGTGGAGACGCTGTCGAGTGGGATCTGTTCGAAGCAGATACGCATGTCCTCGATCGTGTCGATAGCGACACCGGTTCTGCCCACCTCGCCGTTGCAGAGGGGGTCGTCTGAGTCCCGGCCGAGCTGGGTCGGCAGGTCGAAAGCCATCGACAGGCCGGTAGACCCGTGGTCGATCAAGTAGCGGTAGCGCTCGTTGGTCTCTTCAGCGGTCGCGTAGCCGGCGTACTGGCGCATCGTCCAGGTGCGGTCGCGGTACATCCCGTCGTGGACTCCGCGGGTGAACGGGTACTGACCCGGCTCTCCGAGACGGTCCTGCAGGTTCGGGGCTACATCGTCGGCGTCATAGACGCGATCGATCTCTATCCCAGAGTCGGTGAAGATGCGCTCGTCTTCGGCACCGACCACAGGTGCGATGTATCGGTCCTCTTCGGTTGTCTTGTCGCCGGCCATTGGTCGCTTGAGGATACGGCGACTAGCCGGACCGTCGCTGCCCGAGGAAGGTCTCGATCGCGTCTGCGGCCCGCGGTCCGGCCGCGCCGTCCCAGAGCGGGATCTCGGGCGCCGTTGCAGGGACCTCTACGGAGAGGACCCTCTCCAGAGCGGCTGCCAGCGCTGTTGGCTCGGTGCCGATCAACTCGTTGGTGCCGAGCTCACAGGTGATCGGTCGCTCGGTGGTGGTGCGGTAGGTCAGACACGGCGTGCCGACAGCGCTCGTCTCTTCCTGCACGCCACCGGAGTCGGTAACGACCACCCGCGCCTCTGCCTCCAGGGCGATGAAGTCGGGGTAGTCCATCGGCTCGAGTATCCGCAAGCCGTCGCTTGCATCCACGCCAGCTGCCTCCAGTCGCGATGCGGTCCGAGGATGGACCGGGAACACCACCGGCATCTGCTCGGCCAGGCCTTTCAGTGCCCCGATCGCCGCTGAAAGCTGTTCTGGATCGTCGACGAGCGCCGGGCGATGAAGTGTCACCAAGCCGAACGCCCGGCTCTCGAGGTCATTTGCGGCCAGGACCTTTGCCCGATCCACATCGGCGAGGATCCTGAGCAGGCTGTCGATCATCGTGTTGCCGACCAGCACCACGCCGTCGCCGCTGATTCCTTCGGTATCGAGATTCTCTACCGCGTCCGGTGACGTGCAGAGCAGCAGGTCGGAGATGCGATCGGTCACCACTCGGTTGATTTCCTCGGGCATCGTCCAGTCGCCCGAGCGCAGGCCTGATTCCAAGTGGCAGATGGGCACTTCTGCTTTTGCTGCCGCGAGTGCCGCGGCCATGGTCGAGTTGACGTCTCCGGATACGACGAGCAGGTCGGGGCGATGTTCTTCGATCTCTCTCTCGATCCCCACCAGCACTGCTGAGGTCTGCTCGGCGTGTGTGCCTGATCCGACCTCGAGATTGGCGTCGGGATCTGGCATTCCGAGCAGTTCGATGAATCCGCCAGAGAGCGACCGGTCGTAGTGCTGGCCGGTATGGACCAGTCTCACCGGTCCGACCTCTCGATCGCTCAGTGCGTGCAGCAGCGGCGCCATCTTGACCATGTTCGGTCTGGCACCGACGATCGCGAGGATGTTGGCTTCGGTGGGCACCGTCAGCTCGACTACTGGGGAGAGCTTCCGATCAGACTTTCGACGCCAGCTTGGTCGATCGTCACACGAAGTCCTTCGGCGAGATCCACCTGTGGCTCCCAACCGAGGATCTCCCTGGCGCGTGTGGTGTCGGGTCGGCGCGTTTGGGGATCATCCACAGGAAGAGCTTCGTAGACGACCTCCGATCGGGACTCGGTGGCGGCGATTACCGCCTCGGCGAGCTCGAGGATCGTCTTCTCGTCAG
The DNA here is from genome assembly GCA_040375675.1 of Thermoleophilales bacterium. GTDB lineage: Bacteria > Actinomycetota > Thermoleophilia > Solirubrobacterales > 70-9 > CAIUSP01. The sequence continues at coordinate 24,183 of JBEIRY010000002.1, read as the reverse complement.
GGTTTCCGATGTTCACCGGCATGTGGAAGTCGGAGTCGGCCAGGAGGATCAGCCCCCTGATCAGGTCGTCGACGAAGCAGAAGGATCGCGTCTGCTCGCCTTCGCCGAAGACGGTGATCGGCTTGTCCTGCAGCGCTTGGCGGAGGAAGGTCGGGATTGCGCGGCCGTCGTGCGGTCGCATCCTCGGGCCGTAGGTGTTGAAGATCCGAACGATGCAGGTGTTGACACCCTGCTGGCGGTGGTAGGCCATGGTCAGGGCCTCCGCGTAGCGCTTTGCTTCGTCGTAGACACCTCGCGGACCGATCGGGTTGACGTGGCCCCAGTACTCCTCGATCTGTGGGTGAACCTCGGGGTCGCCGTATACCTCCGAGGTCGAGGCCAGCAGGAACCTTGCCCGCTTGTGCTTGGCCAGGCCGAGCATGTTGCGGGTGCCCTCGGCGCCGACCTTGAGGGTCTGCAGCGGCAGGCGCAGGTAGTCGATCGGGCTTGCCGGAGAGGCGAGGTGGAAGACGAAGTCGATCTCGTCCGCGATCTCCACGTGCTCGGTTACATCGAGATTTCGAAACTCGAACCGCTCACCCTCCAGGTGCGCGATGTTGTCGAGACTGCCGGTCTCGAGGTTGTCGAGGCAGATCACCTCGTCGCCGCGCGCGAGCAGTGCTTCGCACAGATGCGAACCCAGGAAACCCGCTCCGCCGCTGACTACTGACTTGGTTGCCACAAGACGAGGCTAAACGACAACCACGCCTGAATACGCAACGCGGAGGTCATCGAACAGTCACCTGGGAGTAGCGCGAATCCCGCAAATAGCGGGTGCTTTGTGTCTTTCAGGGGGGCTAGCCGCGCGACCTCTGGAGTTGAGCGGGTTGTAAGTGGCCGGAGAAGAGATGACAGGTGAAGTTGTTGGAAAGATGGATTTCGAAGGAGTCGGCATGCCCGGCCTCTCCGACGAGCGAGCGCTCAATGAGTTCAGGCGCGAGGCTGCGGTTGATCTGATCTCTCGTCATGAGCGAACGCTGAGGCGAACCGCCAGGCGGTACTCGATCTGCGCCGATGATGCCGAGGATGCCTATCAACGCGCGCTCGAGATCCTTCTAACCAAGGCCCCGCCGATTACGGGCGAATCGCTGATTCGTTGGATGCAGACGGTGACAAAGCGCGAAGCCCTCGGAGTCCGCAGGCAGCGGGTGCGGATGATCGGCTCAGCCCCACCAGCGACCGACGACCCTGACTCCTACGACCCTTTCGAGATGATCGCCTCCGAGGCCCCCGAACCAGATGAGCAGGCAGCGCGGGTGGAGCGGGTCCGCCGCAGCAGCGAGGCCTTGAGAGCCCTCAAACCCCAGGAGGTTCGCGCGTTGATCCTCAAGGCCGAGGGTTACTCGTATGAGGAGATCCAGCAGCTCACCGGCTGGACTTACACCAAGGTGAATAGATGCATGGCTGAGGGCCGCAAGCGATTCCTCGGCGTTTTTGCCGATATCGAATCCGGCGCACGGTGCCAGAAGTGGGAAGAGGGTTTGTCCAGGATTGCCGATGGCGAAACGGCTGGAGATGATCTAACCGAGGTTCGCATTCACCTACGCACCTGCGCGATCTGTCGGTCTCGTCTGCGTGAGTACCGCCGCGTCCCTGGGAAGGTTCTCGGGTTGGGTCTCCCTCTCCCCTTGCTCGGCGCGGTGGACTGGTTCGATTCGAGGGGAGCGGCTGCCTTGGACCGTGTCAAGACCGTCACCGCCTCCCTTTCCAGGCTCGTTGATTCAGCTAGCGAGAGGGCGTTCACCGTGGCTGCAACCGGCGGAACGAGAGGTACCGGGACGGTTGCAGTTGCCAAGTTGCTCGCCGTCTGCGGAATGGCTGCAGCAGGCAGCGCTGCCTGTGCGGTCTCGGGAGTCATCCCCGAGCCGACCCCCAGCGTGGCGCAGGTTCGAAACGCGGAACCGACCCCGTCGTCTCCTTCAGCTCAACCGCTGGAGAGTCCAGACGCCGACCAACCACATGGCGCAGGCGAGACAGGCGCCCAGCCTGCAGCCCCGATCGAGCAGTCGGCGGATCAGTTTTCTTTCGAGGCTCCAGCGACAGCTCCCTCTCCCGCTGCGTCGCCGCCGCAAACGAAACAGCCCGCTGCGGCAACGCCGCAGTTCGGGTTCGAGCAATAGCCAAATCAACCCAAGGAGGACCCCCGCAATGAGCCAGTTCAAGATCCGCGCTTTCACTCCCTTGTATTTCGTAGTTGCACTTCTTCTGGCCTTGCTGATTCCCGGCCAGGCCTCAGCGGGGCAGTTCACGGTTGCGATGTGCGGCGATCAGTCGGTCGCTGCTCACTCCTTCAAGTTCGATCGGAATTCGACTCGCTTCCGCTCATCTGCCGCTTGCGGCGGCTCCAGCTCGGCCGGACTAAAGCTCGAAGTCGAGGAAGGCAAGACTTCCGGCTCTAAATGGGGGAGGTGGAGGACCGCGTCCCCCTCACCGTTGCTTCCGATCGTTGGCTGGTCGCTGCGGGCACACATCCACGACGCTGATGGAGTAGTCGGGAGGATCTGCTTCGAGCGGGCCAGCATGGACGCACGCTGCTTCGGTGACGACACCAATGGCTCATACCGTCTCCACGGTGCGGTGGCCTCAGACGGCGAGGCTCTGTCGCTGCGTTTGGGATGTTTTCTGGACAAGGGTTGCGACGGGGGAAGGAATGCACACCTATTTGCCCGCGGCATGGTGTTGACGGTCGCCGATCGAGTGGCACCGAAGATCCAGCTGTCTGGTCCGCTGATGTCCGAGGGGCTGAAGGCCGGTGAAACCTTCGTACGGATCGACGCGACAGATGGAGAGTCCGGTGTACATCGAGTCGAGGTTCTGGTCAACGGGGTAGTGGTGGAGTCCCGTTCTGGTTCGGGATGCCTCGAGCCTCGGACCGGCACCTTCAGCGGGTATTCGCCTTGCCCGAAGGACTCCAACGAGGCGGTGGCCCTAGATACCGAGGCATCGCCATTCGTAAATGGCACCAATCGGGTCGAGGTCTGCGCCTCCGATGTCTCATCGTCCGGGCTTGCTGATGCCAATCGCACCTGCGAGTCGACTTCGATCCAGGTCGATAACTCTTGCCCGAGCTCATTGCTCGGTGCAACTTCGCTCAAGGCCGGAATAGGCCCAGGCCTCGATCAGAGTCCAGTACTCGATTACGGGACCTCGCCTGACCTGATGGGAAGGGTTACCTCATCCGCAGGAGCACCTGTTTCGGGTGCCGTGATCTGCGTGCAGGAGAGATCGTTGGGATCCTCGGCTGCCTTTCGTGAGCTTGCAGAGATGCGCAGCGGTGCCGACGGCAGGTTCGCGATGAAGTTGGGCGCCGGCCCATCTCGTGAGCTGCGTTTGATCCAGCGATCCGGTTCGGTCATCTGGGTTCGTGAGGTAAGCGTTCGAGTTCGGACCCGACCGGTCATCCACTTGAGCCGTACTCGGCTGAAGGGCGGGGGCTGCATCGAGATCCGTGGTTCGGTGCCAGGTCCGCAGAACTCCGGTGTAGTGGTCGGCCTGCAGGGGCGAGCCAAGGGCTCTGCCCGCTGGATGACCTTTGGCGATGTTGTCACCCGGCTGGACGGCGAAATGACCTACCGCTACTGCTTCCGGGCGACCTCGGTCACGATCATCTACGAACTCCGAGCGGTGGTGAAAGATCAGGGTGTTTATCCGTATCTCGGCGGTGCTTCAGCTGTGCGACGCGTGCGAGTGACGGTGGGCTGAGTTGCCGCCCGATTGGCTGACCAGCTCAAACTGCTGATAGATTGCCGATCAGTCATGTGGCGCAGGGGAAGAGTCATTGTCGGAGCGACAGCCGTGCTGGTCGCGTTGGTCGTTCCAATCGGATCGGCGGCTGCTGACAATCCTCCAAACCCCTCCGCCCGTGCGGCGGCCGCGCCGCTGGCCATCCTCAAGACGGGCTTTGACGCCTTCAGCAAGTTCAAGACCTGTCTCAAGAACATCGATGTCGGCCAGCCCTGTCTCGCCAGCGATTCGGACAACATCCGCGCCATCCTCAAAGAGGTTCGTCAGTTGTCTGCTCAGATCGAGCAGCACCATAAAGAGACCACCGCTCGATTGCAGTTGCTGCAGCGAACCCTCGACACAACGGTGCTCGACGGGTACATCAGCGCGCTTCGGCCGGAGGCGCTGAACGGTCGAAAGGCGCTGAAGGCATGGGAGAGGATCGCAGTCTGCATGGAACAGTCGGCGATGAAGAGGACGACCTGCCAGGGAGTAAATGGAGGCGTCAAGAGCGTCAAGCTAGCTGTCACCGGCTGGAAGCAGGAGCTGATCACTCAGGCAGACCTCACCTCGAGCAACGTCGAACTTACTGGGGCGGAGTTCACCGGCACTGAGGATCGCGGAGGAGAAAACGGTCTGGCCTATGCAGCTTGGCTTCTCAACAAGAGGCTTCAGGATGAACAGGCCGAGGCCAATCCGGGGCAGTTGAACGCGAAGACCGCGCCGGTCGTGACCCGCCAGCTGGCGGCCTCCCAGAACTTCTTCGTCGACTACTACGTTGACGTGCTCGATGCCTACGGCTTCATCAAGCCACTGGCAGAGGGCCTGAAGAATCAGCCAACCGTCGCACAGAGCTTGCAGCGGAGAGTTCAGGAAGAGATCTACGGAACCGGCGAGTACTCGGTCGCTTCGACCGCCAAGCGGATGCTCCTTCCGCGTCTGAACAAAGGCGAGATTCTCTACCGGGGAGCGCCTGACAGCAAGGCGCATATCGTCGCCAATCATGCCCTTGGGACTGTGTTCTTCCCGATCAGGTACTCCGGGGTAGTCAAGCTCGCCAACGCGATGAATTCGTATGGCAAGACCTCGGCTCTGCAGGCCTCCAACCCCGATTCCTTCCCGGATCACAAGTGGTATTCGGTCCAGCAGAACATCCACCGGGTCAAGGTTTGTCCACGCGAGCCGGCCCCCCGCTCTGCCCGAGCGGCCTCGCCTGCCGAGTGCGATTACTGGGTGAATCAGCTGGCTAGAAGTGGCGGAGAACCTCGGTATGTCGGCGTACGGCCGATGGACTCCAAGCCGACTTGGAACAGCTTGTGGTACGAGAGACCCAGTGGGGTTCACGGCGTCAACTTCGAGACCGAGTTCAATCACTTCGTCACCGGGCCTGCAGAGTGGCACTGGGATATGCGCAGGATGGAGTATCCGTTTTATTTCGAGGTTGGTCCGGGTGCGTGGGTGGAGGAGCATCGCGGCACCGGCAACCGCAAGACACTGGGCAAGGTTCCCTACCTGATGGGTGGACCGCGCTAGCGCGCCGTACCGGTAGCAGCGCTCAACTGCTGTCGGCTCTGACTCTTGAAGGACCGGAGCTTTACCCGAACCGCTCGGGTTCCGCCTCGTACTGCTTGCGGCAGTGCTCGGAGCAGAAGAAGACGGTGCCGGAGTCGGTCTCGAGCTTGATCCCCTTGGCCTTGTCGACCTTCATTCCGCAGACGGGATCGGTGGCGCCGCGCCGAACGGTCATCGCGATCATGACCGCGAACACCACCAGCGCGATGATGTTGAGGATCGCTTTGTAGTCGAATTTCACCATCCCGAAGACCTCCTCGGTCGAGGGGCGGTCGGTCGGGATAATGCCCGCGACGCTGAACAAGCCGTCGATCGCAAGAGCGGCGAGCACCATGGTCACGAACATCAGGGCGACTATCCGCACTGTGAACTTCCAGCCGTAGTACTTGCGGTAGGCGAGGATGATCGGAAAGACGATCAGGTCGGCGAAGATGAAGGCGAGCACTCCGGCAAACGAGATTCCTCCCGACCAGAGCACCGCTGCCAGAGGGATGTTGCCGATCGAGCAGACGAAGCTCGCGACTGCGATCAAGGGTCCGACGATCACGTTCCACAGCGTCGGCCAGAAGCCCGTCTCGCCCACCAAGAAGAGCCCGTTGAAGAAGTCCTGCCCAAGCAGAGCGATATACCCGGCGAGCAGGAAGCCGATCACGATCTCCTTCCAGAGCATCTGCCAGTCGCCGCGGAAGTTGTGGGCCACATCCGACCAGGCGTCGGCCGAGCGGAGGCGCTCTTTCAAAGGCAGCTCAGACCCCGCCATGTGGTGTTGGTGGCCGGGAGCGGCGGCCTCGGCGTTTTTGCGGGCGACCTCCTCGAGCTTGGGTGAGATGAAGAGCCGCAGCAGCGCGGCGATCAGGATGATCATCAGGATCCCTCCCAGGTACTCGGCCAAGGTGAACTGCCAGCCGAGAAGCACCCACAGCACGAGACCGATCTCCCAGACCAGGTTGGTCGAGGCGAACTGGAAAGCCAAGGCAGTGACCGCCGAGGCGCCCTTGGCAAACAGCGATCTTGCGATTGCGATTGCTGCGTATGAGCACGAAGATGACGCGGCACCCAACGCGGTTGCCTTGCTGATTGCGCCTGCACCGCCGCCAGCCAGGGCTTTCTCTACCCGCTCACGCGGGATCCACGCCTGAACGATCGCCGAGATCGCAAAGCCCAGAACGAGCGCCCACCACACCTCCCACGCCATCAGCGCGGCATTGGTAAGGCCCTCGAGGAGCTTGTCTGCGACTGCGCTCACGCCTGTCATCATGCCAGCCGCTCCGAACGTCGCCCTTTTGGGTTATACGGTGGGTGATGCAAATGCCGACTACCCCCTCTTTGAAAGACAAATCCAGCCTCAGGTACCTGGTTGCATTCGCAGCTTTGGCTGCGGCGCTGGTGTTGGGACTTGCTGCTGCCGGCGTCGCTCCGGCAAAACCTGTCACCGATGCAAATGATGTCGCCGGCCCGCTCGACATCACTCGCGCCGAGATCACCCAGCAGGGCAAGGACGCGATCATCGAGGTGCGGACCTCCGGTGAGTGGGGAACACCTGATCTCGACGGATCTCCTGACACGCTCGATGTCGGAACCTCATATGTCTGCGTGGAGGTCAAGCAGGGAGGCGATACCAGCCGGATCTGTATTCGCCACAAACTCGATGGCGCAGAAGGCAACGAGATGGTGGTCTCCAAGCTCAACGATGCAGGTCTGGCGGTCAGCAAGCACAAGATCGAGAGCAAGTTGACCCGTCCCAATACGCGGAGTTTCATCGCCCAGGCCCCGCTAGAGACCTTCGGGTTCACGGCGGCCAAGTACAACTGGCGCGCTGCGACCTCGTACGCGGGCCTTCCCGACTGTGATCCCACAGCGTGCGCCGACTTGGCGCCAGATGCCCGCTGGCTCAAGCGTGAGTTCGTCGAGCCTTATGTAGAGGCCTGCAAGCCGCGCAACAAGGGGCTCGTGCTGAACGGCTCCCGCAAGCACAAGCGCGTTGCCCTCACCTTCGACGATGGTCCGAGCAGTTACACCTCTTCCGTCATGAAGATCTTGCGCGATCGCAAGGTCAAGGGGACCTTCTTCGTGATCGGCGAGCAGGTGCCGAGCGGCGCCAAGCTGCTTCGCAAGATGGTCAGGCAGGGATTCGAGATCGGCAACCACTCGCTTCACCACGAGATGTATCCCGGCTACTCGAGCCTCAAGGCCACGAACAAGGCCGTCCAGAAGGCGAGCGGGTTCAAGCCTTGCTCCTTCCGCCCGCCCTACGGGGCGGTCAACAGCGGCGTGATCTCGGCCGCCAAGTCGAACGGAATGACCACGGTCAACTGGGATCGCGACACGATGGACTGGAGCATGCCTGGATCGAGCCACATCTCCTCGGTTGGAGCCTCGGCCAGCTCGGGCTCGATCGTCTTGATGCACGACGGAGGCGGTACCCGCTCACAGACGATCGCCGCACTCCCCTCGATCATCTCGTCACTGAAAGGCCGTGGCTACAAGTTGGTCACGGTCAGCGAGTTGCTCGGTAACAAGTTGGTCTGGGGACCGCGCTGAGCCAATGAAAAGGCCCGGTCTGACCGGGCCTTGGAGATCTCGATGCTTTCCGGTGGCCGTTCGGCTCAGCCGCAACTGCCCTGGTACTTGGTCTTGAGGCCTTGGAAGGCGCTCTTGACCTGACTGAGCGAGGCGACCAGCCCGATGGCAGCGGTGGTCTTGTCGGAGCTGTTGGCGAAGTTGTTGATGTCTTGGGTGAGACTCTGGACCGACGACTTGACCTCGGCGGTCTGCCCCGGATAGGTGTTCTGGGCAGAAGTTACGAGAGCATTGGCGTCGGTCTGAACTTCTTGTCCGGCCGACTGGATCTGAGACGGGTTGGCTGAGGTGATAGCGCTTCCGAGCTTGTTGACCGCGCTGCTCAATGCGTCCTCTTTCTCACACACGGCGGGCTGGGAGCCACAAGCCGGAAGGATCACGAGCGCCGCTGCCACTGCGGTGGCGAGGGCTGTCTTGGTCTTGGTCGAGCGGGTCACGATGTCGAAACCTTAGCGAACGGGGCGGTCTCCCGCCCCGTTCGTGTACCTAATCGGCTTTCTCAACCGGTTTGGCTCAGCCGCAGCCGGTGTTGTTGCCGCAGCTGGGGCAGGTGTAGCAGGAGCCGGTGCGCTGCATCATGCCTCCGCACTGGTCACATGCCGGTCCCAACTCCAGACCTTCCATCTTGGCCGGGACTACCGGGGGCGTGTCGGTCAGAGCAGCCGCGGCCGGAGTCGCCTCCGCAGTGTCGGCTGACGCCTCTACGGCACCGTTTCCACCGTTGCTCGACCCGCCGTTGTCACCGTTTCCGTTAGCCGGGCCGGCGGTATCGCCGATCGGCAGAGCCTGCTGGGCCTCGCGACGACGCCTGACCTCTTCGGTCAAGATGCCGAGTCCCTCCAGATAGTCGTAGTCGGTGACGAAGCGACTGGCGAGCCAGCGCATGATGTAGTCAGGCAGCGACTTGGCGAATGGAATCTCCGGGTTGCGGGTGATTCCCTCCGGCTCGAAGCGCACGTAGCTGAACTTGTTCACGAACACCTCGAGCGGCACTCCGTACTGCAGACCGATCGAGATCGCGGTCGCGAACGCGTTCATCATGCCCTTGATCGTCGAGCCTTCCTTGCCGACATCGGTGAGGAAGATCTCGCCGAGCGAGCCGTCCCCGTACATGCCTGCAGTGATGTAGCCCTCCTGCTGGCCGATGTTGAACTTGTGGGTGATCGACTGGCGCTCGTTCGGCATCCGGGTGCGAACCGGCTCAGCCACTGCATCCGTTCCGTCTTCCGCCTCGTCCTTGTCGGATGTGCGGAGCGCCTGAGCGGTCTTCGAGCCGTCGCGGTAGATAGCCAGTGCCTTCAGACCCTGCTTCCAACCGTAGGTGTAGGCCTCGGCGATGTCTTCGACTGTGGCCGTCTCCGGCAGGTTGACCGTCTTGGAGATCGCGCCCGAGATGAATGGCTGGGTTGCAGCCATCATGTCTATATGTCCGGTGTGGGAGATGGAACGCTCCCCGACCGCGACGTCGAACACCTCGAGGTGTTCGGGCTTCAGGCCCGGGGCACCGACGATCGTGTTGTGCTCGTTGATGTGGGCTTCGATCTGCTCGATCTCAGCCTGCGTGTAGCCGAGAGTCTCGAGCGCCAGCGGTACCGAACCGTTGACGATCGTCATCTGGCCACCACCTACGAGTTCCTTGAACTTGACCAGTGAGAAGTCAGGCTCGATACCCGTGGTGTCGCAGTCCATCAGGAAGCTGATCGTTCCCGTGGGGGCAAGCACCGTTGCCTGAGCGTTGCGGTATCCGTGGTCTTCGCCCAGCTCGACCGCCTCGTCCCAGCTTTCGCGGGCAGCGGTGAGCAGGTTCTCTTCGATCAGGTCCTCGCTCAGTTCGTATGAAGCATCGCGATGCATCCGCATCACGCTGTTGTGTGCTTCGCGGTTCTGCTCGTAGGCGTCGTATGGACCGATCGCATCGGCGATTTCGGCTGAGCGGCGGTAACCGCGTCCGGTCATCAATGCGGTGATCGCACCAGCCATCGCTCGACCCTCATCGGAGTCGTACGGCAGGCCGTTCGACATCAAAAGCGCGCCGAGGTTTGCGTAGCCGAGTCCCAGCTGGCGGAACGCGCGGGCGTTCTTGCCGATGTCCTCGGTCGGATAGCTCGATGGTCCCACCACGATCTCCTGAGCCAGGAAAAGGATGTCCACGGTGTGACGGAAGTCGTCCACCATGAAGGTTCCATCCTCGTTGCGGAACTTCATCAGGTTGATCGAGGCCAGGTTGCAGGCCGAGTCGTCCACGTGCATGTACTCGGAGCAGGGGTTGGATGCGTTGATCCGACCCGACTCCGGGCAGGTGTGCCAGCGGTTGATCGTCGTGTCGTACTGGATGCCCGGATCCGCGCAGCGCCAAGCGGCTTCTGCGACCTGATTCATCAGCTCTTCGGCGGGCAGGGTCTTGGTTACTGCACCGCCATCGCGGGCAACCAGGTCCCAATCAGCCTTCTTCTCGGCAGCGTCCATGAAGTCGTCGGTAACGCGAACCGAGTTGTTGGCGTTCTGGTACTGGATCGAGGTGAAGCCCTCGCCGTCGATCGACATGTCGAAGCCGGCATCGGCCAGCGCCTGGGCCTTGTCCTCCTCGCGGGCCTTGCACCAGACGAAGTCCTCGATATCCGGATGGTCGATATCCAGCACGACCATCTTGGCTGCGCGCCGGGTCTTGCCGCCCGACTTGATCGTGCCGGCCCAGGAGTCGGCACCGCGCATGAAGCTGACGGGACCGGAGGCGAGCCCACCCTTGGAGAGGGGCTCGACCGAGCCGCGAATGTTGGAGAGGTTGATTCCCGAACCCGAACCCCCGCGGAAGATCGTGCCCTCCTTGGTGTTCCAGCCAAGGATCGACTCCATCGTGTCTTCGACCGAGAGGATGAAGCAGGCCGAGCACTGAGGGTTCTCTTCGAACCCGACGTTGAACCAGACCGGTGAGTTGAAAGCTGCACGTTGGTTGACCAGGATCGAGGTCAGCTCGGCCTCGAAGGCATCAGCGTCTTCGTCGCTGGCGAAGTAGCCACCGTCGCGTCCCCACTGGGCGATCGTTCCGGCAACGCGTCCGACCATCTCCTTGACCGAGCTCTCGCGATCCGGGGATCCGAGCTGGCCGCGGAAGTACTTCTGGGCCACGATGTTGGTGGCGTTCTGGGTCCAAGTCTTGGGGAACTCGACCTCTCGCTGCTCGAAGGCGGGATCGGCGGGGTCGCCGATGATCGCGTCTCGCATCTCCCATTCGATCTCGTCGAAGGGATGGGTGCCATCGGTGGAGAATCTCCGTTCGATGGCCAGGCCCTCGTTGGTTGCTGTGTTCTGGGACTTCGAAGCTGCCCTGGCCATTTGTTTTCTCCTCTCGATAGATGCCTGGGTGGGCCGATCAATATCCCGCCTGAGCCGGACGTAAAAGTTCTTTAAAGGGAGGGACCTTGCACGACTTCAGCCCCTCTGATTTGACCGTCTTGCGAATCTAGCGACCCAAGGGCCTCGGCCCACTATCTTTGGCAGAACGTTGGCGCAATTTGGAGATTCTCCCGAGCGTTTTCCTGATCCCGTAACCGGTCCGGCGCGGGCTGCAAGGGAGGCCGCCGAGGCAGCTGGGGAAAAGATCGCTGATGCAGCTGAGGTTGCTGGCGACCGGATCGTCGAGGTCGCCGGCGATGCAACCGAGAGGATTTCCGATGCCGCCGGTGTTGCCGGCGAGAAGATCTCGGAGGCAACCGAGGCCGCCAGAGAGGCCGCCTCTGAGGCCGGCGAGAAGATCGCCGAGGCAATCGCGGCGGCCAAGCCGCGTCTTCGCGGCGTCTCCCATACGTGGGCCTTCTTCGCCTTCCTGATTGCAGGGGTCGTCTTGCTGGTCGTCGCTTCTCCCGGTGAGCCTCGGCTCGCCATCGGAATCTATTTACTCGGCCTACTCGGCCTCTTCGGTGTCAGCACCGTCTATCACCGGGTCGACTGGAAGAAGCCTTCGGCCCGTCAGTGGATGCGGCGGCTCGATCACACGATGATCCTCGTCTTCATCGCCGCGACCTACACACCCATTGCCCTGCTCGTCCTGGAGGGCCGCTCGGCGATGGTGGTCTTGATCGTCCTCTGGGCGATTGCTCTGGCCGGGATCCTCTTCAACCTCGTCTGGATAAACGCCCCCAAGGTCTTGCGGGTCGTGATCTATGTCTGCGTCGGGGTTGCGGCAGCTATCCCCTTCCCTGAGATGGCGTCGTCTCTCGGAGTTGGCGGCACCACTTTGTTGTTGGCAGGCGGTGCTCTCTATCTGATCGGTGCCGTGATCTATGCCGCCAAAAGGCCCAATCCCAAGCCAGGGGTGTTCGGCTACCACGAGGTGTTCCACCTTCTGGTGGTAGCAGCAGCGATTCTGCAGTTCGCTGCAATTGCGGGATTCGTCGTCCCTGCCGCCTGAGCCGACCCTACATATAGGGAGGCTCCACCACGGGCCGACCCTACATATAGGGAGGCTTATAGGCTCGCCTATATGACCGTTTCAGTCGTCTGGTTCAGGCGTGATCTGCGCGTTGCCGATCATCCGGCGCTCACCGCGGCGATCGAGCGTGGGGAGGTTGCACCTGTCTTCTGTCTCGACGACCGCCTGATCCACGGTCGCTTCGCCTCTGGTCCCCGCACCCAGTTCATGTTGGAGTGCCTGTCGGAGCTGCGCGAATCACTCGAGAAGATCGGGAGCACCCTTCACATGCTTCGTGGACGGCCCGAGGCAGAGATCCCGAAGTTCGTCGAGGCCGTTGGTGCAACCGAGTTGCACTTCTCCCGCGACCTCACCCCGTATGCGAGGGAGCGAGGTGAGTTGGTTCGCGCTGCGCTGGAGGGAAAGGGGGTCGAGCTGATCGCCCACGACGGCACAGACACCGTCGATGTCCGACCGATCGCAACCCAGAAGGGCAAGCCGTACACGGTTTTCACTCCCTTCTTCCGGAATTGGGTCCAGGTCCCTCGCCGCGAGGTCTTGCCGCCCCCGAAGAAGGCATCGCAGCCTGCGGGTGTTCCAAAACCCGCTCCCATCCCGACGCTCGCCAAGTTGAAACTCGAGCAAACGCTCGCCGATCCTCCGGCTGGTGGGGAGAGGGAGGCTCACCGGCTTTTCGAGAGGTTCCTCTCTGAAGGCGTCTCGCTCTACACCGAGATCCACGACGCGCTTGGCCAAGATCTGACCTCGCGGCTTTCACCACACCTCCACTTCGGCACGATCTCGCCGCGCCAGATCGAGGATGCCCTTCCCTCGGGCGAGGGCCCAGAGGCCTATCGCCGACAGCTCTGCTGGCGGGATTTCTACTCGCATGTGCTCTACCACTTCCCTGACAACCGGACGACCGAGTTTCAGCCGCGCTACCGGAAGGGTTTCGGTTGGTCCAAGGACAAGAAGGCGTTCGTTGCCTGGACCGAAGGGCGTACTGGCTTTCCGCTGGTCGATGCAGGAATGCGCCAACTGCTCACGGAGGGCTGGATGCACAACCGCGCTCGGTTGGTGGTTGGATCGTTTTTGACCAAGGACCTGGGGATCGACTGGCGGATGGGAGAAGAGCACTTCATGCGCTACCTGGTCGACGGCGACGAGGCCAACAACAACGGCAACTGGCAGTGGATCGCCTCGGTCGGCACCGACCCGCAGCCTGCCTTCAAGCGGATCTTCAATCCGGCGCTGCACCAGGAGCGCTACGACCCGGAGGGCACCTACGTTCGCCGGTATGTCCCCGAGTTGGCCGAGGTCCCCGACAAGTATCTGGCCGAGCCCTCCCGCATGTCAGTCGAGGAGCAGGAGGCTTGCGGTTGCGTGATCGGGCGCGACTACCCCGAGCAGATGGTCGACCACAAACAGGCCCGCGAGGAGGCACTCGATCGCTACCGCGCTGCCAAAGAGAGGGAGTCTGCGGGTTAGCCGATCAGGCGCTTGCTACTTCGGCGGCGTGCTTTTCCTTCGCCGCCTCGATGATCGAATCGATCTCGTCGCGATTTCCGTCCCGCATCAACTCGATCGGGTCGGGGTCGCCGTTGACTATCTCTTCGAAGAATGCCTTGCGGTCCTGATAGGTCGGAAGGGTCGACTTGGCCCAACCGCGCGCCTCGTTGAGCACGATCGCGAGTTCTGCGTAGGGCTCACCGAAGGTCTCGGCGATCTCGCGCTTCATCCGCTTTGCAAGCGCGGGTGAGGCCCCCTGGGTTGAGATGGCAATCGCAAGCGATCCGGTTCTGACGATCGCCGGCAGGATGAAATTGCAAAGCGGTGGCACGTCGACCACGTTGGCGAGCATCGCACGCTTTTCGGCTTCGTCGTAGATGCCGATGTTGACTTCGCTGTCGTTGGTTGCGGCGATCACCATGAAGGAGCCTTCGAGGTCAGACGGCTCGTAGACCTTGCGATCCCAGGTGATCGAACCCTCTTCGGCCAGTTCCTCGACCGCCGGGCAGGCCTCGGGTGCGACTAGATGCACATCGCCGCTGCAGGCCAACAGGCCTTCGATCTTCTCGAGACCGATGTCGCCGCCGCCCACCACCAGGCACTTGCGGCCTTTGAGTCGAAGGCAGGCGATATAGACCGGCGTCTCCTGCATGTCTTTGACGCAGGTCTGATCACAGATCCCCTTGCGGAACTGGCAGACGCACTCTTTTCCGGCATAGGCTTGCGCGGGCATGGAGTGCGAGTTTAGAGGCTTGTCTGGGCTCGCCGCCATCCCGACCAGCCGGATCGTCTGACTCCCTACCCTTGTTGCGATGAGAGACAAGCCATATCTGCCGGAGATGAAGGTTCGTTCGCTCGAAGGCGAGAAGCTCGTGATTCCCCGCGACCTAGAAGAAAGCCGGAATCTCCTCGCTGTTGCGTTTCTGCGCGAGCAGCAGGCAGATGTCGATACTTGGGTTCCAGAGTTTGGCCGCTTGGAAGAGGCCGATCCGAAGCTCGTCACCTACGAGGTGTCGGTGATTTCCCGTCGCTTTGGGCCGTTTCGCCACAGGATCGATGGCGCCATGACGGCTGCGATTCCCGACCCTAAGACCCGGGCTCACACGCTCACCACCTACACCGATGTTGGTCGCGTCACCCGTGCACTCGGCGTCGATGACACCGATCGGATCGTGGTCGTGCTCGTCGATCGCGAAGGAGAGATCGAGTGGCTCCACCTCGGCGAGCGGACCGATCAGGCTGTTGCTTCGCTTCGATCCGCACTCGCTCTATGAGCACTCTCGTCTTCCGCGCTTCGCGGCAATTCCTCGGCGCGGATCGGTCTGCCTGCTACGGTCTCGCCCCGTCAGGGGAGAAATTCCCCGGGCACCAAATTGAGCTTGTGAGCGAGCAGAGGTAGCGATGCGACTGATCATCACCGAAAAGAACAACTCCGCCAAGAAGATCTCCGCGATCCTGAGCGACGGCGAGGCCAAAGAGTCAGCCTCGTACAAGACGCCGTTCTACACCTGGAGCCAGGGTGGGGAGCAGCAGCTTGCGATCGGCCTCAAGGGCCACGTGGTGTCTCCCGCCTTTCCAGAGAGTTACTCGAACTGGCAAAAGACCGATCCGCGCGATCTGATCGACGCAGAGTTGATCGTCGAGCCGCGCGACAAGAATGTGGTCCGCGCGCTCCAGAAGGTCGCAGGCGATGCCGAGAGCGTGGTGATCGCAACCGACTACGACCGCGAGGGTGAGCTGATCGGTCTCGAAGCCCTCAATCTGGTTCTCGAGGTTCGCCCCGAGGTGGAGGGCAAGGTCACTCGCGCCCGTTACTCGGCCTTGACCAAAGAGGAGGTAGATCGTGCGTTCAGCAACCTCGACGAGCTCTCGATGCCGCTCGCAAAGGCCGGAGAGGCTCGGCAGGACATCGATCTGATCTGGGGGGCAACCTTGACCCGTGCGGTTTCGATGGCGACGCGTCGGTTCGGTTCTAATTTCCTCTCGGTCGGTCGCGTTCAAAGCCCCACTCTTGGACTGATCGTCGAGCGCGAGATGGAGCGACGCGCTCACGTTCCCGAGCCCTACTGGGAGGTGAGCGCCCGCTTTGCGCATCCCGACGGCAGCTTCGTCGCAGAGCACTCGACCGATCGCTTCTGGGACGAGGCCGAGGCAAAGGCTGCGGTCGCCAACACCGCAAGCCCGGGCACAGTGATCGAGCTGAAGTCGCGCCGTCAGACCCGAAAGCCGCCGACCCCCCTCAACACCACCGCCTTCACGACCGATGCGTCCAACCGGCTCGGGATTACGCCCTCGCGCGCGATGCGTATCGCCGAGGACCTCTACATGGACGGCTACGTCTCGTACCCCCGCACCGACAACACCGTCTACCCGCCCTCGCTGGATGTGCGTTCACTGGTCAACGAGCTGGTCGCCATTCCGGACTTCTCTGCAGCAAAGGAGATGCTCTCAGGCGCCCTCACTCCGACCCGGGGCAAGAAGGAGACGACCGACCATCCGCCCATCCACCCGACCCAGGCGGTCAATCCGTCGAGGCTCGAGGCGCGAAGCGACCAGCACCGGAAGGTCTACGAGTTGATCGCCAGGCGGTTCCTCGCGACTTTTTGCCCGCCGATGATCAGCGAGGGCACACGGGCGAACATCCAGACTGCTTCGGGAACCGTCGCCAAGGTTGGCGACCGCGATCCGGAGGTGTACTTCGTCCGCGGCTCGGTGGTGGTAGATCCCGGCTTCGCCGCGATCTACACCTACGCCCGCAAAGCCGATGAGGAGATCCCGAAGCTCGAGGAGGGTCAGGAGCTCTTGCTCGAGGGCGAGCCGATGCTCGAAGGCAAGGAGACACCACCTCCTGGCAGGGTCAGTCAGGGCAAGTTGATCGAGATGATGGAAGAGCGCGGCCTCGGCACCAAGGCGACCCGCGCCGACATCATCCAGAAGCTCTACGACCGCGGATACGTCTACGACAACCCGCCGAAGCCGTCGGAGACCGGTATTGCGATGTACGAGGCGTTCAAGAACTTCGTCCCCCGCATGGCTACTCCCGAGATGACCGCCGAGATGGAGTCCGAGATGGATCAGATCGCTGCAGGTGCGACGACCAAGGACAAGGTGGTCGAGGTTTCGCGCGACATGCTCCGCTCCTCCTATGACGAGATGGGCGGTGACCTGATGGGCGAGGAGGAGGGCTCGAAGTGGGGTGAGTTTGCGAAGCTCGTCTGGAAGGGCATGGACGAAGATCGAGTGCTCGGTCCGTGCATCGTCTGTCGAGAGGCCGACCGCAAAGACGAAGACGGCGCGCCGAACATGCTGCGGATCATCCGCTCCAAGAAGTCCGGCAAGAGGTTCGTCGGATGCAACGGCTGGGACGGCGAGAACCCTGATTCACCCGACAGCTGCGATCAGACCTTCCCGTTGCCTCAGAAGGTCCGCGGCCTCTACCGAATAGAAGAGACCTGCTCGATCTGCGGGCGCACTCCCCGGTTGCAGGTGGTGCCTTTCCGGGGTCGTCCCTGGAAGCTCTGCCTGAACGACGAGTGCCCCTCGATGGCCGAGATGAAGCGCCGCCGCGCCGAGCGTGAGGCGGCGAGGGCAGCCAAGAAGGCTGCCGAGAAGGCAGGTGAGGAAAAGCTCGAGGGAGTGGCAGCAGCCGAGGCAGAGAAGATCGCCGCCCAAGCTGCTGCAACCACCGTCCGCAAAGCCGGCACCCGCAAAGGCACCGGCGGCAAGGGCAAAACGACCAAGGCCAAGTCCAGCTCTACTTCGAAGACCCGCAAGAAGCGGGCGACCAAGTCCAGTAAGAAGTAGCGCTGTCACGGCGGGCCCCACCGACGGCCCGCGCGGATAGCCTGCCGACAAGTGTTCGTCTCGCTCGAGGGAATAGATGGTTGTGGCAAGACCACCCAAGCCGGGTTGCTGGCCGATGCGCTCGGAGATACCGCGCTGCGGGTGCGCGAGCCGGGCGGCGCAGCGGCCGCCGAGCAGATGCGCGAGATCCTGATCGACCCCGACCTGCCGCTCGACCCTCTGGCAGAGCTGATGCTCTTTTGCTCGGCGCGCGCTCAGGTCGTGGCCGAAGTGATCCGTCCGGCGCTCGAGGCCGGCAAGGTCGTGGTCTGCGACCGCTTCTCTGATTCGACCGTTGCCTACCAAGGCCTTGCCCGCGGACTCGGAGTCGAGCAGACACGCCAGGCTTGCGAGATCGCAACGGGTGGACTCTGGCCTGATCTCACCATCTACCTGGAGATCGATCCCGAGGTGGCCGGTGGCCGCACCGACGGCGGCGATCGCTTCGAAAACGAAGGACTCGACTTTCAGCGTGCCGTTGCCGACGGCTATCGGCTGCTTGCCGATTCAGAGCCAGACCGTATCCATGTGGTCGATGCCAACCGCTCGCAAGAGGAAATCGCCGTCGATGTCATGGCAGAGGTCGAAGTGGCGCGCCTCCGGGTGGCAGACCGTTGAGTGCTGAGGTCTTCGGCTCTCTTGCCTCGGGGCAGCCCCGGGCGACCGCCTCTTTGACTGCAGCGCTGGAGTCGGGCCCCGCTCATGCGTATCTCTTCGTCGGGCCTAATGGATCGGGCAAGCGCGAGGCGGCGCGGACCTTCGCTGCCGAGTTGCTGGCCGAGGGCAGCGACGACCCCGATGGCGTACGCCGACGGGTGATGCGCCACCCTTCGCCTCATCCTGACCTCGTTTGGGTAGAGCCAGCGGGTGCGACGCACCTCGTAGAGGGCATCCGCGAGGATGTGATCCGCGGTGCCGCATTGCGCCCGGCAGAGGGCTCGCGCAGGGTATTCGTGATCTGTGAGGCCGAGGCGATGCGCGAGGAAAGCCAGAACGCTCTTTTGAAGACGCTCGAGGAGCCCGGCGACTTCGCTCACTTCCTGCTCTTGGCGACCGCCGAGGACCTGATCCTTCCCACGATCGGATCGCGCTGCAGCGTGGTCGAGTTCTCGCCCCTTCCTGCCGAGGTGGTGGTGGCCAGGCTCGGCGCTGATCAGAGCGATCCGGCGGCGGTTGCGGTGGCCCGTCTTTCGGGTGGCGACTTGGAGCTCGCAAAGATGTTGCTCGACGCCGAGGGAGCCTCGCTCAGGCAAGCCGCCGAAGGCGCCGCCCGCGCTGCCTTGGTCGACCCACAGCCGGCACAGCCTTGGCGTGCTCTGCTCGATTACGCGACCGAGACCGGTGAGGAGGCCGCCGCGGTGGAGGAGGCAAGACTGCTGGAGATGGGAGAGGGAACCGGCCGCGGTGGGCAGAAGGGCAAGCTCCGCACCGATGCAGCAGACCAGGTCAAGCGCACCGCACGACGGGTCAGGACCAAGTCACTGGATCTGGGGCTGGGCTTATGCGCAGCTTGGTTCAGGGATCTCGCTGCGGTCGCCGGAGGAGGAGCGGATCTCGTCTTCAACCTCGACAGAGGCGCCGAGCTGGCTGCCGACGCCGAGGGTCTCACGCCCGGCCGCGCCGCAGATGCAGTTGCGTTGGTCAACGACACTCGCCGCCGCCTTCGTCTGAACGCCTCCGAAGATCTTGCGCTCGACGCGCTCTGGCTGCGGCTCGGCACGCTGCTTTCGCGCTGATCACCGCATAGCTGTTTCCTGCTCGACGGATCGCGCACGCAGGCTCCCTCCAAGCCGGCGGCGTGCCTGTACAACTGCTTTCGAGCCATGGCAATCAATGTCGACATGGAGCCCGGCAAGCCGCGCGGGCGCAGGATCGGGATCAGGGTCTGGCTGGCTGCTGCCTTCGTTGCGGTTTCGCTCATCACCGCCGCCGCGGTCTATCTCTTCGCCAATAACTCGGCCGGCACCACGCTTTCCGATCAGGCCTCCGACCTGGCATACGGCCGCACTTCCAAGCTTGCAGGAGAGCTTTCCGGACTCGATCAGACCCAGGCAAACGAGGCGGTCTCAGAGTATGCCGGCGAGTCTTTCGATGTTTATGTGGTCGACAGCTCTGGAGAGACGATCGCCCCACCGAGTGCATCTGCCTTGATCGAAAGCGTTCCGGGCTACAGGGATGCGATTGCCGCAGCCGAGGGCGGTGCCGGCTACCGAAAGAGCAGGGGAGATGAGACCGTCGTGGGAGTGCCGATCTATACCGACGGCATCGTCACTGGCGTGGTCGTAACCCGCTCCGAGCCGCCGGCGGTCTTGAGTCGCGCCTTCGACGACCTGCGTGCCGACAGGCTGAAGGCCCTCGGCGCTGCTGTCGGAATCGGGATTCTCGTCGGTCTGCTCGTCTCCTCTCTGATCGCGGTCAGGGTCCAGCGGCTCGCCCGAGCGGCCGAGCGGATGGCAGGTGGCAGGTTCGGAACGCCGCTGCCTCCGGGGGGAAGTGACGAGATCGGCGATCTCGCCCGCTCGCTCGATGCGATGCGCGAGGCGTTGAGCGGCAGCTTCTCGGCACTTGCAACCGAGCGCGATCGCCTCTCGGCGATCCTCGAAGGCCTGAGCGACGCGGTCGTGGTGGTAGGTGAGGAGGGAAGAGTTCGCTTCTCAAACCCTGCGGCGCATCAGCTCTCGCGCGACGGACAGCCAGCGGCAGCGCTCATCCCCTTGCTTCGCGAAGCCTCCGAGCACGAATCCGCCGAAGACCCGGCTCTGCAGATAGATGAGAGCGTCTTTGGCGTGCAGGCTCGCACCGTCCCGGCAGAACATGCCGTCTTGGTGGTTGCCCGCGACCGCACCGAGGAGTTCGAACGCGAGCGCGCCGAGCGTGACTTCGTCTCGAACGCTGCCCACGAGCTGCGTAATCCGCTTGCCGGAATCTCGGGAACGATCGAGGTACTGCGTGGAGGGGCGAAGGACGACCCCGAGGCCCGCGACCGATTCCTAGAGCGGCTCGACTCCGATGTCGAGCGGATGACCCGCTTGACTCAGTCGCTGCTTGCGCTGGCAAGCGTCGAGGCCGGGCGTGAGCGAGACACCGGAGAGGTGGTAGATGTCTCGCTGGCTGCACGCGAGTCGCTGGCTGCTGTCAGCGCCCCCGAGGGCCTCGAGCTGCGCGAGGAGATCGAGGCCAATCTGGTTGCTCGCGGGGATCCCGTCCTCCTGCGCCAGGTGCTGATCGGCCTGCTTTCGAACGCTGTCAAAAACACCGACCCTCCCGGGGTCGTTACGATCCGCGCGTTGCGCGTAATCGGCGAAGAGGTCAGGTTGGAGGTCGAAGACACCGGCAAGGGCATCCCTGCCGAGGATCAGCCACGCGTATTCGAGCGCTTCTACCGAAGCGAATCCGCCCGCGGTGTGGAGGGATTCGGACTCGGTCTCGCAATCGCCAAGCGCATGGTCGACCTGATGGGCGGCGAGATCGGCCTTCGCTCCGAGCCGGGCAAAGGGACCATGTTCTGGGTCCGCCTGCGAGCCAGTGAGAGAGCGAGCACTCCGGTCGCGTGAGTCCTGACCGCCCCCGCATCCTGGTCGTCGACGACGAAGAGTCGGTTCGCGAGTCTGCCGGATACACCCTCGAGCAAGAGGGATTCGAGGTCGTACTAGCTGGCAGTGGCGAGGAGGCCGAAGAGCGCCTTGGCGAGGGCGAGTTCGATCTTCTGGTGCTCGACATCATGATGCCGGGCAAGAGCGGGCTGGATGTCTGTCGAGATGTTCGCCAGACCAGCGCGGTGCCGATCATCCTCTTGACCGCGAAGGACTCAGAGGCCGACAAGGTCGAGGGTCTCGAATCAGGTGCTGACGACTACGTGACCAAGCCTTTCTCTCTGCGCGAGCTGACCGGTCGGATACGGGCACAGCTGCGCCGCCGTGAACTGGACCGCTCCTCCAGCCCTGCCGGCGCGCCGGCCAAACTCACCGCCGGACAGGTAGAGATCGATCTCGCGCGGCACACGGTCACGGTCAGGGGCGCGCCGGTCAAGCTGACCCGCTCGGAGTTTCAGGTGCTTCGACTGCTGCTGGAAAAGCCCGGCGAGGTCTACTCGCGCCGGCAGATCATGGAAGAGCTGTGGCAGACCGAATTCAAAGGCGATGTTCGAGCCTGCGACGTGCACATCTCGAATTTGCGCCAGAAGGTCGAGACCGATCCGCAGAATCCGGAACTGGTGCTGACGGTTCGTCGCCTCGGCTACAAGTTCGCCGTCTAGCTATTCAGACGACGACCGACTCAGCGATCCAGGCGAAACTGACCCTGCCAGCGAGGTGCACGGCCGACGATCCGAACCGGCGGCGATGCGTTGCCGACTGCAGTTGCGCGCCAGTCGATACCGACTTCGCCGGTGATCCTGAACTCCATGGTCGGCTGCTCTTCAGGGAGAAGCTCTCTTGCTTCGCCACGCTCGGAGTTGTCGAATCTCTCGTCGCTCACGCTTCTCCTCGACAGATCCCTTCGCCTCCTTACGCCTGATTCCTTCATCAAACTGACCGAGCGATCACGCGCGTCCGCGCTACTCTGCGTCTTCGCGCCGACGTAGCTCAGTTGGTAGAGCACTTCACTCGTAATGAAGGGGTCCCCGGTTCAAATCCGGGCGTCGGCTCTAGATTTCGTGGCTCCCGGAGGGACAACGTGGCGGCGAGACGCTGCGGTCTATTTGCCGGCGCGGTCACCAGGGACGACAAGCGATTTCGCGTCGATTCTCACTGATTGGGCAGTCGAGATGTCTCCGCTAAATTGACCCGGATGCCTACGCCGCCTCCTCCAGCACTGCGCAGCCCGAAACTCGTCCAAGCCTATTACTTCGCCCGCGCCCAGAACTGGATCCTCGACCAGGCACGGGCCAAGCACGGCGACGTCTTCCAGCTGAACTTCGAGCGCAACCGTTGGAACGTGCTCGCCCACCCTGACGCGGTCAAGGAAGTATTCACCGCGCCGGCAACGGCGCTCCACGCCGGGAAGGGCAACGAAATCCTCGCGACGGCGCTCGGCGAGCACTCCGTGCTGATCCTCGACGAGGACGAGCACATGCGCCAGAGGAGGCTGCTGCTCCCCTCGTTCCACGGCGAGAAGCTGGCGAGCCAGACGGCGACGATCGAGCGGATCTCGGCCGAGCAGGTCGAACGGATGCCGCGTGGCAAGTCCTTCTCGCTCAGGGAACACAGCCAGGCGATAGCGCTCGAGGTAATCCTCGAAGTCGTGCTCGGGACCGAGTCGACCGGCGCCCAGCACGACCGCCTCGCGAAGGCGACCTCGGAGATGCTCGAGTGGATCGCCTCGCAATGGAGGCTCGTCGCTTCGTCGATGATCGGACCGCGGCACCCGCTCATCAAGCGGATGTACCGCCCTGTGCTCGAACCGCTCGACCGCGGTCTCTACGAACTGATCTCCGAGAGGAGGACGATGGGCGACCTCGAGGAGCGCGACGACATCCTCTCGATGCTCCTTTCCGCCAGGGACGAGGAGGGCAACGCGATGAGCGATGTCGAAATCCGCGACGAGCTCGTGACCCTGATCGTCGCCGGCCACGAGACGACAGCGACTGCATTGGCGTGGGCGTTCGAACGGCTGACCCGCACTCCCGACGGAGTCGAGCGGCTGCACCGCGAGTCGCTCACCGACGAGACCGAGTACACGAAGGCGGTCGCCCAGGAGGCGCTGCGACTCAGGCCCGTGCTCGACTTCGTCGTCCGCAGTGTCAACGAGCCGACGACGATCGCCGGCTACCGCTTCGAGCCCGGGGAGATCGTCACCCCCTGCATCTACCTCGTGCACCGCCGACCCGACATCTACCCCGAGCCGCACGAGTTCAAGCCCGAGCGCTGGCTTGATGTCAAGCCGGGCACCTATACCTGGATCCCATTCGGCGGCGGCGTCCGCCGCTGCATCGGCTTCTCGTTCGCGATGGCCGAGATGGAGATCGTCATGCGAGCGATCGCCCGGGCCGGCGTGCTGGAGCCGGTCGGCGAGCCGGAGCACACCCGGCAGCGGTTCATCACCTCGTCGCCCGCGCGAGGTGGCGAAGTGCGCTTCACCACCTGATCGACCGAGTTTCCATCAGCACCCGCTCGGCCGGCCGTGGGGCGGTCCAGCCGCCTCGATCAGCCAGCCCGGTCGGGCGGCGATGCCGGGGAGTCGATCGAACGAAGGCCTCTACCGCTGTTCAGGCCCGAGAAGCTGATGCGCCGCTTCGACCCTTGCCTCCGCCTCTACCGCTGCGCCTCTTCTTCGACGAGCGTTCTCGGCTCGGGTTGCCTCCGCCTCCACCGCTGCGCTTCTTCTTCGATGGACGCCCTCGGTTCGGGTTGCCGCCGCCGTTTGGCTTGCCGCCGCCGTTTGGCTTGCCGCTGCGGTGGCTCTGGTGGGGGGTGTCGCCAATGGCCTCTTGCAGCTCGTCGCTGAGCTTCAACTGTCGGGTCATCTTCTTCATCTCGCCAAGCTGATCCTGGGAGACGAAAGTGACGGCG